>NZ_JBHSBI010000032.1:0-147646 GCF_042650645.1 Nonomuraea purpurea
GAACCTCCTCGACATCGACGCCCTCACCGAAGCCCAAACCCGCCAAGACGCCCTGACCGCCCAGCGCATCGCCCGCAAGGCCCTGCTCACCGCCCAGGTGGAGGACTGATGGGGGAGCTGACGCGGGTCGCCGGCGCCTGGCGCGAGACCGAGATCGCCCTCACGGCCTCGGCCGACGTGCCCGACGCCTACTCCGCCGTCGACGTCTGGGCCGACTTCGTCCATGACAGCGGGCTCACTCTGCGCCGGCCCGCCTTCTACGACGGCGGGCGCACCTGGCGGGTGCGGTTCAGCTCGCCGCTGCCGCACGGCCGCTGGCAGTGGACGTCCGACGCCTCCCTCGACGACCCCGGCCTGCGCGGGGTGGGCGGGGTCGTCGAGGTCGAGCCCGCCGAGCCGGGGGCGCACCGGTTCCTGCGGCACGGCTTCTGGACCATGTCAGCGGGCGGGCGCAGCCTCGTCCACGCCGACGGCACCCCCGCGATCCTCCTCGCCGACACCGCGTGGGCGCTGCCGTGGCGGGCCACCGAGGAGCAGGTGCGCGTCTACGCGGCCGACCGGCACGCCAAGGGTTTCAACGCGGTGCTGCTCATGTCCGTGCAGCCCGACATGGGGGCCGTCGGGCCGCGCGACCGCCAGGCGGACGAGGGGTTCGGCGTCGCGTTCGAGGACCTGCCGACCGGCCACGTCAACGATCTGAACCCGGGCTACTTCCAGTACCTGGACCGGCTGCTGGCCATCCTCGCCGAGCATGAGATCGTCCCGGTGCTGCAGCCGGTCTTCCAGGGGTTCGGCTGGAAGGGCCTCGGTGTGGCCGGCACGGTCGTTCCGCCGGCCGAGTACGCCCGCTACTGCCGCTACCTGGTCGCCCGTTACGGCGCCCGCCCGGCGATCTACCTGGTGGGCGCCGACGGGTCGGGCCGCGAGCCGCAGATCCCGGCCGGCGGCGCCGAGGTGCACGCCTGGGACTGCTACGCCCAGCCGACCGGCATCCACTACCGCCCGCACGGCGACAACCGGGCCTGGCAGGAGGCCGACTGGCTGGACTTCCAGTGGTGCCAGACCGGCCACGGCGGCGAGCACGTCCCTGAGCGGGTCGCCGACATGTGGCGCAACACCCCGGTCAGGGCCGTCGCCAACGGCGAGCCGACCTACGAGCGGACCCGGTCGGACGCCAACGCCGCCGGCTGGTGGCAGGGCCACGAGGCGTGGGCCAACCTGTGCGCGGGAGGCACCATGGGCGTGGTCTACGGCGCCGCCAACATCTGGCAGTGGAAGCTGCACGACGCCGAACCCGGCCACGCACCGTACTTCCTGGCGCCCTCCGGCGGCTGGCGCGACTCTCTGGACTTCGAGGGGTCGGCCTATGTCGGTCTGCTCGGCAAGATCCTCGACGGGCTGCCCACGACGGACATGGAGCCGGACTGGGAGACGTTCGTCAGCCCGCGCTCGGTGCGGGTGCCGGGCCGCCTGCACGTGGTCTACCAGGAGAACGGCGGGGCGCTGCGGCCCTCACGCGAGGAGGGGCTGCCGATGCGCTACCGCGTCGTCGACCCGCGCACCGGACGGATCCTGGCGCAGGGGCGGCGCGAGCCCGGGCAGGCGATCCCCGACGACGACCACGCGCCCCGTGTGGTGGTCTTCCATGAGTGAGGTCAGGGGCGGGTGCTGACGCGCGGGCCGCCCTCAGCGCAGGACGCAGAGCTCCGCCAGGCCCTGCTTCGTCGTGCACGGCAGGAAGCCCGACTCGCTGAGCCGGAGCTGGGCCCGCTCATGCGTCCTGACGAACCCCAGGAAACCGGCCGCGAGCGAGCCCGGCTCCGGCTTCCAGTGGCTGTAGAGGTACTCGACCGTCCAGAACGGGTACCCCGCCTTCGCCGCGTCGGCGGGGTCGAACGCCTTGCCGTCCAGGGTCAGGGCCGTGATGGCGCCCGCCTTGCGCTGGTCGGCGATCGACAGCGCGTCCGCGTAGCCGATCGCGCCGGGGACGGTGGCGACCTGCTGGATGACCTCGGCGTTGTCCCCGCGCTCGCATCTGATCACCGGGGCGCCGGGGTTGCGGTCCTTTTCCCGGCATTCGTCGGAGGAGAGCACGTTCTCGCCGGTGCCGAGGACCCGGTGCTCATACAGTTGCCGGGTGCCGGACTCCGGGCCGCGGCTGATGATCCGGATCGGCAGGGAGGGCCCGTCCCTGAGCTGCTTCCAGTCGGTCACCTCGCCGGCGTTGATCCTGTGCAGGTCCTCGCGGGTGATGGTCGTCAGCCCGACGCCGCTGTTGACCACGACGTAGAAGACGACGGTGGCGAGCTTTTCGCTGTGGAGCTGGTCGTGCAGGCCGCTCTTGCCGTCCGACAGCGCGATCACGTCGTTCTTGGCCGACTGCAGCGCCGCGCGCGTGCCCTCCACCGAGCCCGTCGCCTCGGTGGTGATCCGGGCGTTGCCGCAGGCGTCGGCGTAGTCCCGCGCGATCGCCTTCATCGTCGGCATGACCACGCTGGATCCCACGACCCGCAGGTCGCCGGAGGCGCAGGCGATGGTCCGGTCCTGCGGCTGTCCGAGCTGGCTGAGCACCAGCACGGCGCTGAGCACGATCACCAGCCCGGCGCTCACCCGGGGCAGGGTGATCCGGCGGTTCTCGCCCTCGTCCTTGATCATGCCGGCGTCCTTGAGTTTGCCGGCGTGCTCCACGACCTTGGTGATCTCCCCTCGGCCCGACTCGCGCAGGACGACGACGAGCTTGGCCTTCTCGCCGCGCTTCAGCTTCAGCCCGTCCAGCCGCACCCCGTGCCAGAGCGGCTCGGCGGAGTCAGGGACGGACGGGCCGCCGCCCAGCCAGCGGGCCATCCGGACCGTGAGCCGCTCCCGTACGGTGACGAGGGTGTCGCGGTCGGGGTTGTCGTCCTCGGGGAAGAAGCGCAGGCCCTCGCGCAGCTTGGCGCGCAGCTGGTCCGTGGTGGCCTCCGAGACCCTGGCATTCCACACCACGCGCCCGCCGAACCTGAACGACAGCGGCTTTTCGAAGTCGTCGGCGTCAATGTCGTAGCTGCCGCTGTTGCGCAGGCGGATGACGACGATGCTCATCCGCTCCAGCAGCCGCGCCACCTGGAGGAGCTGCGGCGGGGTCGCCTCGGCGGGGTCGTTGCTGTCGCTCAGCCCTTCAGGGCCGACGCCGATCTTGGAGTTGTACAGGACGCGGAAGCTGATGCGTTTGCGGCGCACGACCAACCGGTCGAAGAAGGGCGCGGCGATCAGCAGGACGATCCCGAACAGGACCGGCCCCACACCCCCGAGGAAGTCCACCAGCTGCCCCAGCAGCTCCAGCAACGCCAACGGATGCCCCCTCTGCAAACTGGTTCAATTCTCGCTTTCCACCAGCGCAGAGGTCGGACGGATCAAACCGTTCACGCAGAATTCGGCCGCCGTCAACCGAGGGACAGGGCGCACTCGTATTCGACCTGGTCGATGGGCTCGCCGTCGCCGAAGTCGTGGCCGCGGACCAGGCCCGACTCGATAAAACCGCTCTTGGCGTAGAAGCGGCGCGACTGAGGCGTGTCGCGCAGCGTCCACAGGTGGACCCGGCCGAAGCCGTCCTCACGGATCCTGTTCAGCGAGGCGGTCATCAGCGCGCTCGCGATGCCGCTGCCCCAGCCGTCGGGGTGAGCGTAGAAGCCGAAGATCTCCGCCGCGTCCGGCCGCGCCGGCGAGGCGCCGAAGTAGGAGAAGGCCAGGGGGCGGCCGTCCAGCGCGGCCAGGATGATGGTGTCCTTGCCGTCGGCCAGCACGTCGTGCCATTTGCCGCGCCGGTGCCGTACCGCCTCGGCGAGGAACTCCGGGGAGAAGAAACCGGCGTAGGCGGCCTGCCACGCCTCCGCGTGGATCTCCCCCATCACGCCGCCGTCGCCGGGGGCAGGCGGGAACACCGTAACGACATTGCTCATGAAATCAGCGTAATGGGGTGATGTCAGGCCGAGGGCTGCGCCTCACGGATGTGGACGAACGCGAGGATCCCCATGACCAGCATGACGGCCGCGCCGGACAGGGCGGCGACCTGCATTCCCTCGACGTAGGCCACCCGCGCCGCGGACTCCAGCGCCGCACCCGCCGCCCGGGGCAGCTCGCCGGCGACCGCCAGCGCGCCGCCGAGGGTCTCGTGCGCCACCGCGGCGGCCTCGCCCGGCACCTCGGGCGGCAGCGCCGCCGCCAGGGTGGCGCGGTACACCGCCACCCCGATGCTGCCGAGGATGGCCGCGCCGAGCGCCTGCCCGAACTCCGTGGCCGACTCGAACAGCCCGGAGGCGGACCCGGCCTTCTCCGGCGGGGCCGTGGAGACCACCATGGTCGAGGCCAGCGCCTGCACCGAGCCGATCCCCCAGCCCAGCACGAACAGCCCGCCGAACAGCAGTGGCAGGTTGGCCTCTGTGCCCAGGAGCGCGATCAGCACGAACCCGGCCGCGCCGAAGACCATGCCGGCCCCCATGACGGCCCCGGCCCTGAACCACCGGGTGAGCGCCGCCCCGAGCACCGAGCCGGCCGCCGCGCTGACGGCCGCGGGCACGGTCATCAGCCCCGCCACGATCGGACGCAGCTCCAGCACCGACATCAGGTACTGGGTGATGAAGTAGAACGTCCCGACCAGCGCGAACACCGCGAGCGCGGCGGTGATCAGGGACACGGTGAACGCCTTGCGGCGAAAGAGCGCCAGGTCCAGCATCGGGTCGGGCAGCCTGCGCTGCCTGCGCGTGAACAGGGCCAGGAACAGCAGCCCGGCCGCGGCGGCGAGCCCCGTCGTGGCCGAGAGGTCCTGCTCGGCGACCATCTTCACGGCGTACACGAGCGGAAGTGCGGCGAGCAGGACGAGCACCGCGCTGAGGAGGTCGAACTTTCCCGGGTTGGGGTCGCGGTACTCCGGCAGGAGCGGGCCGAGCAGCAGGAGCACGATCATGATCGGCACGCTGATGAGGAAGACCGATCCCCACCAGAACAGCTCGAGCAGCCACCCGCCGATGATCGGGCCGAGCACGCTGCCGAGGGTGAAGACCGCCGCCCAGATGGCGACGGCCATGTTGAGCTGGCGGGCCTGGGTGAACATGACCCGGATGAGGGCGAGGGTCGGCGGCATCAGCGTCGCCGCGGCGGCTCCCTGCAGGCCGCGGGCGGCGATGAGCAGTTCGGCGTTGGGCGCGTACGCCGCCAGGGCCGATGTGGCGCCGAAGACCACCGCGCCCACCATGAGCAGGCGTCTGCGGCCGATCCTGTCGCCCAGATTGCCCATCGGGACGAGGAGCCCGGCCAGCAGGAAGGCGTAGATGTCGACGATCCAGAGCTGCTGCGCGCCGCTCGGCGCCAGCTCGGCGGTCAGCGACGGGAGCGCGAAGAACAGCACGGTCACCGTGACGGAGATGAGCAGCACGGGCAGCATGAGGATGGCCAGCCCCGTCCACTGCCGCCAGCCCGCCTTGCCCTCGCTTACTGTGTACGTCATTTTTCAAGTACAGCATACGTTTTTGACGCTATTCGCAGTCAGACAGCCGTTTCATCACAGAATTTCGGGCAGGCATGTTATTATTTCGTCACGATGAAGGGTGTGACGAAATGCTGACGTGCGCACTGTGCGGAAAAGAACTCACCCCGCCCTCGCGTGGGCGGAAGCCGCGTTACTGCTCGCGCTCGTGCCAGGCCCGCGCCTACCGGGCCCGCCGTGCCGCGCCCCCGGCGCGGCCCCAGCGCGGCGATCCCGGCCTCTCCCAGGAGCGCATCGTGTGGGCCGCCATCCGCATCGCCAACGCCGAGGGCCTGGAGAGCATGTCCATGCGGCACGTCGCCGACGTGCTCGGCGTCAAGGTGATGTCCCTCTACAACTACGTCGAGGGCAAGGACGAGCTGATCGACCTGATGGTCGAGGCCGTGTTCAGCGTGGACGGGGACAGCGAGCCCCCGCCCCCGCAGGGGTGGCGGGCCGGGCTCGAGGCGGCGGCCTGGTTCGAATGGGAGCTGTATTCCACCTACCCCTGGGTCCTGGAGGTCATCGCGACCGTGCAGCCGCCGCTCGTCCCCAGCCTTCTGGCCCGTTTCGAACGGGGTTTGGGCGCTCTGGACGGCCTGGGCCTCGACGCCGCCACGACCCATCGCGTCTATCTCGGGGTGAGCGGCATCGCCCAGGGGCTGGGGCTGCTGCGGGTCAGCGAGATCGCCGCCGGACGGCGGGGCGACGGCCTCTCGCTGAGCCAGTGGCGGCGCGTGAAGGTACCCGCCGTACTCGACGAACTGGGCGCCGACCGCTATCCGCGGCAGGCCGCGCTGCGGGAGAACACCGAGATCCTCACGGACCTCGACGAGATCTTCGACTTCAGCCTGCGGCGCTTTCTGGACGGAGTCGCCCGGTTCCTGGAAGGGCGTTGATCGACTCCTCCAGATACGCCATCACGCCCACCGGCTCCTCGGCGAAGAACATCAGCTCCGACAGGGGGCGGGGCAGGAACCCCTCGTCCTCCATACGCCTGAACTGCGTCTTCAGCCCGTCGTAGAAGCCTGCGGTGTTCAGCAGCACCACCGGCTTGTCGGTGCGTCCGTGCTTCTTCAGCTCCAGGATCTCGGTCGCCTCGTCGAGGGTGCCGGTGCCACCCACCATGATCACCACCGCGTCCGCCTTCTCCAGCAGCAGCTTCTTGCGCTCGCCCAGGTCACGCGCGACAACCATGTCGTCCACGCCCTTACGGACCTTGCCGACCAGGAAGTCCACCGACACGCCCATCAGCCGCCCGCCGGAACCCTGCACCCCGTCGGCCACGACCTTCATCAATCCCACGTCGGAGCCGCCCCACACCAGGGTGTGCCCGCCCCTGCCGATCAGTTCGGCGAGCTCGCGGGCGGGGCGGGTGTAGGTCTCGGCGAGGTCGGCGGCGGAGAGGAAGACGCAGATGTTCATGGGGAAACCGTACGGCCGTTCCGCCGGCACGGGAACGCCGGGCGTCGCCGGACCGTTCACCGGACAACAGAGAGAGGCAACGATGGACTCGAAGGATCGCGCCGACCACCTGCGCCGATACTGGGACAGGCAGTCCGGTTCCTACGACCGGCAGATGGCGTTCATGGACAGGAAGTTCTTCGGCGACACACGATCGTGGATCTGCGGCCAGGCGCGCGGAGACACCCTCGAGGTCGCCGTCGGCACGGGCCTCAACCTGCCGCTCTACCCCGACGACGTCCGGCTGACCGGCGTGGAGTGGAGCCCCGACATGCTGGACGTCGCCCGGCGGCGGGCGTCCCGGCTCGGACTCGCCGCCGACCTGCGCGAGGGCGACGCCCAGGCGCTCGACCTGCCCGACGCCGCCTTCGACACGGTGGTGTGCACCTTCTCCCTGTGCGCCATCCCCGACCATCGGCAGGCGCTCGCCGAGATGGTCCGCGTGCTGCGGCCCGGCGGGACCCTCCTGCTCGCCGACCACGTGGCGGGCTCGGCCTGGCCCGTGCGCCTGGCGCAGCGGCTGCTCGAACTCGTGACCGTGCCCATGGGCGGCGAGCACTTCCTGCGCCGCCCGATCCTCCTGCTGCCCGAGCACGGCCTGGCGGTCGAGCGCCACGACCGCTTCAAGCTCGGCCTCGTCGAACGGCTCACCGCCCGCAAGCGAGCGTAGGCGCACCGGTCAGGGCAGCAGGCCTCGGTCGTAGGCGGCGGCCACGGCGGAGGCGCGGTCGGAGACGCCCAGTTTGGTGTAGATGTGGGCGAGGTGGGTCTTCACTGTCGTCTCGCTGATGAACAGCGCTGCGGCCGCCTCCTTGTTGGTGCAGCCCCGCGCGACCAGGGCGAGTACCGTGCGCTCGCGTTCGCTCAGCTCGGCGGGCCGGGGCGCGGGCCGCCGGACCTGGTCAAGCAGCCGGGAGGCCACAGCCGGCGACAGGACCGTCTCGCCCGCGGCCGCCGCGCGGACGGCCCGGAAGACCTCCTCGCGCGGCGAGTCCTTGAGCAGGAACCCGATCGCGCCCGCCGCCACCGCGGGCAGCACGTCGTCGTCCCCGTCGTAGGTGGTCAGCACCAGCACCCGGGCCGACGGCACCCGTTCGGCCAGCGCCCTGATGAACTCCGCGCCCCCGAGCCCCGGCATGCGCAGGTCGGTCAGCACCACGTCGGGACGCTCCCGCACGGCCACGGCCAGCCCCTGCTCCCCGTCGGCCGCCTCGCCGACGATCTCGACGTCGGCCTGCTCGACGAACATGCCGCGCAGCCCGTCGCGGACCACGGGGTGGTCGTCCACGATCACCAGCCGCACGGTCACCTCGTCCCCCACTCTGCCTCGGCCGGGATGGCGGGGACGCTCACGCTGATCGCGGTGCCCTGGCCGGGCGCGGACTCCACACCGAGGTTCCCCGCGAGCCTGTTGACCCGCTGCCGCATCGCGGTGAGCCCGAAGCCCTCGCCGCTCACCGCCGACGGGGTGAACCCCACCCCGTCATCCCGGACATCGGCCACCACCACATCCTCCATGTACGACAGCGTGACGACGGTTCTGCCGGCCCTGGCGTGGCGGGCCACGTTGACCAGCGCCTCCTGCACCGCCCGGAACAGCGTGACTTCGACCTCGGGGTGCAGCGGCCGGGCGGTACCGGTGACGGTGAGCGTCGCGGGCAGCTCGTGTCTGTCGCCCCAGCCGGTGACCAGGGCCGACAGCGCCTGCGGCAGCCTGGCCTCGGTCAACGGCCCGGGGCGCAGCTCGTGCAGGGCGCGGCGGACCTCGGTGAGGCTCTCCCTGGCCAGGTTCCTGGCGACGGACAGCCGGTGCCTGACCGCCGCGGCGTCGTCGGCGGCCTCCTCGGCGGCTTCGAGCTGGGTGACGATGCCCGCCAGGCTCTGGGCGACGGTGTCGTGGATCTCCCTGGCCATCCGGCCGCGTTCCCCTTCGACGCCGGTCCTGCGGGCGGCGGCCAGCAGCTTGCCCTGCAGGCGGGTGTTCTCCTCGCCGAGGGCGGCCAGGCGCAGGTTCGCGCTCTCCAGCGCCCGGTTGGCCGCGCGCCGCCTGCCGACCTCGGCCTCCATCGCCCTGATGACCCAGCCGAGGAACGCCGCCAGCGCCGCGACCCCGAGCACGGCCGCCACCCTGGGCCAGGAGTCGCCGGAACGGACGAGCGCGACCGGGTCGCCCAGCACCACGACCGCGCTCGCGGCCACCCCGAGATAGGCGTGGCGGCCTGGCAGCGCCACGAAGGCCATGGGGAAGCAGGCGATCACCAGCAGCGTGTACGCCGGGTGGCGCACCGACAACAACCAGGCCAGCGCGAGCAGCCCGGCGAAGTAGATCGCCATCGGCGTCAGCGCCCGCTCGGGCCACTGGGGGTGGGCCAGCACCATCCACCAGTGCCACGCCGCCACGGCCGCCGCCAGGGCGACCGTGAGGAGTCTGGCCGCCGGCGGGGTGGCCGCGTCGGCGGCGGCGATCAGGGTCGCCAGGGCCAGCAGCCCCAGGGGCAACGCGCGCCACGGCCCGTCCCAGTCCACGCCCGCCCGCCTTCAGCCGCGCCGGTAGGTCAGGCGGCGCAGCAGCGTCTCCGCCGGCCCGCGTACCCCCGACCTGCGCATCAGCTCCGCAACCACCACGATCCCCGCCCACGTGACAAGCGCCAACGCCACCGTGGCAGCCGATCCCAGCCGGCCGCCGAGCCCGGCGGTGTAGGGGGAAAGAAGCGCCACGAACACCACCGACTGTAGTAGATAACACGTCATCGAGCGCTGGCCGCAGGCCGCCAGGGCGGTCACGACGGGCCCGCGCCGCGTCCCGATGCGCTGGGCGAGCAGGCCGATCACGGCCGCGTACCCGAGCCCGCCCGCGATGCCCGTCACCGCGTGCAGGGCGTTGAGCGCCATGACGGTCACCGGGTCGGACACGGTGAGCACGCCGACGGCGATCAGCCCCACCGGCGCTCCCCCGAGCGCCCCGGCCAGCGGCCCCCACACCGCGGCCCGCCGGACCAGCCTGCCCGGCTCGGACAGCAGGTCGCGCCGTCCGGCCCAGACGCCCACCAGCGCGGCGGCGCCCACGCCCATCAGGCCGATGGGGGTCATCACCCACTCGATCGCCCGCAGCGCGATCGCCAGCGTCGGGTCGTCGACGGCGAACGACCAGAAGAACGCCCGCTCCGAGGCGCCCTCGGGGGTGCTGTAGACCAGCGCGGACGACACCGCCGTGGGGACGAGCCAGGCCGCCGCGATCACGAGCAGGGTCCGGTCACGCACCCGCAGTAACCGGCACAACACCAGCCCGACCAGCCCGTACACCCCCAGCACGTCCCCGGAGAAGAGCAGAACGCCGTGGACCGCCCCGAACGCCAGCAGCCACAGGCTCCGCCGTCTGAGCACCCGCCGCCCCTCGGCGTCGTCGCCGCGCCGGTTCCAGATCTGCACCATGCCGTAGCCGAACAGGGCGGCGAACATCGGGTAGGCGCGCGCGTCCACGAACGTCATGCTCAGCAGCGACGCCACCCGGTCCGCGACCCCGTGCTCGATGATGTGCTGTCTGATGCCGTAGGGGCGGTCGTACAGGTAGACGGCCGAGTTGGCCACGGCTATCAGCGCCAGCATGACCCCTCTGGCCAGGTCGGGGGCGAGCCGGCGCGCGCTCTCCCCGACGGGGTTCAACCTCGGTGTGGTGGTGGCCACGTTCCCTCCGTCAACTCGATGGACTGCCACCGAGTGTGCGAGACAGAGGCCGGGCGCCGAATCAGGCGACCGGTCGCGAATCCGGAGCGAACGGGCGATGCCCGGCATCGTCCGTTCGGAGGATGCCGGGGTGCGCGGGTTCACCAGGCGCGGGGCGAGATCAGCTCCTCCACGTCCGCGCCGGTGAACCCGTAGGCCGTCGCCACGAACCAGAAGTCCTCGGCGAGCACCTCGCGCGCCACGGTCTCGATCTCGCTGCCGGCCTCGTCGAACTCCCTCTCCAGCTCGTTGATCTCCTCCGTCGCCGCATGGGTGAGGGCGTAGAGCGCCGCCAGGTCTGCGGGCCGCTCGGCCTCGATGCGCTCGCACAGGCGCAGCAGGACGTCCCTGGACCTGTCCACGAGGTGGGCGGGGAAGTAGCCGTCGTCGTACATGCCCTTGAGGAAGGCGTGCTCGGCGATCTGCGGGTCGGTGGGCGGCACCCTGGTCTCCTGGTTCTCGACGTGGTCCAGTGCGCCGTACTCTGTCAGACCGCGGTCTCCGGCGTCCTGCGCCGTGAGCGGAGGTGGTCCACGAGCGAGGGGCCGCCGCGCAGGCACCACAGGGCGATGACCGGGTCGCAGATGGCGCAGCCGAGGGACGATCCGGGGGCGAACGGGATGATCGGGTTGCCCTGGAGGTGCTGCACGACGTCCCAGGCGGTGTGCAGCAGCCAGGCGATCCCGATGAACGTCCACGAGTCCAGCCCGCGGAAGGCGCAGTAGGTGACGACGGCGGTGAAGACGAACTCCCAGATGCCCATGCCGCCGCCACTCAGGTAGGCGGCCCCCGCCCCGCCCACCATGACGGCGTTTCATCGTCCAGCCGTACCCGTCCACGACCAGGGGCTCGGCGCTGGAACCCCTGCTGACCTGGCTGGAGGCGTCGCTGGCGCAGGAGCTGAGCGTGGCCGACATCGCCGCGCGCGCCGGCATGAGCCCGCGCACGCTGATGCGCCGCTTTCGCGAGCAGACCGGCACCACCCCGCTGAGCTGGCTGCACCGGCCCCGGACTTTCCTGGCCGGCTAACCAGAAGGGCCCAAAAGACCAAAATTTTGCCGATGACGCACTAACAACCCTGTCGGGGCGCGATGCCGCCGCTGGACGATGGCGGGGTGAGGGGGACTCTTCCGCTGGGCACGGTGGCCGGTATCCCGGTGCGCGCGCACTGGTCGGCGCTGGGCTTGACGGTGCTCATCGTGGCGGTGCTCGGCAGCATCGTGCTGCCGCGCTCCGTGCCCGGACTCAGTCCGCGGCAGTACTGGACGGTGGCCGTGCTGGCCGGCGTGCTGTTCATGGTGTCGCTGCTGATCCACGAGCTCTCCCACGCCGTGGTGGCCCGCTGGCTCGGCCTCAAGACCGGCGCCACCACACTGTGGATCCTCGGCGGCTACACCGAGCTGGAAAGCGAGGCGAAGCGCCCGCGCGTCGAGCTGGCGGTGGCCGCCGCGGGCCCGCTGGCCAGCCTCGGCCTGGGCGTCGTGGCCTTCGTCGCCTACCTGTTCCTGCCCAAGCCGACGCTGGTGGCCTCCGCGACCGCCTGGCTCGCCACCATGAACCTGCTGCTCGGCGTGTTCAACCTGCTCCCCGGCGCTCCGCTGGACGGCGGGCGCGTACTGCACGCGCTGCTGTGGTGGCGCCTCGGCGACGTCGCGAAGGCGGACCGGTCGGCGGCGCGGGCGGGGAACCTGCTCGGCACGACGCTCATCGCGATCGGCCTGTTCAGCACCCTGCTGCAGGGCTGGCTGGGCGGCCTGTGGATCGTGCTGGTGGGCTGGTTCATCATCGTGCAGGCCGGCCAGGAGCTCACCGTCAAGACCGCCCGCAAAGGGCTGCTGGGCCTGACCATGCGCGAAGTCATGACTCCGGACCCGGACCTGGCGCCCGCCTGGATGACCATCGAGGACCTCGTCGAGAGGGTCGTGCTGAACTCCCGCCAGACGGTCTTCCCCGCGGTGGACGCCGAAGGCTCCCCGGTCGGCTTCCTCACCCTGTCCACGCTGGCGTCGGCGCCTCCCGAGTACCGGCGGGCCACCCGGGTCTCGAAGCTCGCGACCTCCCGGCGTCCGGTACGCGTGCTCGCGCCGGACGACGAGGCCGCCCGGCTGATCGAGCGCGCCGCGATGGACCCGCTGGTCGCCGTCGTCATGGACGGCAGGCGGATCGTCGGCATGGTGACCGGCGGAGACCTGGACCGGATCCTGCGCCAGGCGGTACTACGGGCCCGCTGAGGCCGGAGCTCGCCAGGCGCCAGCCGGCGGTCAGGCGTACTCCTGGGATGCCTCGGCCACCGCGGCGCTCCATTCGGCGCCGGCCGCGATGAGGGCCCGCCAGGCGCGCAGCGTCTTGGGCGGTACGCCTGCGGCGAGCACGCCGGTCAGGCGGCCGGCCCTGCGGTAGGCGACCAGCAGGCGGGGACGGGCGGCGTCGGCGTCCAGGACGAGCGCCTCGTCGTGGTCGCGCAGGTGCCCGTAGGCCTGGATCTTCGTGTCGTACTGGTCTGACCAGAAGTACGGCACCGGGGCGAACGGGCGCTGCCGGTCGGGGTCGAGCAGGTTGCGGGCGACGGCCAAGCCCTGCTCGGCGGCGTGAGTGCGGTGCTCGATCCGCATGGCGGCGCCGAACAGCGGGTTGTGCCAGCGGGCCACGTCGCCGGCCGCGTACACGCCGGGCGCGGCGGCGCAGTGCTCGTCGCAGAGGAGTCCGTCCACGACGGTGAGGCCGCTGCCGGACAGCCACTCGGTGTTGGGCGTCGAGCCGATCGCCACCAGCACGTCATCGGCCGGGACGACCTCTCCGTCGGCCAGCAGTACGCCGCTCACCCTGTCGCGCACGGCGAGGATCTGGGCGACCGCGGTGGCCGTGCGGATCCGCACGCCGCGCGCGTCGTGGAGACGGGCCACGAACCGCCCGGCCTCCTCCCCCACGGCCTCCGCCAGCGGCACCGGGCCCGCCTCCAGCACCGTCACCTCGGCTCCGAGACCATGGGCGGTGGCGGCCACCTCCGCGCCGACGAATCCGGCGCCGACGATCACCAGCCGCCGCCCGGGACGCAGCCCCGCCCGCAGCGACACGGCGTCCTCCAGCGTCCGCAGCACGTGCAGCCCGGCCACGCCTGTGCTGCCCGGCAGTTGGCGGGGACGCACACCGGTCGCGACGACCAGCCCGTCGTAGGGCAGGCGGGCCCCGTCTGCCAGCGTCACGACCTTCTCTGTCAGGTCCAGCCCGGTCGCGGACGTCCCCAGGCGCAGGTCCAGGCCCAGGGCGTCGATGTCGGCCGGGCGGCGCAGGGCGAGCCGGTCCGGCTCCCACTGCCCGGACAGAAGCTGTTTCGACAGCGGCGGACGGTCGTAGGGTAGGTGCGGCTCGTCGCCGACGAGCGTGATCGTGCCCTCGTGACCCGTCCTGCGCAGCGCCTCCGCGGTGGACAGGCCGCCCGCCGACGCGCCGACGATGACGATCCGGTTCACGACTCCACCAGGTGGATGGCCGCCGCCGGGCAGACCGCGGCCGACTCGCGTACCGCGTCGTGGTGCTCCGGCCCCGGGGTCTCGTCCAGCAGCACCACGACGCCGTCCTCCTCGCGCTGGTCGAAGACCTCGGGCGCGATCAGCACGCACTGCCCGGCGGCCACGCATGCGTCGGCGTCGACGTTCACCTTCATCCGGATCTCCCCCAAATGTTGTAAGCGATAGTGAACTATTGCTTAGGTCGCCGAACGAAGTCAACAGAAACCGATAGTTAACTGCCAATTGCTATCCTGTTCTGATGACCTCCGATGCCTCGCGTCGCCTGCGTGCCGACGCCGCGCGCAACTCCGAGCGGATCCTGCGCGCCGCCCGGCAGGTCTGGGCGGCGCACGGTCCCGACGCGCCGCTCGACGAGATCGCCCGGCACGCCGGCGTCGGCATCGCCACGCTCTACCGCCGCTTCCCCGACAAGACCGGCCTGGTCAGAGCCGCCATCGACCAGTGCTTCACCGAGGAGATCGCCCCCGCCATCGAGCGGGCGCTGAACGACGACGACCCCAGGCGCGGCCTGGTCACCGTGCTGGAAGCGACCCTGGCCATGGCCGCCCGCGAACACAACGCGCTGGCCGCCGCCAGGAACTCCGGCGCCATGACGGCCGAGGCCAGCAGGCCGTTCTTCGAGTCGCTGACCCTGCTGACGTCCCGGGCGCAGGAGGCCGGGCTCATCCGCGCCGACCTCGTCCCCGACGACATGCCCAGGATCATCGTCATGCTCATCGGCGTGGTGTGGACCATGGACCCCAGGCACGAGGGCTGGCGGCGCTACCTCACGCTCATCCTCGACGCCCTTTCCCCCGGCTCGGCCACCCCGCTCCCGCCGGCAGCCCCACTCCTGCCACTCCAGAAGCCGGCCACCTGGCGCTTCTGACCCACAACCGCCCCGGCCACCTGGCATGTTCGACCCACAACCACACTGGCAAACTGGCTGCCTGCGGCTCGCGCCCGTCCCCTACGCAGAGCCGCCCAACCGGAGCCTGCGGTTCACAACCGTCACCACATCAGGAGCAGCCGCGCGGGACCGACGTGGTCACGCCGATCTTCCACTCGGTCGGCGGCTCCGCGACAACGCGGCGAACGTGGTCTCCCGCCTCCACCCCCGACCAGGGCTGCGGCAGCCAAGGGCGACCAGCGACAGCCGGGCACAGCCGAACCGCGCCACCGCCCGCCAGACCGCGCCGCCGGCCGCCGGTGCTACGGGTGCAGCACCTTGAGGAGGCTGGTGAGACTTTCCCTGCCGTGGCCGGCGGCGACGCCGCGGCGGAAGAGGTCCAGCACGGCCGCGGGCAGCGAGCCATCCACGCCGGACGCCTGCGCAGTGTGCAGCACGTGCTCGACGCTCGCCACGGCCATGCCCAGGTTGTCCACGTCACCCCTGTCGTCGCCCGCGTCGATGCGCGGCGCGTAGAACTCCAGGAAGTACCGGAAGTCCATGGTCTTGACGGCGCGGGGCAGGAACTCCGCGGCCGAGATGCCGTTGGCCCGTGCCACCGCCTGGCCGTGCAGGTAGCCGACCAGACCGGTCCAGAACATGTCCATCCCGATCTGGTAGAACAGCGCCGCCAGTCCGGGGTCCTCACCGAGGTGGTCGATCCCGGTCAGGACCTCCAGAGCGGCCCTGTGTGCTTCGACCGCGTCCTTCGGGCCGCTGTAGTACGTCATGGCCTCGGGCGTGCCGATGCCGGGGGGTGGCACCTGCACGCCGCCGGTGATCTGCACGGCCCCTCGGGCGGCCACCCACTCCGCCGCCTCACGGGCCCTGACCGGGGTGTCGGAGGTGAGGTTGACGAGCGTACGCCCCGCCAGGGCGTCGGGCGCCTGTTCCAGGACGGCGTACACGGCGTCGTAGTCGGTCAGGCTCAGCACCGCCAGCTCATTGGCCCCGAGCGCGGCCGCCACCGTCTCCGCACGGCGGGCGCCGCGGGCCACGAGCCCGTCGGCCTTGTCCGGGGTGCGGTTCCACACGGTGACGTCGTAGCCCTTGTCCAGGTAGGCACCGGCCATGGCCTGCCCCATGGGGCCGAGGCCGATCACGGTCACGGACGTGACGGTCATGGGTCTTCCTCCTAAAATGAACGTTCTATTCAGCGAGAGCGACCCTAACACAGGACTAGAACGAACGCTCTACCCAATAGGATGGGGCCATGAGGACCAAGCACGAGATCGGCACCAGGGAGCGGATCGTCCGGGCCATGTCCCGTCTGATGCAACGGCAGGGCTACGAGGCGACCGGCCTCAAGCAGATCTCGCAGGAGGCCCAGGCCACTCTCGGCTCGGTCTACCACTTCTTCCCCGGCGGCAAGACGGAGTTGACGATCGAGGCCGTCCGGCACGGCGACCGGGAGTTCGCCGACCATCTGCGGGCCGCGCTGGAGCGGGTGGACGACCCGGGGCAGGCGATCATCGCATGCGCCCACGACCTGGCGGAGGGTCTGCGCGAGTCCGGATGGCTTGACGGTTGCCCCATCACCACCACCGCGCTGGAGAGCGCCGGTCGCGTGCCCGACATCCAGCGCGCCACGGAAGAGGCCTTCGCGAACTGGCGCGGCCTGGTCAGCGACAAACTCCGCCGTTCCGGCTTCCCCGAGGACGTCGCCGACGACCTCGCGCACACAGTGATCAACACGCTGGAGGGCGCGGAGATGTCCGCCCAGGTGTCGCAGAGCGAGACGCCCCTGCGACTGGCAGGCAGGCACCTGGCCCGGCTCGTCGACTCCTACCGCTGACCAGAGTTCGAGGCAATCCACTTCGCCGCTATTGACGGGCCAGACCAGGGGTCCCCGGGAAAGCTGGGGAGCGACGCCTTCGGCTGCCCGGCCGACCCGGCCGGGCAGGCAGTACGAGACGTCCCGCGTCCCACGACTGGAGGAGCGTGTGGACAAGGAACGGGAAGAACGTTGGCCACCGGGCCGGAACAATGGTGCGCGTTGAATGAGGGACGGATGGGCCGAAATTCGGGATGGACACAATTACCGAATACGCGCTTCCATGTCAATTAGCGGTCACTGCCTTGTTGGGCCGGTTGTGAGGGCGCACAGTCGAGGCACAATCAACCGGCCCTGGAGGATTCATGAACGGAAAGGGCGCACCAAATCCACGCGCGAAAATCCTGGTAAGACGTCTCTTATCGGCTGGACTCGCGGTATTCGCCGCCGCCTTCCTCGTCACGCCGCCCGCGGCCGCCCTGGCCCCGCCGACGCCGAAGGAATTCGTGTCGAATCTCGACCTGGAATGCTTCAAGACCACGCCGTACCAGCCGTCGGCCGTCTCGCTGGCGCTGCGCCACATCAACCCCGTGCTCGCCAACCAGCCGCCCGTGCAGGTCACGCTCGGCCAGCGTGAGCAGTTGTGCGTCCCCGTGGCCAAGAACAACGTCATCCCGCCGCCGAACGTGCTCGACTACATCAGGTTCGTCGACCTGTCCTGCTACCGGGTCACCGGGCCGCAGATCAGCCAGAACCTCTCGCTGCGCCACCTCAACCCGGTCCTGCAGAACGTTCCGGGCTTCAGCGTCTCACTGGTCGTGCCCGAGCACCTGTGCGTCCCGGTGGCCAAGAACGGCGTGGTCCCCGCCCCCGACATTCTGCGGGTGATCTCGCACATCGACCTGCTGTGCTACGCGCACCGGCCGAACCCGGTCATGAACATGCCCCTGACCCTCACCCAGCTCAACCCGGTGCTGACCGGCCAGATCCCCAACCACACCGTCCAGGTCACCGCCGCCCGCCAACTCTGCGTGCCGGTGCAGAAGGGCGGTGACGAGATCCCGCAAGACGTGTTCGACATCGTACGCTGGGTCGATCTTGAGAAGTTCGACGTCAGCGCGCCGACCACCCCCACAGTCTCGCTGAACCTGCGGCATCTGAACCCGGTGCTGGGGAACCTGCCTCCCGAGGAGCTCCGGCTCACCGGCGCCGCGCAACTCGCCGTACCCGTCTCCAAGAACGGAGCTGTCCCGCCCAGCTGAGCCACCTCCGCGACCGGGCCGCGCCCCGGCCCGGTCGCACCCGGGCAGCACGCGAGCGCGCGTGGACGAGGTCAGGCGGCGTATCCGGCTATCGGTCAGACGCCCTCAAGGTCGGAGTTCAGGAGGTCGAGGTCCGGGGGGACCAGCGTCGTCGACTCCACCAGGCCGGTGAGCAGGTTGTGCAGGAGGTTGTTGTCGTAGGGGCGGCCCGCGTCCTTGTCGTGCAGCAGGGGGTAGGGGAAGCCGCCGGCGTGGAGGCGGTGGCGGACGGCCTCGATCCTGTCCTCGATGGTGCGGCTTCTCCACTTGTCCGCAGGACGGAGGTAGGCCAGCCGGGCCTCGGCCTGCTTGTACGTCAACGGACGCGGACCCTCCTCGTACAGCAGGTAACGTTCGCCCAGGACGACCAGGAGCAGGCGTTCGACCTCGTTCAGGTGCCATTTCCTCGGCGGGATGGTGGTGCCGTTGTGGCGCTGCTGGAGGTCGTCGTCGTAGCCGGTCACGTAGAGCTCCAGCAGGTGCTGCCGGTAGCCGGAGCCCCTGATGAACAGCGGGGTGTAGCCTTCGGCCAGCGGGATGGGGTCGGTCGCGGTGTGCATGAGCTGGCCGCGCGGCAGGCGGACGAGCTGCTGGCCCAGGTTGCGCAGCCACCAGTGGTGGTTACGGTAGGTCACCTCGGCGTGCAGGCGGCTCACCGACTGGTCGTCGCCGCCCACGCTCAGATCGACCTCCGGGCGTTTTGCCCTGCCGAAGAGCACGTTGCGGCCGGGATGCGGGTGGACCCTGATCGAGCCCATGGTGGTGCGGGCGTGGAGGATGCCGGGACTCGATGGGTACAGGCCGTGCGCGAGGCTGAGAGGAGCCTTCATCGTTTCGTCTCTTTCGTACGGATGGAGCAGATCAGGAGCGGAGGTAGCGGTGGCCGCCAGTCAGGAGAGGGGCGGGCGAGGGCGGTGACCGAGGGTCAGAAGCGGAGTTGGGCGGTGGCGGAGCCGGCGAGGGCGGTGGCCATGCGACAGAGCCGGTCCATGGGCCGTGAGCCGCCGACGACGATGCGCACCTTTTCGACAGCCGTCCGCCCGCGCCCGTCGGTGTATGTGCGGTACACGGCCTGGATCAGGCACGTCTCGTCTCCTTCGCCCTTGGGCCTGACGAACACGGGGTAGCCGTTGAGCCGCTTGGCCGTCCCGTCCTCTTCGGCGTTCGGCGGCTGGTCGCGGTCGAACGTCAGGTCCACGTACGTGTCGCTGGTGGTGCTGTCCCATGAGCAGTCCCAACCGCCGAACCCGATGTCGGGCCCTGTGGCGTCGATGCCGGGGATGACTTCCAGGGCTTGCGGGTCGAGCAGCGCGCAGGCGTCGTGTTGCGCGAGTGAGTCGGTGGGCAGGGGCGGGTTGCGGCGTTTGAGCGGCCCGTGTTCGAACGCCTTGGCCGCGATGGTGGCGGCGTCGTCGGCCATCGCGCACAGGTCCGCTTCGCCGTCCGTCTCAAAGTCGGTCACGATCCGCACGGTGGTGTCCTTCACGCCGGGCAGCACGAGCGTGCGCCGGCACACCTCGCTCTCCGCCGGGTTCTCGATCACTCCGATCATTCCCACGTTCCTGGACGGCGCAACCTGTTCGGGGGGCGCGTCGAGGTCGAGGTCGACCTGGACGTCCACCGCCCCGCCGCCGGGCGGTTGGACGATGACGTCGCACCGGTCGAAGTTGCCGTAGTCGATGTCCAGCTCCGTGCGGCCGTACTTGCCGAGCGCCTTGGCGTCGGTCATCGCGCAGGGGTCGGCGCTGCGCGGATCGCCGATCAGGGCCGCCGCCCCGGTCACAGCGGCGGACGGCAAGGAGGTGGCGTGCGGCACGGGGGCACCGGGTGGCTTTTCGTCCGCCCGGCCGTTCAGCGCGGACACCCCGAACGGGACGGCGAGCGCCACCAGCGCCAGCACGCTCACCCCGCCCACGACGCGGGCGCCGGGCCGCCGCCACGGTGATGCCCGGGTCGGGTCGGCGATCTCGGCCAGCCGCCGCCGCGCCTGCTCGGCGCTGGGCCGGTCCGCCGGGTCTGGCCGGAGCATCTCCCGTAGCAGCCTGTCCAGCGGCCCGACGTCGGCCGTCAGCGCGATCGCGCCGCGCGCGGCCTCCCACGAGCTGATGCAGGCGTCCCCTTCGTCGGCTCCGGGGCGGGGCGGGCGGTCGGCGACCAGGGCGTACACGGTGGCCGCGAGGGAGAACACATCCGATCTGGGCTCCGGCCGCCCCATGATGACCTCGGGGGCGGCGTAGTCGGCGGTGTAGCTGAGCGCGCCGTTGGGCGTGATCGTCTCCCGGCCGCCGGCCCGGTAGGCGGCGCCGAAGTCGGCCAGTTTGACGGTGCCGTCCTCGGTGAGGATGACGTTGGCCGGTTTCACGTCGACGTGGACGATGCCCTTGGCGTGCAGGGCGGCCAGCGCGCCGGCGATCTGCGCGCCGGCGCGGGCCGCGTCCTGCGGCGTCATGTGCGGCCGCTCGGCCAGGCTCCCGCCGGGCACGTACTCCATGACCAGCCAGAACGTCGATTCCTCCGCGTCCTGGGCGGTGTCGTAGAGGGTGACGACGTTGGGGTGGTTGAAGGCGGCGAGCGCGCGGCCCTCGGCCTGTAACCGGCTGAACTCGGCGGTGTCGGCGAGCACCCGTTTGAGCACGACGTCGCGGCTCAGCCGGAGGTCGAGGGCGAGCCAGACCTCGCTCATGCTGCCGCTGACAAGACAGCTGACCAGCCGGTAGCGCCCGCCGACCGTCGTGCCCTGGCGCACCGCCGCTCCCCCCTCACCGGTCGATCGGAACACCGCGCGATCCGAATTTACTGGGTGAGCGGGGAAATACACAGCGTTTTCGGCGCGCTCTTGACGGCCCGTTTCACCTCAACGAGGGCGGGCGGTCAGCGCGGCCGGATCATGTGCCCAGGTGGTCCTGGATGAGCCCGAGGTCGGCGAACATCTGCCGGCACCACTCCAAAGCGGTCTCCAGGTCGTCCCACTGCCGGTCGCCCTCTTCGAGGTAGGGGAAGATGTACGGGTCGGCGATCTCCTCCGGCAGGTCCGTCGGCCGGCAGTCGAAGGGCGGGTACCCGTAGTTCGCCCGCACCATCGCCCGCACGACCGCCGGTTCGCGCCCGTCCCAGAGGCCGAACACCATTTTCCGGCACATGGCGGGGTGGGCCATGGCGAAGATCAACCTGCCGATGTCCAGCGGCTCACCGGCGGAGATGGCTCTGATCATGGCGCGGTAGCGGGTCCGCGAGTTCACCATCCCGGTGGCCCCGCACCAGATCTCCACGCTGTGCCCGGCCTCGATGATGGCCGCGCACAGCGTGGCCAGGGCCAGCCCGCGGTTGATGACGGAGGCGTGCGGGACGCTGTTCGAGTACACCACCGGGACCACAAAGGTGATCACCTTACCGCGCCGCGAAACCTGCCTCGGCACGGCGTCCACCATGCACTCCGGCTCTCCCGCGAGGTAGGCGCCGATGTCGACCTCGCTGCCCGTGACGTCCCACGACGGCTCCAGGATGGTGACGGCCGCGCTCAGGCCGGCCCGTTCGCGCAACTGCCCGACGGTGACGTCGGCCTGCTCCAGGGCCAGCGGCCAGCCGTCCCGCGCGAGCCTGATCGCCTCCTCCCAGTCGGCGCCCGCCCACGCGGCCGAGTTGGTGCGCGAGTCGCCGAGGCTGGTGGTCTCGGGAGCCGTGGCCTGGTCGAGGAACTCCTGCCACGACAACATCGGCGGGATGTGGAATCCGGTCATCGGGGTCAGTCCGACTCAAGGGCGTTGCGGTGGGCCTGCGACAGGCCGCGCATCACCCGCCAGCGCAGCACCTGTTCGACGCTCGCCCCCGCCTCGAGGAGCTTGGCGCCGTCGATGCCGGCCCGGGGTGACAGGATCACGGGCAGTTGTTTCCGCTCGGCCCTGGCGCGCAGGGTCCTGATCTCCTTCAGCAGTTTGCGGGCGGCGGCGTGGTTGGACGGGGCGTGCCGCAACGTCAGCCGTTCCTCGAGCTTCTCGTCGATCGGGACGTCCATGACGACGAACCGGTCGAGGGTGGCGGAGTCGAGCGCCTGGCGGCCGACGTAGTGCCGGTCGGCGCCCGTGCCGTAGGTGTTGCCTGTGGCCACGACGCGGAAGTTCTCGTGCGCATCGACCATGCCGTCGGCGAAGGCGCAGGTGCCGAGCGCGAGCGCCTGGTTCAGCTCGGCGAGCAGGCCGGGGTGGCCGTTGTCGATCTCGTCGAAGAGCATGATGCCGCCGTGCTCGAACGCGCGGCGAAAGGGGGTGCCGTGGTAGTTGCCGTGCGCGTCGTAGTACCCGAAGATCTTGCTCATCGGCGTCGTCGGCCCCAGCGACAATGCCTGGAACTCCAGCCCGAGCGACCGCGCGGCCTGTTTGGCCAGCATGGACTTGCCGGTGCCCGCCGGGCCGACGAGCAGCACGTGGCAGCGCGCGTGCAGGGCGATGAGCAGCTCGGGCAGCACCATGTGCGAGTCCAGGCCGGCCTCGATGATCTCGCCGTCGGGGAGGATCACGTTGACGATGTTCGGCGTGAACTCGGCCAGGGCGGTTCCGACCTCGCGTTCCACCGCGTCCCTGATCGAGTCGATGGCCCGCTGCTCCTCCTTGCCGATCGACTCGGTGACGGACTTGACGACTTTGGCGGCCGACCTGGTGATCAGGTCGGGGATGGCCTGGCGGGTCTCCCGCTGGACGGCCTGGACCAGGCTCCGCTCCGCGTGGCGGACGAGCTGCTCCTGCAGCTTGGTCATGTCGGGCAGCGCGCCCGCGACGGCTTCGCCGGCCAGGTCCGGGATGAGTTTCTCCGCCTCCGATCTGATGATCGTCGACAGGTCGGCGCGTACCTTGTCCTCGATCAGCCGCTGGGTTTCGCGTGAGTCCGGTGTCGCCTCCACGATGGCGTCGCGTGCGAGCTCCGGGATGAGCGTGCCTGCTTCGTTCCTGATGATCTCGGGAAGTTTGGCCCGCATGTCGTGCTCGACCATCCAGAAGAGATTGGTCTGCGTGCACATGTTGCGTACGACCGTTTCGGCCAGCTCGTAGACCTCGGCCTTCGTCCTGCTGCGCAAAGGTCGCTCCTCCTGATGTGGGCTGCTCGGAATACCAGATCGATATCGCGAGCACGCCGGGAGGGGTCCCGCGACCTCGAACAGGCCTACGATGTCGGCGATGCGAACCGGAGATCTCATCGGCGGGCGGTATCGGCTGGAAGATGAGCTCGGTTCGGGGCGGACGCGGCTGTCCGGCCGCGACGCGTTCGTCCTGGCGGACGGCTGCGGCGAGCGTAGCTGCGCGGTCAGGGTGGCCTACCGTCCCTTCACCGACCTGCACGGCCAGGCCAGGGTCGAGATCGTGATCGTGGTCGTGTCAGGAGGCCGTCCCGGCAGGACGTACTGCCGGGCGGCCACCGATCTCGCCGAGGCCGCCGCCGCGAACCTGCCGGGTTGACCGGCGGTCCACCTCCGCCCGGGAGCGGTCCCGGCGGGCGATCGTATGGTGCCTTCATCGCCGGGCATGGGCGTGCCGCCCGGCACAGGACCGAAGGGGGAACATGGCCGAGATCCTGTCCAGCGCCGACGACGAGGGCCGTGAGCTGCCGAGAGGGCACGAAAGCCTCAAGTTCGGCATGTCGCCGGCGGACACCCTTCGGCCGGCACCCGGCGCGATCGCCGCGCTCACGGTCCGCGGCGGCTTCACGATCGGGCCCGGCGAGGGACGCCAGATCCTTTTCGGACGCAACAAGGATGAGGTGCACGTGTGCATCAGCGAGGAGGACCGGCACATCAGCAGACGGCACGGCGTGCTCACGCACCGCAACGGCAGGTGGTGGGTGGGCAACACCGGCCGGGTGCCCATCCGGATGCCGCACTCCCTATGGCTCTTCCCCAACGAGGAGGAGGTCCCGCTCGCCCCCGGTTACACGCCGCTGTTCATCCGCGGTTCCGGCGGCCGGGAGCACCTGATGGAGGTGTACGTGGTGGGCCCGGACGGCGACCAGCGGGTGCCGGCGTACGCCGAAACCACGGACCAACCGCCGTCCTGGCGGCTGGACCCGAGGGAACGGCTGGTCCTGGTCGCGCTCGGCCAGCGCTACCTGCGTTATGAGGCCCGGCCCTATCCCCTGGGACGCCAGCAGGTGGCCGAACTGCTCGCCGAGGTGGATCCCGAGGGCGACTGGAACCACCGCAAGGTCGAACGCGTGATCGCGGGCGTGCGCAAGCGGCTGAGCAAGGAGGGCGTGTGCGGCCTGACGCGCGAGGAGGTCCCCGAGCCGGTCGGCAACTGGCTGAACCACAACCTGCTGACGGCGCTGGTGATGAACAGCGCCACCCTGGTGCCATCGGATCTCGCCCTGCTGGAGGAGCCGCCGGAGAACGACCACCTGGAGACGACCTGGACGCGTGACACGCGAGGGCGGGCACCCCGCCCCCGCGGCGGTCAGCCGGACGGGCGCACCAGCGCGGAGAGCGGGCCCGCCAGCCGCGAGCCCTCGTCAGGCACCTTGTAGACCTTTCCGGAACCGTCGCCGACGGTGATCCGGTAGATCATCAGGTCGGCGCCCACCTCGTCGAGCTCGCCGCGCGCCGCGGCGGCCTCGATCGCGGCCAGCGCGTCGTACACCTTGGCGGCCTGCCGCTCGGGCAGGTCGTCGGTGTCGTAGACGGCGACGGTCTGCTCGATGCCGGCGAAGCCACCGGCTCTCTCGATCTTGACACGCATCGGCCGTTACTTGAACGCCTTCTTGAGCGCGCTCAGCTGCGCGGCGAGGATGTCCTCGTTGCTCAGGTCGCCCTTGGAGGTGAGCTTGGCCGCGTCGATGACCTGGAACTCCGGCAGTTGCATGGTGCCGCAGCAGGCCGTGCGGTCCTGCACCGCGCGCAGGCTGGCCGAGGCGGTGTCGGCGGTCTTGACGTTGGTGACGTCCTTGGCGGTCTTGCCGTCGCCGGTGTAGTCGGCGTTGGCGAAGTCCATCTCGCCGGAGAGCATCTCGGTGAACGGCGTGGGCGAGGTGACCACCTCGCGGACGGCGAACCGGTTGCGCAGGAAGGTGCGGTAGATGTTCGGGTCGCCCTGGGCGGCCGAGATCTGCAGCATCTGGTTGACGACGTCGGCGTAGGTGGCCTTGGTCGCCGGCGCCTTGACGATGGCGTCGAACAGCAGCTTGCACAGCCGGTCCGCGACCTGCATGAGGATCATGGTGGGGCTCTTGAGCGTCTCCTGCTTGGTGCGCTCGTGGGCGTAGATGTCGGCGAGCACGTCGTAGATGGCGCCGGTGAACACCTGCGAGATCGCGTGCACCTCGTTGCCGACCTCGCTCAGCTTGAGGTCGTTGTCGGCGTTGCGCAGGCCGAACGGCATGCCGAGCCCCTTGCCGAACTCCTCGGCCACGCTCGACAGGAAGCTCTTGGCGTGCAGGTTGGCCTTGGTGAGCGCGACGAGCGCCTCGGCCTGGTCGGGCTCCGCCAGCGCCATGAAGATGGCGGTCAGGTCGCCGAACGACTCGTGCAGGCCGCCGGTCTGCGGCGGGTTGTCCGCGCTGAGCCAGCCGGGCTTGAGCCCGTCGAGGATCGCGTGCCCCGTCTCGTGGGAGACGATGTCGAAGGAGCGGCAGGTGAAGATGTCCTGCGTGGCGCCGGTCGGGGTGAAGAAGAGGAACTTCAGCGCCTTGGCCGTCCTGCTGTAGAAGGCGTTGGCGCCGACCGCGGCGCGCGGGAACACGGTGAGCCGGTCAACGTTGCCGCCGGTGTTCCAGGCGAACGGGATGGGGTTGCCGCCATTGTGGCGCTCGTACATCGTCAGCGTCTCGTGGACGACCGCGTAGGTGTGCGAGCAGTCGAACTCCGGCGTGTTGGGGACGAAGATGAAGTCGCCGTTGACGTTGCGCGCCACGGGCGTGGTCCCGGTCAGTTCGGTGACGATCCTGGCATCGGAGGGGCCGCTGAGCACGGCGCTGGGAATGAAGATCGGCCGCACGCCCAACTCGGCGACGGTGGGGTCCTGCTTGTAGATGAGAATTCGGGGCCCGACGATCGGCTGCACCGGCATCGGGGTCGGAGTCGGCAATGGGCGCGGCGGGGAAACCGCCTCCATCGTGAAGGGCGGCTTGAGCATCTGCCGCGTCGACTCGGCCACGGCCACGGCGGCTCCGGCGACTTCCCGGTTATCCGGAAGAGGCTTCTCCTGGAGTTCTTGAATAATCATTTATTTTACTCTTCCCGAATGCGGCCAGAGCCTGGGATTTTGTCGAATTCAGGCAGGCAGCGATAATCGCGGACACGCCTGTTCGGATCCCTCCCCTGCGCCGCACAATCGGCCCCACATGAGATTTCCAAGCTTCTCCCAGACTTGCCGCCCCGGTGTCCCGAGACCCGTGCGGTCCCGGGACGAAGCCGCGGCCGGTCAGCGGGGCAGGAGTTTGAGCGTCGTGGCCCGCGCCTGAGTGGCGACCATGGGGTCGACGTACGTCGGGCCGTAGCGGTGGTACTTGTCCCGGTAGGCGGCCTCGATCCGTTCGTTGACGTCGGGGTCGGCCTCCTCGGTGAAGGTGACGTCCTTCTCCACACCGCCGGCCCTGATGCGCCCCTCGTGGCTGGCCAGGGCGGCGCGGAACCAGGCGCCGTCGTACCCCTTGTAGGAGCGGACGTAGAGGTCGTCGCCGGTGCGGACGACCCAGATCGGCACCGGCTTGCGCAGCGTGCCGTCGCGCCGCCGTGGCGCGATCTCCAGCTCGTCCGCCGCCTCGATCCTGCTGAGCTCCTCGCTCGTCCACGTCGCCATCGACGTGTCTCCTTCCGTCGGTCGGTGATCGCCTGACCAGGCGTTTCCCCTGATCGTCACCGCTGCGGGGCGGGTTTGCGCGGCGGCTCGCCGTCGCGCCCGCCGTCAATCCACGCGGCGGGCCGCTAACCACCCGCGCACGCGCTCAGCCCGTAGGAGAGGGCGAACGAGCGGAGGGCGACCTCGGCGTCGTCCGGGGCGAGCGAGCGCTCGACCACGGCCTCGGCCGCCTCTTCGCGGCCCTCGGCCAGTTCCTTCTCCGCCTGCCCCGCCCACACGGTCAGCCGCGTGGACAGCAGCCGGGCGGGCCGGACGAAGCGGTCGCGGATGAGCCCGTCGTCGCGCTCGGGCGGCCGGAGTGCCTCCAGAGCGGCGACGGCCCGCGTCATCGCGGTGGCGCTGCGCCGCAGCTCGGCGACGGCGTCCTGGGCGGTGGCCGGCGGTTCCCCGTCGGCGGTCGCCGTCTCCCGCCCGGCTGTCAGGCAGACGGCGTCCGCGGCGGCGACGTAGCCGCGTTTGCCTGCCTCGTAGTCGTCCTGCGCGACTGAGATCCGGACGCCGAATCCCGCGCCCACCACGGCGAGCAGGGCGATCACGATGAGAATCGATCGCGAACGAACGGACATGAACGCTCCAAGACAGGAGGAGGGCGGCCCTCAGCGGTCAGCAGCTGATGCGTCGCTGGCCCGAGTAGGTCTTGAAAAGCCAGCGGCCGACACGGTTGGCGGTGGTGGTGCGGTAGAGCTGGCTCCCGCCGGAGCACTTCCAGCTCAGGTTGTGGGTGACGGTATAAGCGGCGCGGCCGTTCTTGCGGGTGATCTTGCGAGCTTTGGCCGACCAGATCCCGAGCCCTCGGTACTGGGAGAGGTGTGTCTCCATTGACCGGAAGTTCCACATGTCGGCCTTGCCGCAGTGGATTATCGAGGAGACACGGATGTGGGCCCCGCTCCTCCACGGCGCGGCCTGGCGGACGTACCCGCCGGAGCCCTTGGCCTGGCCGCAGTACCGGCCGGGGATCTGTCCCGCGGCCGACGCCGAGACGGCCGAGGCGGCGGCGATCTGCGGGGAGGCGGCGGAGGCGCTGCTGTCGCCGGCGGCGTGAGCGGGCAGTCCGAGCGCGAGGGCGGCCGCCACGGCAGCCGGGACGACCAGCGTCCGGCGGGTCAGGTACGCCCTCCTGCCGGGAACGGGCGTCGTCTTCGTGTCCATGTTCTCCCCTTCGTGTCGCCATGCACGTTGTCGAGCTGTTCAGGCGACAGTAGGGAGAGCCGCGTTGAGCACGCGTTGAGAATCCGTTGAGCCCTGGGCCCGGGTCGGGGTCAGGCCCCCGTGGCCGCGATCGACTTCCTGAGCGTGCGCAGGCACAGGGTCATCGAGGTGTGCTTGGAGGCGGCGTTCTCGCGGGTGTGCTGCCAGGCGGCGTAGAGCACGGCCCACAACACCTGCGCCACCCAGGCCGCGGGAAGCTCGGGGTCGATGCTGCCCTCGGCGTGGCCGCGCTCGACGACCCGGGCCAGGGTCCGGTCGGATTCGGTCTCGCTCTCCCAGTCGGTCCACTCGGTGATCTGGGGGTTCTCGAAGGCGAACCAGAGGCCCTCGCCGAGTTCGAAGTACTCCTGGCAGACCCGTTCCAGCGCCTCCATGGCCGGCCCCTCCTCCAGCCGGGCGCGCCGGGTCGCCACCTCGATCTGGTCGAGCAGGTGCGTGCCGAGCGCGGCCATCAGGTCGGAGCGTTCGGGGAAGTGGCGATGGATCGTGGTGCGCCCCACACCGGCCTCGGCGGCGATGTCGGCCAGTGACGCGCCGATGTTCTTGGAGAGCACCGACAGGGCCGCGTCGAGGATGGCGCGCCTGGTCCGTGCCCGTGCGCCGGTGGGGGCAGTTGTGTCCATGGAGCCTACGGTATCGCCCTTTACCACAAGGGAACACGTTTGACTTTTTCGGAACACAACTGTTCCAATAGGGTCATGAATGTCCCTCAAGGGTTCCCGCGGCTCCGCATCCTGTGGTCCTTCGCCCGGCCGCATCTGCGCACGCTCGCGCTCGGGCTCGTGCTCGCCCTGGCGGGCTCCGGGCTGGGCCTGGCCTCGCCCATGGTCACCAAATGGGTGCTCGACGCGCTCGGCACCGGGGGCTCGCTGGCACAACCGGTGCTGGCGCTGCTGGTGCTGCTCGTGTTCGGGGCGGCGATCTCGCGCTGGCAGTGGATCAGGCTGGGCACGCTCGGCGAGAACGTCGTGTACGAGGCGCGGGAGTCGATGGTGCGCCGCTTCCTGCGCGCCACGGTGCCCGCGGTGACCAGGCGTTCCCCGGGCGAGCTCATCACCCGGGTGACCTCCGACACGGTGCTGCTGCGCGAGGCGGCGACCTCCAGTGTGATCGGCCTGATCAACGGGACCGTCATGCTGATCGGGACGCTCGTCCTGATGGCCGTGCTCGACCTGGTGCTGATGGGCGTGACCGTCCTGGCGGTGCTGGTGGTCGTCGTGCTGTTCGCGCTGCTCATGCCCTCGATCGCCAAGGCGCAGGAACGCGCGCAGGAGCACGTCGGCCTGCTGGGCGGCGTGCTGGAGGGCACGCTGCGGGCGATCAGGACGGTGAAGGTCAGCCGCGCGGAGGGCCGCCAGGCCGAACGTATCCTCGGCCACGCCAGGGTCTCGGCCGACCACGGGGTACGCGCGGTGCGCGCCGAGGCGACGGCCTGGACGATCGCCTGGTCGGGCATCCAGCTCGCGATCATCCTGATCCTCGGCGTCGGCGCCTGGCGGGCGAGCGCGGGCCAGCTCGAGGTGTCGAGTCTGATCGCGTTCCTGCTGTACGCGTTCGGCCTGATGAACCCCATCACGGAGCTCAGCCAGAACTTCACCGCCCTGCAGTCCGGCATCGCCGCGGCCGAACGCATCAGGGAGATCGACGCCATGGAGACCGAGCCCGACGTCGTCGCCGCCGCGGTGGCGCCGAGCGGACGTCGCGGCGACGGGCCCGTGCTCGAACTGCGGGGTGTCACGGCCGCCTACGGCCCGGACGCCGGGCCCGCCGTGCGCGGCATCGACCTGACCGTGCCCCGGCGCGGCCACCTCGCGATCGTCGGGCCGTCGGGCGCGGGCAAGACCACCCTGTTCTCGCTCATCCTGGGCTTCCTCGACCCCCGGGACGGTGAGCTGCTCCTGGACGGCCGGCCGTTCTCCGAGCACACCCGCGACCAGATCCGGGCGCGGCTGGCGTACGTGGAGCAGGACACCCCGATCGTGCCCGGCACGATCCGCGACAACCTGCTGTTCGCCCACCCGGACGCGACCGAGCGGGAGATGGCCGAGGCGCTGCGCGAGGTCCGGCTGACCGAGAAGGTCGGCCTGCTCGACGACGGCCTGGACACGCCGCTGACCTCCACGCAGGTCTCCGGCGGAGAACGCCAGCGCATCGCCCTGGCCCGCGCGCTGCTCCGCACGCCGGAGGTGCTCCTGCTGGACGAGGCCACGGCGCAGCTCGACGGGCTCACCGAGGCCGCCATCCACGACTGCATCCGCAACCGGGCGAACGCGGGGGCGGTCGTGACGATCGCGCACCGGCTCTCGACGGTGATCGACGCCGACACCATCGTCGTCATGGAGGACGGGCGGATCCGGGCTCGGGGCGGTCACGAGGAGCTGCTGGCGACCGACGAGCTCTACCGGGAGCTCGTCGCCTCCCTGCGCATCGCCTCCGACCCGGCCCCGGCGGTGACCGCGGAGAGGTGAGCCGGGCGGTCAGGCGGTGCTGGAGTGGGCGCTGCGGAAGCGGGACGGCGCGATGCCGTACTTGGCGGTGAACACCTGGCGCAGGGTCTCGGCGGAGCCGAAGCCGCAGCGCGCCGCCACCCTCGGCATCGGCAGGGAGGTGGAGGCCAGCAGGTGGGCGGCGGCCTCGATGCGGGCCTGCCGGACGTACTGGGCGGGGGTCTGCGCGAGGTGGGTGAGGAAGAGCCGGGTCAGGTGCCGGACGCTGATGCCCGCCTCTGCGGCCAGGGCGACCGCCGACAGGTCCCCGTCGAGGTGGGAGCCGATGTGGTCGGTCACCCGGCGGACCAGGTCGTTGCCGGGAGGCGGCGCGCTGGTGAAGATGCTCATCTGCGCCTGGTTCCCCGGCCGCTGCATGTAGATCACCAGCTCGCGCGCCAGCGTCCTGGCCAGTTCCGCGCCGTGGTCCTCCTCGACCAGGGCCATCGACAGGTCGAGCGCGCTGGTGACGCCCGCCGAGGTGATGACGTTCCCGTCGCGGATGTAGATGGGGTCGGGATCGACTTTGACCGGGGGGTGGCGGGCGGCCAGCCGGTCGGCCCAGCGCCAGTGCGTGGTGACGCGCCGCCCGTCGAGCAGGCCCGCGGCGGCCAGGATGGTCGCGCCCGTGCACACCGACGCGATCCGCCTGCTCTCCCGCGCGATCCGCCGTACGTGGGCGGTGATCAGCGGGTTGGCGGCGGCCTGCTCGTGTCCCCAGCCGCCGGACACGAGGACGGTGTCGAAGGGGCCCGTGACGCGTTCGAGCGCGAGGCCGCCCTGCATCGTCAGCCCCGTGGGGAAGGTGATCGGCCGCCCGCCGGGGGTGACCAGTTTGATGCGGTACGGCACGCGCAGCGACCCGTACTGGTTGGCCATGCCCAGGCTGGTGGTGACGCTGGCGATGTCGATCAGCTCGGCGCCGTCGTACCCGACGACGGCCACCAGACGCTCATCCACGGCCCCAATGTAGTGCAATCCCATCTGGCTCCCAAGATTCCGGACGCCGGATAACCGATTGCCCGGCCGGCGGCCCGCTGGGAGGATCTGCGCCATGCCCGCCTACTCCGCGCCCGACGGCACCATGCTCGCCTACCGCTCGCTGGGGCAGGGCGCTCCGGTGATCTGCCTGCCCGGCGGCCCGATGCAGGACTGCGACTACCTCGGCGAACTCGGCGGCCTGACCGCGCACCGGCGGTTGATCATGGCGGATCCGCGGGGCACGGGCATGTCCGCCAAGCCGGAGGACCCCGCCTCCTACCGCTGCGACCGGCTCGTGGACGACGTCGAAGCCCTGCGCGCGCACCTCGGCCTCGACCGCGTCGATCTGCTGGCCCACTGCGCGGGCGCGAACCTCGCGGCCCTGTACGCCGCCCGCCACCCGCGGCGCGTCGGCAGGCTGGCCCTGATCACCCCGAGCACCAGGGCCGTCGGCCTCGAGGCCACCGGCGAGTCCCGCCTGCGGGTCGCGCGGCTGCGCCGGGACGAGCCCTGGTTCGAGCCGGCCTTCGCGGCCCTGGAGGCGATCGTGGCCGGGGCCGGCGGCGATTGGCAGGCCATCGACCCGTTCTTCTACGGCCGGTGGGACGCGGCGGCGCAGGCCCACCAGGCGTCGCAGGCCGGCCGGCGCAACGACGAGGCCGCGGCCGTCTTCGGCGCCGAGGGCGCCTACGACCCGGAGGCCACCCGCGCGGCGCTGGCCGCCTTCCCCGCGCCGGTGCTGGTCCTGGCGGGTGAGGTCGACCTGAACGCGGTTGCGAGCGTCCTGGCGGAGTTCGCCGGGTTGTTCCCCGACGCGAAGTTCGTCGTGCAACAGGCGGCGGGCCACTTCCCGTGGGTCGACGACGCTGACCGATTCGTGGCCGCGCTCGCGGCGTTTCTTGGTTGACGTTCGGCGCCGCTTGACCCCCGGCTGGCCGGCGGCGGCGCGTGACTTCCCGGGCACTGAACGCGCCGGGGCGAGAATATGCCATTTTCCGGCCAGCAAGTGACCAGGATCCGGCAAGGGATGTTCTTGCCCTCGGCCCGCCCACCATACGGTCGAGTTATGGCGATTCGTCCGTATTTTGGGCTGCAGGGCCGAGCGGGGTAATTCATGTGTACCGCTCAAACCATGCCATGGCATGGGGCCAAGCTCGACGAGGTGCTCCTCCGGTCCGTACGCGAGACCGGAGCGCACATCGGCGTCGTCTTCCTCAAGGACGAGACGGAACCGGTCCTGATCATGGACGCGGTGGTCGGCCTGCCGGCCCAGATCATCCGGCCCTGGACGCGGATCCAACTGGAGACCGGCACTCCGGCGGCGGCCTCCGTCCGTCACCGCCAGCTCATCTGGGTGCCGAACCATCACGATCTCGTCCGGCGTTTCCCCTCCACGGCGCTCGCCACGCCGTACTCCTTCGCCATGGTCGCCGCCCCGATCATGGCCGGCTATCACGCGCGCGGCTCGTTCGTCCTGGTCTGGCCGGAGTCGCGCCCGGACGAGCTGGCCCCCCACGAGCGCGAGGCCATCGCCCACGCCTGTCACGACATGGGCGCCGTCCTGCAGCAGGCGCCCCCCGACGCGCAGCCGTCCGGCCCGACAGGACATCTCCGCGTCCTGGTTCCCGAGCCGGCTCCGGCCCCGGAACGACGTCCCGACCCCGCCGTCTCCGGCTACCTCGACCGCCTGCGAGTCGGCGGCCTCTCCCTGGACCTGCTGGGCCGCATCACCTTCGTCAGCGACACCGCGGCCACGTTCCTCGGCGGCGACATGGCGGAGCTGCTCGGCAGGTCGCTGTGGGAGGTCGCGGAATGGCTGCAGGACCCACTGGTCGAGGACCGCTGCCGGGCCGCGCTGATGACCGGACTGCCATCCTCCTGCTCGGCCCGCTCCCCCGAAGGACATACCGTGGAACTCCACCTCTATCCGGAACCGTCCGGCCTCACCCTGCGCATCACCCCGCTCGAAGCCGACCGGCTCACCCCGTGGCACACGCACGAGCTCGTCGAAGGGCGCGGCGGCCTGCCGCGGGCGCACGCCTCGTTCAACTTCCTCCAGCTCGCCGCGGCCCTGACCAGGGCGCTCAACGTCGACGAGATCATCGACCTGGTCGCCGACCACGTGCTGCCCGTCTTCAAGGCCAAGGCCCTGGCGATCCTGATCGCCGAGGGCGGCAGGATGCGGATCACCGGCTCACGCGGCTACGACCGGGACCTCCTCGCGCGGTTCGACGGCCTGCCCATCACCTCGCGCACCCCCGCCGAGGACGTCACGCGCACCGGCGAGCCCGAGTTCTTCTCCGACTGGCAGGAGCTGAACGAGCGCTACCCGCAGGCCGCGCACTACGACCGGATGGCGGCCTGGGCGTTCCTGCCGCTGGCGGTCCACGACGAGGTCATCGGCGCCTGTGTGCTCGCCTTCCCCGAGCGCCACCCGTTCGGCCCGGAGGAGCGGGCCGCCCTCACCGCCCTGGCCGGGCTGGTCGCCCACGCCCTCGACCGCGCCGTGCGCCACGACACCAAGGACCAGCTCTCCCACTCCCTGCAAAAGGCCCTGCTGCCGCGCAGCCTGCCCGACATCCCCGGCCTGGACGTCGCCGCCTGCTACGTGCCGGCCACCCGCGGCCTCGGCATCGGCGGCGACTTCTACGACCTGATCCGCCTGACAGAAACCTCCGCCGCCGCGGTCATCGGCGACGTGCAGGGGCACAACGTGACCGCCGCCGCGCTCATGGGCCAGGTGCGCACCGCCATCCACGCCAACGCGGTCGCCGGCGCCAACCCCGGCGCGGTGCTCAAGAACACCAACCGCCTGCTCATCGACGTCGACACCGAGCTGTTCACCAGTTGCCTGCTCATCTACGTCGACCTGCAGTTGCGGACGCTGCGGGCGGCCAGCGCCGGGCATCCGCCGCCGTTGCTGCGCCCGCCCAACATGCCCGCCGAGCCGATCGACGTCCCCACCGGGCTGCTGCTCGGCATCGACCCCGATGCCGAGTATCCGACGCTGCAGGCGCCCTTTCCGCCGGAGGCCCTGCTCGCCCTCTACACCGACGGCCTCGTCGAGGCCCCCGGCGTGGACCTCGACCACGGCATCGCCAACCTGGCCGGGCAGCTCCCGCGCACCTCGGAAGATCTCCAGCGGCTGGGCGGCAGGCTGCTCGACCACGTCCCGCACGCCAGCCAGCACGCCGACGACATCGCCCTGCTCCTGCTGGAACACCGCGCCAAACCGGGGTGAGCGCCGGGTACTGCTGACACTGCCCCGGGCCGGCGCTGGTCTGCGCACTCCGGCCGGCCCGAGACAGCGCGTTCTCCGCGTCCGGCGGGACCGCTGGTGTGGGTGCGGGTCACGCACGCGCAGGGTCATAGGGCAGGAAAAGGTCGCGGATGGCCGCCAGGACCCGTTCCGTGGACAGCGCGGCTGAGTGCGGCCCGTCGAACGGGTGCGCCTCGCCCTCGGCGATGCCCTCGTAGGTGGCGATGTCGGCCCCCGGATGGCAGACGACGTCCGGGCCCGGCAGGTTGGCCAGCAGGAACTCCCCGCGTTCCGGATAGGCGTCGCCCGGGTGCGCGCCGTGCCGCACCCACATGAGCCGGTCGGCGGGGTCGAGGCGGTAGATCCCCGGCCCGTGCACGGCCGAGACCCGGACGGGGCCGTCCTCGCGACGCAGCCGGACCTTGACGGAGAAGGGGCCGCCCGACTGGGTGGCGCGCAGCAGCGAGAGCTGGTTGTGCTCGTGCGGGTCGCCGAGCCACGTCACCTGGCCGCCCAGCATGACGGATAAATGCGCCAGCACGAACGGGGGCAGGCCGAGCGACTGCTGGTTGACCGCCGCCACCTCGGTGCTCTCCTGGTGCCGCCACTTGATCGCGGACAGGTAGACCCGTTCGGCCGGGGTGAGGATGGCGTCCAGGCAGAACAGCCCGGCGATGCCGTACCTGCGCCAGGCCCAGACCGCGATCCGCTCCGCGCACTCGATGAGCAGCGCGGCGGCCGGCGTCGGCCAGGGCCGCGACCAGTCGTTGCCGGCGCTCCTCGTCGGGTCGATGCCCAGCTCCGCGATGCCGGTCGAGCTGTGCGAGGGGCGGTCGGCGTACACGCGCACGCCGCCGTCCCTGTCGGGGACGCTGAGCACGGCGATCGTGGCCGGCCAGCCGCTCACGTACGCGGCGACCCGGTACGGGCCGAGCAGCCGGGCCGCGCGGGCCATGTCCTCCTCGTCCGACACGATCACCGTGCCGCGCCCCTCGCCCGCGTACCCCGCCTGCACGACGACCCGCTCGGTGCGGACCGCGCGCCGCAGCTCGGGCAGGCTCGGCAGCCGCTCGGTGTGCACGCACGGGACCCGGGCCACGGCGGGCACGCCCGCCGCGCGCAGCAGGTCGTCGAACAGGTGCTTGGCCTCGATCGTGGCCCGCACGTCCCCGTCGATGGCCGTGACCACCGCGCCGGGGCCCGCCAGCTCGCGCAGCCTGTGGGTGGCGTACCAGGTGAAGACGACCGGCGGCCGGTCGAGCTGGACCAGGTGCCTGGCGGCGTCGTGCCGGGTCCGCGGCAGCCAGCCGTGCCGCTCGGCGATCGAGCGCAGGCGCGTGCGGTCCTCCGCGGCGACGACCACGCCGGGCGTGGCCGGCTCCCACGCCCCGTAGCAGCCGATGCTCAGGGCCGGGCGCAGGGCCTCGATCGCGTCCGGGCCGGTGTAGCCGGTGCGCAGCGCGGTGCTGAACCGTTCGACGGCCACCAGCGGGCGTCCCGCCAGCGCGGCGACCAGCTCGTGGTGCGCCGCCCGCGCCTGGTCGGCGTCCATGCGGACGGGCGTCCTCCTGGCGGCGGGCGCGTGCCCGTTCTCGTCGCCGACGTGCGCCTCACGCCGGTGTCCGCTCAGCCGCTCCATCAGGCCTCCCCTGTCGAGGTCGGGTTCGCGCGCCGTGCGCACTGTTGACCGTGCTCTGTCTTGACGGTGCTCTGTCTTGACGGTGCTCCGTCTCGGGCGCATCGTCGAGGCCACCGCGATGTGAACTGATGTGAAGATGCGATGCCGCCTCCACGCACCCGCCCCGTCGTCAACCGGGCGCTGTCCACGCTCATCGAGCAGGCCGGGTGGACGCACGCCGCGACCGCGCAGCATGTCAACGCCGTCGCGGCGGAGAGCGGTGAGCGCATCCACTACGACCGGTCCGCGGTCGGGCACTGGCTGACCGGGACCGTCCCGCGCCCGGAGGCCGTGCGGGCGGCGGTGGAGGCCTTCCGCCGCCGGCTCGGCAGGCCGGACCTCGGCCCGGCGGACCTGGGATGGCCGGATCGGGACGGCACCGCGCCCGACGACCCCTGGAGCGGCGATCCCGTGGCCCGGCTGGCCGCGTTGGGGGAGGACGACATGCTCAACCGCCGTACCGTGCTGACCGCGGGCACCTTGACGCTGGCCGCGCTGTCCGCGCACGGCGGCGACGCCCGCGCCCGCGCCGCCCCCCGCAGGGCCGGCTCGGGCGACGTCATACGGATCCGGGCCACCACGCGCGGCTTCGCCGACCTGGACGACCAGTTCGGCGGCGGGCACGGCCGCATCGCGGTGGCGGCCTACCTGGCCCGCGAGGTCACGCCGCTCCTGCACGCCACGAACGGCCGCAGCCGCCCCGACCTGTTCAGCGCCGCGGCCGAGCTGTGCTACCTGGCCGCCTACATGGCGATGGACGCCGGGGCGAACGCCCTGGCCCAGCGGTACTACATCAGCAGCGTGCGCCTGGCCGACGAGGCGGGCGACGGGGTGCTGCGCGCGACCGCGTTACGCAGCATGGCCGTGCAGGCGGCCGAGCTCGGCCACGACACCGAGGCCCTGGCGCTGGCCGAGGCCGCCGCCTCCGCGCTGGCCGGGCACGGGCCGCCGCGCACGCGGGCGTGGGTCACCGGGATGCGCGCCGAGGCGCACGCCGCCGCCGGGACCCGCTGGGACGCCCTGAACCTGCTCCGCAGCACCGAGACCCAGCTCGAACGGGCCGACTCCGTGCCCGAGTCGGAATGGACGGGCAACTACCGGCGGGAATCCCTGGAACACCAGATCGGGCTGACCCTCACCCAGCTCGGCGACCACGCGACCGCCGCCCGCCACTTCGCCGCCTCCATGAACGCGCGCCGGCCCGTCGAGCTGCGCACCCGGGCGTTGATCGGGCTGCGGGCCGCGCACGCTTTTCTGCGGGCCGGTGAGGTCGAGCGGGCCGCGGGGACCGTTCTGGAGCTGAGCGAGGATCTTCGGCAGATCTCCTCCGCCCGGGTACGCGATGAGCTGAGCAGACTGCGCGCCGACTGGCAGCCTTATCGCGGTGATCCGGCCGTCACCAGGGCGGATCGGTTCGTGGCGGAGACGGTCCGGCGAACCCGCATCTTCTGACCCGGGTACCGGCTCAGCTCGTCCGGAGTGGGATGCGCACGACGAAGCGGGCGCCGGCGTCGGAGTCCTCGATCGTGAGCGTGCCGCCGTGAGTCCTGGCGATCTCGCGGGCGATGGGCAGGCCGAGCCCGGTGCCGCCGGCGTCGCGGCTGCGGGAGGCGTCCAGGCGGGTGAAGCGCTGGAAGACCGTCTCCCTGTGTTCATAGGCGATGCCCGCGCCGTCGTCGCACACCTCCAGTACGGCCTCCTCGCCCGCGTGCCGCACGGACACGGTGATCTGCGACTCGGCGTGCCGCTCGGCGTTGTCCAGCAGGTTCGTCAGCAGGCGGGCCAGTTGCAGCCGGTCGCCGATGACCACCACCTCCGGCTCCAGCCGGGTGAGCACGTTCTTCGCACGCGGCCTGAGGATCTCCGCGGCGATGAGTTCCCCCAGCTCCACCGGCTCCCGCACGCGTGGGGCGCCCGCGTCCAGCTTGGTCAGCGTGAGCAGGTCGGTGACGATGGCCTGGAAGCGGTCGAGGGTGACCAGCAGCGCGTTGCCCGTCTCGCGCCAGTCCACGTCCTCGGGGTGCAGCAGGGCGTCCTCGACCTGGGCGCGCATGGCCGTGATCGGGCTGCGCAGGTCGTGGGAGGCGTCGCTGGCGAACCTGCGCTGCTGCTCCATCGCCGCCTCCTGCTGGCGCATCGCGGCCTCCAGCCGCTCCAGCGTCTGGTTGCCGGTCTCGGCCAGCGTCCTGATCTCGTCGTCGACGTTCTCGGGGACGGGCAGCCGCAGCCCACCGCCGCCGCCGTCCTCGGTGATCTCGGCCAGCCGCTTGGTCATGCTGCCGACGGGCGCGAGCGTCCTGGCCACCACCCGGGACACCCCCAGCCAGGTCAGCGCGGTCAGCAGCGCCGCCACGATGACCTCGAAGATGATCACCTGCGGGCTGACGTACCAGGGCACCGCATCGTCGAAGGCGTAGACGGTCCAGACGCCGTCCGGCTGGTAGGCGCGCAGGGCAACCACGATCTTGCAGCTTTCGGGGAACGCGGGCAGGTCGCAGAGCTGTGCGACGTCGTTGGCCTGGTTTTCCTTGGGGATCGCCGACGTCTGGCGGGGCGCGCCGGCCAGGCTCGGCGAGGAGGAGACCACTTGTCCCGCCGAGTCGACCACCTGGATGCCGTCGAGCTCGTTGGAGGTCACCACCGTCCTGGGCAACCGGTCCCGCTTGATCATGAGCAGGACCCGCAGGGCCCTGCCGGCCGTGTCCTGCGCCCTGATGCCCAGAACCTCGTTCCGGATGCCGTAGAGGGCGAAGGCTCCGACGACGACGTTCAGCAGCAGCATGGCGATGCTGGCGAGCAGTGCCAGTCGCGTCCGCAGCGACCGGCCCAAACTTCTGATCACACCACACCCCGGTGATCAGGAGATCACACAGAGTGTGTTCACCGCCAATCGCGGGAGATTCCACAACAAATCCGATTTAGAGGCACTCGCCGCCTCCTGTCGGTGAAGCGCCGCCGCCCACGTCCGCGCCCGGCGCGCGGGCGGACGGCGGTCACGGTTCGAACTCCATCAGGCCCTGCCGTCCCACGTGGCCAGGGGCGCGGTGTGCCAGCGCCACCCGCGTGGCCGGGGCGTGCCGGGCAGGTCCGTCCGGCCGTTGGCCCACAGCAGGGTCAGCCAGGCGTCGGCGCCCGGCTCGTGCCAGGGGAACAGCCGGGCCAGCACCCGCCGCGCCGGCTCGGGGCCTGGACGGAAGTCCGCGCCGAGCCCGGTGGCCGCGTCGTAGGTGTGGACGAGGATCTCGTCGCAGGCCATCGCGGCGAAACCGGACGGATCGGAGGCTCCGAACGGGTGGAAGCCCCGTGCGGAATCCGGCATCGCGTCCACGGCGGTGGCGCACAGGTGAGCCGCGGCGGCCAGGCTCGCGATCAGCCGGTCGGGCTCCGGATCGGGCCTCACCTTGATCTCGAACGCGGCCGCGTCCTGCGGCCCGCCGGTCAGGTCCAGCGCGTACCACAGCGGCCCCTGCGCCGCGTGCGCCACCACCGATGCCACGGTGAAGTCGAGTCCGGGGACGGACGCCGTCCAGTCCCGATCGGTGAACTTCCCCAGGAAGCCTGTCGCGAGCTCGGCTGCGGCTCGAACGTCATCGCCACGCATTCATCGTCAGGGCGCGGTGCTCCCACGCCCCGGCCTCCCTTCCGGGTGAAGCCGACTTTCGGCCCCACCCACTCTAGATCCGACCGGAGTCGTAGGCGGCGTGCGACCGCCGTCGCAGGCCAAGATCGTCAGGAGTGAGGACGAGGACGGCGACCGGCGGCTCCACGATGGAGATCGTTTCCATCCCTCCCATCAGAAGGAACGAACGTATGCCACCGACCAACGGCCGCCGTGCCGCGATCGCCCTGCTGATCGCCACGGCCCTGTTGTCTCCCGCACCGGCCGTCGCCGCCACCCCCGAACCCGCCGGCGTGCAGCAGGCACTCGACGCGACCGTGGCGGCGGGCGCCCCCGGCGTCCTGGCGCGGATCGACGACGAGCGCGGAACCTGGATCGGCACCAGCGGCACCGCCGACCTCGACACCCGGGCGCCGGTGCCGCGCGAGGCGCGCTTCCGCGCGGCCAGCCTGACCAAGAGCATGGTGTCGGCGGTCGTGCTGCAGCTCGCCCAAGAGGGCAGGCTGAGCCTGGACGAGCCGATCGGCGAACGACTGCCGGGACATATCGACGGCGACGAGAAGATCACCGTGCGCGAGCTGCTGAACCACACGAGCGGCCTGGCCGACTACATCAACGCCGCCGAGTTCGCCGACCCGGAGCGGTACGGCAAGCGGACCTACACCCCGCAGCGCCTCGTCGCGGAGGCCGAGCGGCTGCCACGGCGGGAACCTGGCCGTTTCGCCTACTCCAACGCCGGCTACATCCTGCTCGGAATGCTCGTGGAGAAGGTCACGGGCCATGAGCTGAGCGCCGAACTCGACAGGAGGATCTTCCGTCCGGCCGGGATGACGCGCTCGTACCTGCCGGTGACCTGGGACGGCATCCGCGGCCCGCACGCCACCGGCTACCATCTGCCCGCCGGCGCGGACCCCGGCGTGCCCGGCTCGCTGCGGCCGATCACGCGGCTGAACCCGTCCTTCGCGTGGGCGGCCTACGGCGTCGTGTCGGACGCCCGTGACGTCAACCGCTTCTACCAGGCGCTCTTCGGCGGCCGGCTCGTCAGCCGGGAGTCGCTGGCCCAGATGCGCACCGGCGTCGCGACTCCGCAGGCCCCGGTGTTCCCCCGGTACGGGCTCGGCCTGGAGTCGGTGGGGCTCACCTGCGGCGAGATGTGGGGCGCGACCGGCTCGATCCCCGGCTACGTGACCTTCGCCTTCGCCGACGACACGGGCGGGCGGCGGATGACGGTGTCGGTCAACGTCCAGCGTAACGATCGGGCGGTCGGGCTGATGCTGCTGGCGGCGGTCGACGCGCTCAACCGCTACTTCTGCGGCGAGCCGTACGGGCGTACGGCCCGGACGGGTGGGGCGTCCGCGGACATCAGGCCGCGCAGCTCGACCTGATGTCGCTGGAGCCCGTGGCCGTCGCCTTCGGACGTCTGGGTCGGCGCGGGTGCCGTCCGGGCGCCGGCCGAGCTGGTCGGGGAGGGCGCGCCGGACGGCAGATGGGTCAGCGGCAGGTGCGCAGCATGTTGACCAGCGCCACCTTCTCCTTGCGGGTCACGAAGAGCCGGTAGTGGTGCTTCACGGAGATCCAGGAGGTCGCGTAGCGGCACCAGTAGCTGCGCCGCTGCGGACGCCAGCTCTGCGGCCCCTTGCCGCCCTTGGCGATGTTGGCGGAGTGGCTGACCGTGATCAGCTCGGGCCGGGTGAGGTCATTGGCGAAGGCCCGCCGGCGCGCCTGGCTCCACCTGCTGGCGCCGGACCTCCAGGCGTAGGCGAGCGGCACCAGGTGGTCGACGTCGACCTGCCGCTCGCTCTTCAACCGCTTGCCGTCGTACGGGCTGTACCAGACGCCCTTGACGGGGTGGCAGGCCGCGTTCTTCTTCACGCGCCGCCCGTCGCGGGCCAAGACGGTCTCGCGCACGTCGCACCTGCCCTTGTGGTTCGCCCAGAGCGGCTGGAACTTCTGGCGGCTGTAACCACGCGACGATAACGCCTTGGCCACCTTCAACTGGGCCAGTTGGCGGCGGGCCAGCGCCCCCGCCTCCGCCTGCGACCGCTTGCGCGCTTCGGCCCCCGCGGGGGAGGCGGCGATGACCGCGCCTATCGGGATGACAAGAAGACTGAGTACGGCCAAGTGGATCGTCCGCCTTAAAAAGATCATGGTTCCACCCATACCAGCTATCGGCGGCGGGCGGCGGCGATACGCGGACCACGCGAAGATCCCGGCACAAGCTATGACGGGCTTGTGATCAAATATCCCTCAGATAGCTACGGCCTCACCGGAGGGACCCGAACGTCGGCCATCGACGAACCCCTGATCACCGCGGCGGATCCGGTCGTCGGCGCAAGCGCTCCCCCGGTGCCCGTGGATCACCTGGTCGTCCCCCTCCGCCGCGACCTCGCCGGCACCCTCGCCGAACGGGTCGCGGGCGGGCCAGGAGACGCCGCCGCTCGCCTACGGCCTGCGCCGGCCGCTGGGGTTCACCGGCGAGGGCGCCAGGCTGGTGCCGGCCGGCCCCGAACTGGTCGGGGTGATCGACATCGACGACTCCTGCTGAGCGACGGCCTTCACCCCGAGCGCGGCGGACGGCGTGCCCCAGGATTCGAGGCACGCGCGGATCGGCTCAGGCACGGGATGGGACAGCGCCTCGCGGTAGGCCAGCTCCAGCAGCGCGTCGATCTCGACGCGCCCGCCCGACTCCGCGGAGCGGACCGCGGCCTCGACCATCGCCAGGCTGCGTACGTTCCCGCTGATCGTCCCGGCGGGTTCGACGCCCGTGCGCAGCGCGGCGACGAACTCGACGAGCGCTCCGGCGATCTGCTCGTGCTCGCCGGGCGGCACGTCGGCGGCGCCGCTGATGCTGGATGCGACGCGTTGCTCGCCGTCCCAGGTCGCGGTGCCCGTGGAGCCGCCCGCCCGCCATTCGCCGTTCCATGACGTCTCCAGCCCGTCCACGCACCAGCTCCCGGTGAACACGTAGCGGGCGCCGCCGTCGAACAGGAAGGTCGCCGTGGCCACCGCGTCGCCGCGGAACCAGCTCCAGGCCGGGTTCCAGCTCTGGCAGACGACCGAGACCGGCTCGGCGTCCAGGAGGTAGCGGGCGGTGTCGAAGGCGTGGATGGCCATGTCGACCAGCAGCGGCTGCTCCATCTCCTCGCGGAAGCCGCCGAAGCGCGGCGCGCGGGCGAAGCCGGTGGTGAGCAGCCCGACCGTGCCGAGTTCGGCGATCCTGCGCCGGTACTCGGCCAGGCCGGCGAAGTAGCGGCGCGACTGGCTGATCATCAGCAGCTGCCCTGTCGCCTGCGCCGCGGCGGCTTGGACGAGCGCGTCGGCCAGGGTCGGGGCGGCCGGTTTCTCGCACAGGACCGGGAGCCCGGCGAGCAGCGCCTCGGCGTTCACCACGCCGTGGGCGGCGGGGACGGTGACGTTGACGACGACGTCGGGGGCCGTCGCCGGGATGAGCTCGCCGAGCGAGGCGCCCACCGTGACCCCGCCCGCGAGGTCACGGACGGCCGCCTCGGCGCGCTCGACGTCGAGGTCGGCCACCCCGACGAGCTCGACGTCGGGCGAGGCCGTCAGGGTGCCCAGCCAGGCGCGGCCCATCGAGCCGGCGCCGACCTGGACGACGCGGAGCGGACGCGCCGGATCGGCGGCGCGGGCGAAGGAGGGGCTCACTCGGCGTTCTCCTTGCTGTGCATCGCACCCCGGTAACCGTGCCCGTCGAAGAACTGCCCCATCTCGTAGCGGAGCAGAGTGGGCAGCTCGCGCCGCGACCGGTCGCCGACCGCCCACTCGACGCCGTTGGCGATGACGTGCAGGACGTCCGGATGGTGGTATACCGGGTAGTCCTGGTCACCTGGGCTGAAGTAGAAGATCCTGCCGTTGCCCCGGCGGAAGGTGCAGCCGCTGCGGAAGACCTCGCCGCCGGTGAAGGAGCTGATGAAGACGAGTTCGTCGGGTGTGGGGATGTCGAACTGCTCGCCGTACATCTCCTGGGCGGGGATCTCGATGGGGTGGGGGATGCCGCGCGCGATGGGGTGGGCCGGGTTCACCGTCCAGACCAGCTCGCGGTCGTTCTGGCTGCGCCAGCGCAGCGTGCACGTGGTGCCCATCAGCTTGGTGAAGATCTTCGACCAGTGGCCGGAGTGCAGCACCACCAGGCCCATGCCGGACAGGACGTGCCGGTGCACCCGCTCGACCACCTCGTCGGCGACCTCCGCGTGCGCGGCGTGCCCCCACCAGGTCAGGACGTCGGTACGGGCGAGCACCTCCTCGGTCAGGCCGTGCTCGGGGTCGTCGAGCGTGGCCGTGGCGACGGTGGCCTTGTCCCCCAGCCAGCCCTCGATGCCCCGGCGGATGGCGTTGTGCATGCCGTCGGGGTAGATGGCGGCCACGTCGGGTTCGGCCTGTTCGTGGCGGTTCTCTCCCCACACCGTGACGTGAATGCCTCGCAAGAGGGGCTCCTTTCTGCGGAAGCTCATTTGACGGCGCCGCTGACGGCGCCCGCGGCGATGTAACGCTGCGCGAAGATCAGCAGCAGCGCGGCGGGGACGGAGGCGAGCACGGCCGTGGCCATCACGGGGCTCCAGTCCTGCGTCTGGGCGCTGATGTAGTCGTAGATGCCCAGCGTGATGGGCCGGACGTCGGGTGTGCTGGTCAGGGTGAGGGCGAGCAGGAAGTCGCTCCACGTGCTGAGGAAGGTGAACAGCGCGGCGGTGACGATCGCGTTCTTGCTGATCGGCACGACGATCGACAGGAACGCCCGCAGGTGGCCCGCGCCGTCCACCAGCGCGGCCTCCACGAGCGCTCTGGGGATGGCGCCCATGAACGCGCGGATGAGCAGCACCGCGAACGGGATGCCCGCGGCGGTGTTGGCCAGGATGAGCCCGGTGACGTCGTTGAGCAGGTTGAGCGTGTTGAACAGGGGATAGAGGGCGTTGGCCAGGACCATGACGGGGATCATCTGCGTGACCAGCAGCACCAGCAGGAACACGTTGGTGCCGCGGGTGCGGAAGCGGGCCAGGCCGTAGGCGGCGGGGGTGGCGACGACCAGGGTCAGCACCACGCTCCCCAGGGCGATGGTCAGGCTGGTGACGAAGTTCCCGCCCTGCTCCGAGATCGCCTTCGCATAACCCTCCAGGGTCGGGCGGATCGGGAAGAAGGCGGTGTTGGCGGCCCCTGAGCTGGTCTGCAGGCTGCTGTTGACCATCCAGTAGACCGGGAAGAGCATCACGGCCAGGAAGAGCACGCCCAGCACGGTCATGGGCAGCCGGCGCGCGCTCGGCGAGGGGTTCATGTTCATTCGGCAGGCTCTCGGCGTGAGATGTAGAGGTAGACCATGGCGAAGACGAGCGAGACCACGATGAGGATGTTGCTGAGCGCGGCGCCCTGCCCGAAGTCGAACTCGACGAACGACTTGTTGTAGGCGTTCGTGGCCAGCGTCTGGGTGGAGTTGGCGGGGCCGCCGCCGGTCAGGCCGAGGATGATGTCGACGACTTTGAGGGTGTAGACGACCCCGAGCACGATGACGACGCTGACCACGGGCCGGATGCTCGGCCAGGTGATGTGCCTGAAGGCCTTCCAGCCGACCGCGCCGTCCAGCGAGCCCGCCTCGTACAGCTCCTTCGGGACCGCCTGCAGGCCGCTGTAGAGGATCGCGACGTTGAACGGGATGCCGAGCCAGATGTTCACCCCGATGACGCCCATGAGCGCGAGGCCGGGGCTGACCAGCCACGGCACGGCGGGGACGCCGAACAGGCCGAGAAACTGGTTCAGGACGCCGCTCTCCTGGTCGAGGATCCATTTCCAGACCGCGCTCGAGGCGATCAGCGGCAGCAGCCAAGGAAGCAGCAACATCGAGCGCAGGACTGCGCTCAGCGGGAAGTTGCGTTTGAAGAACAGCGCCAGGGCGAGCCCGATCGTGAACTGGAAGACGATCGAGCCGACCGTGAACAGCGCCGTGTTCACCACGGTCGTCGTGAACAGCCCGCTCGACAGGGACGTCACGTAGTTGGCCAGGCCCACCCAGGGCGCCTCGCCGGTGTAGAAGGTTTCTGTCGTGTACTCCTGGAAGCTCATGACGATGTTCTGGACGATCGGGTAACCGAAGAACACCGCCACGAAGAGGATGGCGGGCAGGCAGAACAGCCACTGCGTCCACCGTCGGAGCAAACGGGGGCGCGGGGTCTTGCGGCGGCCCTGACCTTCGATCGAGTCTTCCGCGACCGCGAGACGAAGGTTGGCTGACGTCACGAAAGCCACTCCTTTGCGATGACGTGCGAGGCGCGCCCGTGCGGCCGCCCCGTTCCGAGTGGCTACTGGCTGCTCTGCGCCTGCTGCAGCGCCTGCGCGGGGTCGGACTTACCGGTCAGGGCCGCCTGCACGGCGGTGTAGATCTTCGTGGCCGCCTTCGGCCAGTCCGCCCCGAGGAGTTCGGTGCGGGCGCGGGCGGTCTTCACGGCCGTGGCGAACGGGGCGATCTCCGGCTTGGTCTGCGCGAACGTCGCGGCGGCCGCCATGTCCGACGGGACGTTCTGCTGGATCTTGGCCGTTTCGAGCTGCTGTTCCTGCGAGGTGAGGCACTTCACGAACTCCCCCGCCTTGGCCATCTTGGCCTTGTCGCGGGTCCGCGGCACCGTGTAGAGCTCGCCGCCGAGCGGCGCGACCGGGGTCTGCCCGGCCGTCCGCGTGGGGACGGGGAACGCCGCCCAGTTCAGGTCCTTGTGCTTGCCGAGGGTGGGGAACTGCCATGGGCCGTTGACGACCATCGCGGCCTTGCCCGCGACGAACTGGTTGATCACGTCGTCCTGGCTCCAGTTGACGGAGCTCTTGGAGATCGACCCGTCGTTCTGCAGGTCGAGCACGAACTGCAGCGCCTGCGCGGTCTCCGGGGTGGCGAGGTTCTGCTCGGAGCCGCCGTTGCTCCACATGAACGGCAGGAACTGCCACGAACCCTCGTAGGTGTTGATGTTGCTCATCGCGAAGCCGTAGCGGCCCTGCTGGGTGAGCTTCTTCGCGGTGGCCCGCAGCTCGTCCCACGTCTTGGGCGGCGCGGTGATGCCGGCGGCCTCGAACAGGTCCTTGTTGTAGAAGATGGTCAGGGTGTTCACGGCCGGGGCCAGCCCGTACAGCTTGCCCTCGTGGGTGCCGGCCTTCACCACGGCCGGCACCATGCCGTCGCCGTTAAGGCCGTAGTCCGACAGCGGGGAGAGCGCGCCGGAGGCGGCGATCTGCTGCACGTCGGGGTTGTCGAGCATCAGCACGTCGGGCAGGGTGCGCGAGGAGCTCTGCTGGAGCACCTTCTGGATCAGGCCCGCGTTGGGGATGTGGTTGATCTTGACCTGGACGCCGGCCTTTTTCGCGCACGCCTGGTAGATGGGATCGTGGACGGCCTCGTAGTAGTCCTGGACGGTCAACGTGTTCGGCGATTCCGAGCCGGAGGCGCCGGCTCCGCCGCACGCGGCCAGGGAGAGGGGGAAGAGGGCCGCTGCCGCGACAGCCACTTTGGGCGTCTTTCCCGGACGCCTCCGTGCTGTCTTCATGAGGTACTCCTTCTGCTGAATGCATCCGGCGTATCCGTGCGTGACCGCTTCCCCGGCCGTGCACGGCGTGTGGGGGGATGGGGTGAGTGGCGTTGACGACGGTGTCAACGCGGCTTGTCTGAGCTGGTGGGCGAGTCTCGGGAACATGCGCCGCCATGGGGCGGCAGCGCCGGATGACGGGGGAGCCACGTCGTGCATGGGCGGCCGCCACGAGCGATCAAAGCGCTTAACCACGCTCGGCTTGTGCAGTATGTTGCGCCCATAGTCCGGCGATGTCAACAACAAGTTAAGCGATTTACTTCAACGGCTGCGATATAGTCGCAGTGCTTTCCGCGAGTTCTCTCGCTCTTCGCGTGCCCTCATGAGCCGGGAGGCGACACCCCCATGGTCACCATGCGTGACGTGGCGGAGCGGGCCAACGTCTCGATCGCCACGGTCTCCTTCGTCATCAACGGCACCAAACCGGTCGCGCCGGAAACCCGGGCCCGCATCGAGGCGGCGATCGAGGAGCTCGACTACCGGCGCAACGTGGTCGCCCGCGCGCTGGCCAGCTCGCGCACGCGCATCCTCGCGCTGCTCCACCCCGACTTCGAGACCCGGCCGAACATCACGGTGATCCAGTTCGTGATGAGCGCCGCGCACGGCGCCCGCGAGCGCGGCTACGACCTGGTCCTGTGGCCGGTGAACGACGGCGAGCAGATGTCGCACCTGCTCGCCGGCGGTCTCGTCGACGGGGCGCTGCTCATGGAGGTCCAGATCCGCGACTCGCGGGTCGAGCGGCTCATCGCCTCGCGGGTGCCGTTCACGCTGATCGGGCGCACCGAGGACGACGACCTGCCCTACGTCGACATCGACTTCGCCGCCACGATCGACCAGGCGGTCGAGCACCTGCGCGGGTTCGGCCACCGGCGGATCGCGCTGGTCACCCAGTGCGCGAAGGTCCCGCCGGGGAACGAGCCAGGCCGGATCATGCGGGCCCACGCCGCCTACCTCGACGCGATGGCGGCGCTCGGCGAGCCGCCCGCCGTCATCGCCGTCGAGGGCACCTCGGAGGGCGGGCGGGTGGCCGCGCGGACGCTCAAGGACGACTTCCCCGAGGCGACCGCCGTCATCCTGCTGAACGAGGGCGCCTCGGCCGGGCTGGTCAAGGGGTCGCGCGCGCTCGGGCGTACCGTCCCCGACGACCTGTCCGTCATCTCGGCCTCGACCGCGCCCGAGTTCGGCGAGATGATCGAGCCGTCGCTGACCGTCATGGCGGCGCCGGCCACGCAACTGGGCCGCCTGGCCGTGAACGCGCTGATCGACAAGCTCGATGGCGTCCAGGAGGCGCCTCCGCACCTCCTCATCCCCTGCGCCCTGGTGCCCGGCGAGTCGGTGGGCCCCGCTCCCGCGTGAGCATCGCCACCCCCGGGCGGGCCCGGCCATCCACACATGCTACTCTGTGTCACATATAAGTTACCTTGCGTCACAATGGGAGCTCGTGTGAAGGTCGCCTGCGTCGGCGGCGGACCCGCCAGCCTGTACTTCTCCATCCTGATGAAACGCGTGGACCCATCCCATGAGGTCACCGTCTACGAGCGCAACCCGGCCGGGTCGACGTACGGCTGGGGCGTCACCTACTGGGACGAACTCATCCAGAACCTCATCGGCGCCGACCCCGAGTCGGCCGGCACCATCACCGAGGAGTCGGTCCGGTGGGACGCCTGGGTCGTGCACGTCCACGAGCGCATGACCGTGACGGTGGACCACGCCGACGACGGCTTCGGCATCGGCCGGCGCAGGCTGCTCGACATCCTCACCGAGCGGGCGCGCGCCCTGGGCGTGAACGTCGAGTTCGAACGCGAGATCGCCGGCGAGGCCGAGGTGGCCGACGCCGACCTGATCGTCGCGGGCGACGGCGTCAACAGCGTGCTGCGCGAAAGCCACGCCGACCACTTCGGGAGCCAGATCGCGGTCGGGCGCAACACCTACCTGTGGCTCGGCACCACGCAGGTCTTCAAGGCCTTCACCTTCGCCTACACCGAGACCGAGCACGGCTGGATCTGGTGCTACGGCTACCCGTTCTCCGGCGAGCACAGCACCTGCGTCGTCGAGTGCTCACCCGAGACCTGGAGGGGGCTCGGGTTCCACGAGGCGAACGAGGCCGACTGCCTGGCCAGGCTGGAGAAGTTCTTCGCCGACATCCTCGACGGCAACCCGCTGATCGGCCGGGGGCAGCCCGACGGCGACCCGCACTGGCTGAACTTCCGCACCCTGACCAACCGGCGGTGGTTCCGCGACAACCTCGTCCTGATGGGCGACGCCGCGCACACCACCCACTACTCCATCGGCGCCGGCACCGCCCTGGCACTGGGCGACGCCGCCACCCTGGTCAAGGCCCTGCACCTGGGCCTGCCGCTGCCGCGCGCCCTGACCCGCTACGAGCGCGAATGCAAGTCCGCGATCAGGGGGACCCAGAAGGCGGCCCTCTACAGCGCCCGGTGGTATGAGAACCTTCCGCGCTACATCGACCAGCCGCCGCGCGATCTGATCACGCTGATCGGCCGGCGGCACTCCCCGCTGATGGCGCGCATCCCACCGCGGCTGTACTGCGGGCTCGACCACGTCACGGGGCGGCTCGCGGCGCTGCTCCCGCGCAGGTGGCGCCGATGAGGTGACCTCCACCCTGGTCAACCCAAGCCTGCGGGCAGATCATGCCTGTATGAGAGCAGTTGTCGGCGACAGGTACGGGTCGGCTCATCGCGGCGGGGCGGCACCCCGCCGCAGCCGCTCCCCATGCCGGGCGACCTGCACGGGGCCGGGACGGGCGCGTGCCCGCATCGCTCTCCGCCGGCGCGCCCGGAGGACGGCGGCGTGGACGGCGGCGCAGGCGCAGCCCGCCAGCGCCGTGAGGACGAATTCGCCCATCGTGGCGAGGTCGTCAGGGGTGAAGGTCAGCTCTCCCCTGCCGCGCACCAGGAACCCCGTCGCGAAACACCAGGCCAGCACGGCCGTCGCCAGGGCCGCTGACCAGCGTCTCGCCCAGGCTCCGTACAGGCCGGCGGCCACCGCGACCACGGCCAGCCGCGCCGCCACCCCGGACAGGACCGTGGCCACGACGCACGAGCCGACCCCGAGAACGAATCCGGCGGGAAGCAGCACTGCCATGGGACGCCCGCGCATCGCTCATTTCCCTTCAGGAGATCAGCCGCTTTTCATGTAACACCATCCAACGCCTGAAGAGTGCTATTTCCTACGACATTTCTACGTATCCGGCACGACGGGTCCACGCGGCTTTTATGGAAATTCGCACGCCGTAGATGTCCATGTCGTGGCGCGATCCGGCCTGCCCGTAATCAAAGGCCCGTCAACTTTTCCCGGTTCCCCGTCAGAATGTCGAGGTGGCCGCGAGAATCCACTCCGAACCCGCCTGACGTCGATGCCGCACGAGTTTTCCCCAGGAGGAATTCCATGTCAGAACCCCCCTTGTTCGTCCCGGTCCGCGAGCGGGCCGGCGCCCTGTCGCTACGGCTGTTCCGCACGGCCGGGGGCGCCAGGACGGCCGTGGCCTTCACCTCTCCCCTGCGCCTGGCCGCGGTCCTGGGCGCCGGGCAGCAGTGGGTACGGCTCAGCGAGCCCGCGCTCCGGAGCCTGATCGCCGGCCTCGACGTCACCGGCATCCTCCTCGACCCCGCTGACACGCCGCCCCACGCCAAGGTGGCCTGAAGCGATCGGCAGCGTGAGGATCATGGTGAGCCCTCCCCCAGGGGTCTCGTCGGGTACGAGCGTGCCGCCCATCGCCTCGGTCAGGCCGCGCGACAGAGCCAGGCCGAGCCCGACCCCGGTGTGGTTGTCGCGATCGCCGAGCCGCTGAAACGGCTGGAAGACGCGGTCGTGCGCCTCGGGCGGGATGCCGGGCCCCCGGTCGATGACGCGGATCTCGACGTGCTCGACGTGCCGGCTCGCGTTGACCAGCACCTTCGCGCCGGGCGGGCTGTAGCGGACGGCGTTGGACATGAGGTTGACCAGGACGCGTTCGAGCAGGGCGGGGTCGGCGAGGACCTCGGGCAGGTCGATGGACAGGTCGCCCTCGATCCGCTCGTGCAGCGGGCCCAGGTCGTCCACGGCGCGCGGCACGACCTCCTCCAGGGCGATGGGCTGCGGGGTCGCACCGAGCACGCCCGCCTGCAGGCGGCTCATGTCGAGCAGGTTCCCCACCAGGCGGGCCAGCTTGTCCAGGGACTCCTCCGCGGTGGCGAGCAGTTCGGCGCGGTCCTGCTCCGACCAGGCGACCTCGGTGCTGCGCAGGCTCTCGACGGCGGCCTTGGCCGAGGCGAGCGGGGTACGCAGGTCGTGGCTGACGGCGGCGAGCAGGGCGGTGCGCATCCTGTCGGCCTCGGCCAGCGGGCGGGCCCGCGCGGCGGCCTCCTGAAGACGTTCATGGCGCAGCGCGACGGCGGCCTCGGCGGCGAACGCCTCCAGGACCGCGCGGTCGGCGGCGTCCAGCGGCCCGCCCCTGGCGGCGAGAATCATGTCATCGTCGATGGCCACGTCGGTGTCGGCCTGACCAGGGCAGGTCGGCGGGGCGCCGCCGGAGGTGGCTGCGATCCGCCAGGCGCCGGGGTCGGAGCGGTGGTCGGGGGTGCGGGCGGCGTCGGGCCGGCGTTCCAGCAGCGTGACCGTGCCGAGCCCGAACGTCTCACGCGTGCGCTCCAGCAGCGAGGGCACGGCCGCCTGACCGCGCAGCACGTGCCCGGCCAGCGTGGACAGCAGTTCGGCGTCCGCGCCGGCGCGGGCGGCCTGCCTGGTACGGCGGGCGGCGATGTCCACGATCGTGCTGACCGCCGCCGCCACCAGGATGAACACCAGCAGCGCGAACAGGTTCTCAGGATCGTTGATGGTGAACTCGCCGAGCGGCGGCGTGAAGTACCAGTTGAGCAGCAGCGAGCCGCCGACGGCCGCGGTGATGGCCGGCCACATGCCGCCCGCCAGCGCGACGCCGACGGTCAGGCACAGGAAGAACAGGATCTCGCTGGGCAGCGACAGCATGTCCCTGAACGGCGCCAGCGCCGCGGTGAGCGCGGGCATGCCGGCCACCGCCATGGCCCAGCCGGACAGCCGTCGTTTGCGGGTCAGCGCGGCACGTGAGCGCGCCGGTCTCCTCCTGCCCTTCTTGGCCTCCTCGTGGGTGATCATGTGGACGTCGATGGAGCCGGACAGCGCCGTGGTCTCCACCCCCACCCCGCGCGAGAACAGCTGCGCGAAGCGGCCCCTCCTGGAGGCGCCCAGGACGAGCTGGGTGGCGTTGACGCCGCGCGCGAAGTCGAGCAGCGCGCGCGGGATGTCGTCGCCGACGACCTGGTGGTAGGTGCCGCCCATACTCTCCACCAGGACGCGCTGGCGGGCCAGGCTGGCGGGGTCGCCGACGGCCAGGCCGTCGGCGCTGGTGACGTGGACGGCCAGCAGGTCGGCGCCCTTGGTGCGGGCGGCGATGCGGGCCGCCCTGCGGACCAGGGTGTCGCCTTCAGGGCCGCCGGTCAGGGCGACGACGACACGTTCGCGGGTCTCCCAGGTGACGGCGATGCCGTGGGCGGCGCGGTAGCGGTCGAGCTGGTCGTCGACCTTTCCCGCGACCCACAGCAGGGCCAGCTCGCGCAGCGCGGTGAGGTTGCCGACGCGGAAGTAGTTCGACAGCGCCGCGTCGACCTTCTCCGGCGTGTACACGTTGCCGTGCGCCATCCGCCGGCGCAGCGCCTCCGGGGACATGTCGACCAGCTCGACCTGGTCGGCGCGGCGCACCACCTCATCGGGCACGGTCTCCCGCTGCGGCACGCCGGTGATCTCCTGGACGACGTCGTTGACGGACTCCAGGTGCTGGATGTTGACGGTGGAGACGACGTCGATGCCGGCGTCGAGGATGTCGTCGACGTCCTGCCAGCGTTTGACGTGCTTCGAGCCCGGCACGTTGGTGTGGGCCAGCTCGTCGATCAGCGCCGCCTTCGGCCGGCGGGCGATGACCGCCTCGGTGTCGAGCTCGGTGAACGTGCCGCCCCTGTGGGTCATCGTCCTGCGCGGGACGACCTCCAGGTCCTCCAGCAGGGCCGCGGTGCGGGGGCGGCCGTGGGTCTCGACGAAGCCCACGACCACGTCCCTGCCGCGTTCGCGGGCCCGGCGGCCCTCGCCGAGCATCGCGTAGGTCTTGCCCACCCCGGGGGCCGCCCCGAGGTAGATCCGCAGGCGGCCCCGTGTCACGATCGGTCCAGCGCGAGGTTGAGTTCGAGCACGTTGACGGCGCTTTCGCCCATGAAGCCGAGCGCCCGCCCGCTGGTGTGCGCCCTGATCAGCCGGTCGACCTCGGCCCGGTCGAGCCCGCGTTCCCTGGCCACGCGGGGCGCCTGGAGTTCGGCGTAGGCGACGGAGATGTGCGGGTCCAGGCCCGAACCGCTCGCCGTGACCGCGTCGGCGGGGACCGCAGGCGTTCCGGCGTTCCCGCGGACCGGGATGGTGCGGCCGGCCGCGTAGTCCTCGCCCGGCTTGGCGCACTCCACTTTCAGCCCTTGATAGGTGGGGATGAAGGGGGCCGCGGGGCAGGGCTGGTTGACGCTGACGGCGCGGTCGGGGAGGACCTTCAGGACCGCGCCGACCCCGTCGGGGGTGCAGTACGGGCGGGCGCCGCTGACGCCCTCCAGTTCCCCGGCCGCCTTGGAGCGGGCGCAGACCTGCGTGAGCAGCGACTGGCGGCCCTTGTCGGCGCCATGCGGCAGGGTGTCGACGATGTCCTCGGGGCCGAGGTTGCTGGCGCCGGTCGAGGTCGGGTCGTAGCCGGCACCGGCCGCCGACGGACGGGATTGGAAGTACTTCTTGACCGCGTTGCCGTCGGCGTCGGTGAAGGACTGGCCGATGAGCGCGCTGCCCACGTCCTTGCCGCCGGCCCGCACGATCGAGCCGTTGGCCTGGTGGTTGAACAGCACCTGAGCGATCCCGGTGGTGACCAGCGGGTAGAGGAGGCCGAGCAGCACGGTCAGGACGGCGACGGCCCTGAGCGCGGCCAGATGCCGGCGCAGCCAGCCAGGTAGACGGTCCATTACGACATCCCCGGAAGAAACTGGATGAACAGGTCGATGATCTTGATCCCGATGAACGGCGCGACGATGCCGCCCAGGCCATACAGGTAGAGGTTGCGCGAGAGCAGCTTGGAGGCGCTGGAGGGCCGATACCGGACGCCGCGCAGCGCCAGCGGGATCAGCGCGATGATGATCAGGGCGTTGAAGATGACCGCGGCCAGGATCGCCGACTGCGGGCTGCTCAGCCGCATGACGTTCAGCGCGTCCAGGCCCGGATAGACCGCGGCGAACATGGCCGGGATGATCGCGAAGTACTTGGCGATGTCGTTGGCGATGGAGAACGTGGTCAGCGCGCCCCGGGTGATGAGGAGTTGTTTGCCGATCTCGACGATCTCGATGAGCTTGGTCGGGTTGGAGTCGAGGTCGACCATGTTGCCGGCTTCCTTGGCGGCGGAGGTGCCGGTGTTCATGGCCACGCCGACGTCCGACTGGGCCAGGGCGGGGGCGTCGTTGGTGCCGTCGCCGGTCATCGCGACCAGCCGGCCGCCTGCCTGCTCCCGCCTGATGAGGGCGAGTTTGTCCTCGGGGGTGGCCTCGGCCAGGAAGTCGTCCACCCCGGCTTCGTCGGCGATGGCCTTGGCGGTCAGCGGGTTGTCGCCGGTGATCATGACGGTGCGGATGCCCATCCTGCGCATCTCGTCGAAGCGTTCCCGCATGCCCTGCTTGACCACGTCCTTGAGGTGGATGACGCCGAGCACCCGGCCCTTCTCCGCGACCACCAGCGGGGTGCCGCCGGAGGCGGAGATGCCGTCCACGATGTGGCCGACCTCGTCGGTGGGGTGGCCGCCGGCGTCGCGCACCCACTTCATGACGGCGGTGGCGGCTCCCTTGCGGACCTCACGCTCGCTGAGGTTCACCCCGGACATCCGGGTTTGGGCGGTGAAGGGCACCCACTGTGCGCCGTGGATCTCCCGTTCGCGCAGCCCGTAGCGTTCCTTGGCGAACACCACGATCGAGCGGCCCTCGGGGGTCGCGTCGGCCAGGCTGGACAGTTGGGCGGCCTCGGCCAGGTCGGCCTCGCTGATCCCGGCCACCGGCACGAACTCGGCGGCCTGCCGGTTGCCGAGGGTGATGGTGCCGGTCTTGTCCAGCAGGAGCGTGGAGACGTCCCCCGCGGCCTCGACGGCCCGGCCGGACATGGCCAGGACGTTGCGCTGGACGAGGCGGTCCATGCCGGCGATGCCGATCGCCGACAACAACGCGCCGATGGTGGTGGGGATCAGGCAGACCAGCAGGGAGACCAGGACGACACCGGTGACGCCGTTCGCGTCGAGAGCCGGGGAGTCGGGCACGCCGGGGTTGGACGCCTTGGCGTAGATGGCCATCGGCTGCATGGTGGCGGTGGCGACGAGGAAGATGATCGTGAGGGCGGCCAGCAGGATGTTGAGCGCGATCTCGTTCGGGGTCTTCTGCCGGTCCGCGCCCTCGACCAGGGCGATCATGCGGTCGATGAAGCTCTGGCCGGGTTTCTGGGTGATCCGTACGATGATCTTGTCGGACAGCACGCGGGTGCCGCCGGTGACCGCCGACCGGTCGCCGCCGGACTCGCGGATGACCGGGGCGGACTCGCCGGTGATGGCCGACTCGTCCACGCTCGCGATGCCCTCGATGACGTCGCCGTCACCGGGGATGACCTCCCCTGCCTCGACGACGACGAGGTCGCCCTGCTGGAGTTCGGGGGCGCGGACGTCGTCCCACTCGGCCGAGGCGGCGCTCCTCAGCCGGCGGGCCCGGGTGTCGGTCTTGGCCTTGCGCAACGTGGCCGCCTGCGCCTTGCCGCGCCCTTCCGCGACGGCCTCGGCCAGGTTGGCGAACAGCACGGTCAGCCACAACCAGGCCACGATCGCCCACGCGAAGAACGACGGCCGCGCGACGGCGAGCACCGTGGTGAACACCGCCCCGATCTCCACGATGAACATCACGGGGTTGCGCCACAACGTGGCCGGGTTGAGCTTCCTGGCCGCGTCCGGCAGCGAGGTGAGGAGCTGCTTGGGGTCCAGCAGGCCGCCGCCCACCCGGCCGTCGCGCTTGGATACGACAGGTGACATCTTCAGGACAGTCCTTCTGCGATCGGGCCGAGCGCGAGTGCCGGGAGGAAGGTGAGGGCGACGAGGATCACGGTCACGCCGACGACCATGCCGACGAACTGCGGCCGATGCGTCGGCAGCGTGCCCGCGCCCGCGGGAACGGGCGCCTGCCCGGCCAGCGAACCGGCCAGCGCCAGCACCAGGATGATCGGCAGGAACCGGCCGAACGCCATGCACAGGCCCAGCGCGACGTCGTACCAGGGCGTGTTGACCGTGAGGCCGGCGAAGGCCGAGCCGTTGTTGTTGGAGGCGCTGGTGAAGGCGTAGAGGATCTCGGAGAAGCCGTGCGGGCCGCTGTTGAGCATGCTCGCCCGCTGCTCGGGCGAGCCCATCGCGAACGCCGTGCCGATCAGCACCAGCGCCGGCGTCACCAGGAAGTACAGCGAGGCGAGCTTGATCTCGCGGGCGCCGATCTTCTTGCCCAGGTATTCGGGCGTGCGCCCGACCATCAGCCCCGCCACGAACACGGTGATCACGGCCAGGATCAGCATCCCGTACAGGCCGGAACCCACGCCGCCGGGCGCGACCTCGCCCAGCATCATGTTGAACAGCGTCATCATGCCGCCGAACGGCGTGAAGGAGTCGTGAAAGGAGTTCACCGCCCCCGTCGAGGTGAGCGTGGTGGCCGCGGCGAACGTCGCGGAGCCGGGGACGCCGAAGCGCACCTCCTTGCCCTCCATCGCCGCGCCTGCGGCCTGTGGCACCGTCGCGTGCCCGGACAGCTCGAAGACGTTGGTCAGCAGCACGCCGGCCAGCGCGATCACGCCCATCACCGCGACGATCGCGTACCCCTGCCTGACCTGGCCGACCATCCGGCCGAACGTGCGCGGCAACGCGAACGGGATCAGCAGGATCAGCAGGATCTCGAACCAGTTCGTCCAGGTTGTGGCGTTCTCGAACGGGTGGGCGGAGTTGGCGTTGTAGAAGCCGCCGCCGTTGGTGCCCAGTTCCTTGATGGCCTCCTGGCTGGCGACCGGGCCTGCGGTGATCGTCTGGCCGGCCCCGGTCAGCGTGCTCACCTCGTGCGGCCCGGCCAGGTTCTGGATCAGCCCGCCCGCGACCAGCACCAGCGCGCCCACGAACGCGATCGGCAGCAGGATGCGCAGCGTGCCGCGGACCAGGTCCACCCAGAAGTTGCCGATCGTGGCGGCCTGGCGGCGGGCGAGCCCGCGCACCAGCGCGACGGCCACCGCCATGCCGGTCGCGGCCGAGACGAAGTTCTGCACCGCCAGGGCGGCCATCTGGGTCAGGTAGCCCATCGTGGACTCGCCCGAGTAGGCCTGCCAGTTGGTGTTGGTGACGAAGCTGACCGCGGTGTTCCAGGCGATGTGGTCGGTGACCGGGGCCATGCCGACGCTCCACGGGAGCTTGTCCTGCAGGCGCTGGATGCCGTACACGACCAGGATCGAGACCACCGAGAACGCCAGGAGGCTGCGCGCGTAGAGGCCCCAGCTCTGCTCGGCGTCGGCGCGGACGCCGAGCAGCCGGTACAGGACGCGTTCGACGGCGTTGTGCCCGGCGGAGGTGTAGACGCGGTACATGTGGTCGCCGAGGGGCCTGTGCGCCAGGGCCAGCACGATGATCAGCGAGGCGATGAAGAGCAGGCCGGCTGCGGTCGTGCTCATCAGAAACGCTCCGGGAACAGCAGGGCCGCGACCATGAAGATCACCAATGCCACGACGACCACCAAACCGGCGGCGTTCACCACGTTCACAGGCGCTCAACCGCCTTCACCACGAGCCCGAGGACCACGAAGATCGCGATCGTCAGGGCGACGAAGATGACGTCGGCCATCCCCACTCCTTGCATCCGGAACAACCGCTCGGAATGAGCGGCTTCAGATCAAGGAAATCGTCGAAATCAGGCGGTTTTGCGGTTCTTGACGGCTTCTATACGCCCGCGACCTGATTCTTGATGAGATCTGTACGCGGGCGGGCCGGGGTGAGGTCAGGGACCCTCGGGGAAGGTGTCGGCGGTGCCCGTGATGGACAGCAGGCGGGCCAGGGTCCCGTGCACGCCGGTCAGGAGCAGGGCGCCGCCGTGCCGTCGTACCGCGCGTTGCTGGTCGATCAGCGCGTTGAGGCCTGAGCAGTCGCAGAAGGCGAGTTCGGCGACGTCGATGACGATCCGCGCGATGCCGCGGGCCAGCAACGGGGCGCACGCCTCGCCCAGCAGCGGGCGGGTCAGCAGGTCGAGTTCGCCGCTGAGCCGTACGACGCTGTAACCGGCGCGGTCGTCGACCCGCACGGTCAGCCCGGCCCGCGTGTGCCGGACCGCCCGCGACGGCGAGTACACGGAACTGTTGTTCAGGGTTCGGCCGCTCATCACCTGGCTCCTGTCACAGCGAGGCGGTCCGCGCCGGGCGGCATCGCCCGGCGGGCGAGAACGGGCGAGGGCAGGCGGCACTCATCTGGTGAGCTCTCCCTCCGAGGGTGCGTCGTGCTCGGTGAACAGGTGCAGAAGCCCTTCGACGCGCTGGTCGGCGTCGTTGGGGTGGCGAAAGGGGAGGCTGGCGTCGATGCCGTAGCGCGTGCGCCGGCCGACGCGGGTGCGGGTGATGTAGCCGGCTGCTTCCAGGTCGGTGACGATGGCCTGGGCCGCGCGCTCGGTGATGCCGATCGCCCCGGCGATGTCGCGCACCCGGGTGTTGGGGTCACGGGTGATCTCGACCAGGACCCGCGCGTGGTTGGTCAGAAACGTCCAGGATTTGCCCGTCCGGGAGGGCCCCATCGGCTCCACAGCGTGTCTCCTTCGCCCTGTATGAGGGCTCTAGGCCCAGAAGACACATTACCGAAAACTATTTCACGAATACATAAACACTTCACAGAATCGCCTTGGTTATCCGGCCCGCTGGGGCCGGCCCGCCGCCGGCGGCCCGAGCATGAGCAGCAGGCGGAGCAACAGCGGCGGGACGCTCTCCAGTCGCGTCGGCCCGCCCTCGCAGAACGCGATCAGCTCCCGAGCCCCGGAGATGCCGATGAAGGTCAGCTCGCCGGTGTCCAGGATGAACGCCTCGTCGATCCGCCGCGCCTGGGCCAGGGTGTCGGCGAGCGCCTGGCTGTTGGTCGCGTCGATCTCGCCCACCAGCCGCAGGATCGACGGCCCCGGCATCGGATGGCACACGATGCGGAGCTGGTGATCGACGTAGAGGAGCTGCGCGGTGGCGCTGGGGGTGTCGTTCACGACGTTGCCGCCCCGGTTTTCGAGGGTTGGGGGAAAGGGCATGTGCGGGCCGAAGGGGAAAGGTATGCGCTGCCCGCTCATCCTGGCGGGCGATCCGCGCCCCCGGCAGTAACGGCAGTCACAGAGATTCACGCCCCCACTTCACACACCGCACGGCAACAGCATAAAGCAACCGAGCGTGCGCTGTGCGTGACTGGAGAATGTTGTCACTGGAGTCCGTGTTCGACTGCTTCCCATCCGGACGAGTGGCCTCCAAAGGAGGGTAAGCCGCCCATAAGTTCATTGGGTTCAGAAACCGGTCGTAACCGGCAGGAACCCCCACGGCCACCGAGCCGTTGCGCAAAGTAAAGGGGGCCGGTCATGGCTCCTCCAGGCGGCCATGAATCAGGGGGACACATGTCGCGTGAGGACCTTCGTTCGGAAAACTGGTCCGCTCTGGCCCGGACGCTCGATGACCACATGACGGACTGGTCGGCGCGTACCGAGATCGCCGTGGAGGTGTGGGCCCTGCCGGAGGATCAGCTTCCCGCCCACGTCGGCGAGATCGTGCACGGGACGATCCGCGACATCCTCCACGAGGTGGAGCGGCAGGCGCGGGCTCGTACCGTGGCCGTCGCCCTGACCGTCGCCCCGGGCGGGCTGCGCCTGACGGTCAGCGAGGACGGCAGCGGAACCGGGGCGGAGGCCCTCGAAACCCGCCTGCGCGGCCGACGGGCCGAACTGGCCGCGCTGGGCGGCAGCCTCACCGTCAACGGCGTGCCGGGAGAGGGCACCACGGTGAGCGCCGCTGTGCCGCCCAAAGGGCTCGGCCGGTAAGCCGACGGACCGCGGCCTGGGGAAAATACCAAACGCACAATAGGCCGAGCCAATGCTCATTTCCGCTGGGGAATGTTTTTGTTGACTTCTGGTTGGGCGAGGACGCCCCTGGGGCCGGCGCGGGCCCGCTCTACTCAAGGGGCGGGCGGGGCTGCTGGTCTGACTCGTGACTGTTGTGGTTATTTGCAAACAATGTTTATCTTTGAGTCCTGCACCCGCTGTCCGACGCCAGAAGGAGTCGCATGCTCGCGCGTCTGCGCTTACCCCGGTTCGTCTCGATCCTGCTCGCCCTGACCACCGTGGCCGCGCTGACCGTCGGCTCGACGAGCACCGCGGGCGCCGCGCGCGCCGCGCAGCCCAACGTCGTCGTCATCATGGTCGACGACATGAACATGTACGCCCTGCAGTACCTGTCCAACGTGCGCACGCTCATCGCCGAGCCCGGCACGACGTTCGACAACAGCCTCGTGTCGTACTCGCTGTGCTGCCCGTCCCGCGCGACCTTCATGACCGGCCAGTACGCGCACAACCACGGAGTCCTCAGCAACGGCCTGCCCGACGGCGGCTACCAGAAGCTGCCCGCCGCCGAGACGCTGCCGGTGTGGCTGGGCAGGGCCGGGTACGACACGGGCCACATCGGCAAGTTCCTCAACGGCTACGGCAGGCAGAACCCCACGGAGATCCCGCCCGGCTGGGCCGAATGGTACGGCTCGGTGGACCCGAGCACGTACCGCATGTGGGGGTACACGCTGAACGAGAACGGCGTGCTGCGCACCTACGGCAGCCCCGAGGTCGAGGACCCCGCCCTCTACCAGACCGACGTGTACGCGGCCAAAGCCGTCGACTACATCCAGCGCAAGGCGCCGGCCGACAAGCCGTTCTTCCTGTCGTTCGCGCCGCTGGCGCCGCACGGCGAGATCGCCGCCGGGCAGGACCTGTCCAAGCGCAACCCCAGGCCCGCCCCCAGGCATCTCGGTGCCCTGGACGAGGTGACGCTGCCCAAACCCCCGAGCTTCAACGAGGCCGACGTCTCGGACAAGCCGGCGGCCGTCCGCAACCGGGCCAGGATCCCCGCCGAGGCGCAGCAGCGCATGCAGAACGTCACGCTCAAGGGCCGCCTGGAGTCGCTGCTGTCGGTGGACGAGGCCGTGGCCGACATCGTGGCCGCCTTGCGCGAGTCGGGCGAGCTTGACAACACCCTCATCGTGTTCACTTCGGACAACGGCTGGATGCAGGGCGAGCACCGGATCAGGAACGGCAAGATCGTGCCGTACGAGGAGTCGATCCGGGTCCCGTTGATCATGAGAGGTCCGGGGCTTCCCGCCGGACGGCACGTCAAGACGATCGCCGCCAACGTCGACCTCGCGCCCACGATCCTCGACGCCGCCGGCGCGACCCCCGCCATCACCCAGGACGGCCGCTCCCTGCTCCCGATCGCCGCCGACACCGCGACGACCCCTCGCGCCGTCGTCATCGAGAACGGCCCCAAGACGGACGGAACCGACTGGTACGTCGGCCTGCGGGCCCCGCGCTGGAAGTACATCGAGCACTCGACGGGCGAGCAGGAGCTGTACGACCTGCAACAGGACCCGTACGAGCTGACCAGCGTGCACGCCGACCCGCGCTACGCCGGCACCCGCCAGGCCCTCGCCGACCGCCTGGCGAACCTGCGCACCTGCACGGGCACCGCCTGCCATCAGTGGACCCCTGTCGCCGGTCCGAAACCCTGACCCACCAGGGCGGCCTAAGGTGGGAATCATGGATATTTCCACGGCGGGCGAGCTTTGGGACGCCACCCCCGGCTGGCTCAACACCGCCTCCTACGGCCTCCCCCCGCGCCACGCCTACGAGGAACTCCAGACCGTGCTCGACCAGTGGCGGCACGGCAGCAGCGACTGGAAGCCGTGGGACGCCTCGGTGGCCCGTTCGCGCGCCGCCTTCGCCCGCATGGTCGGCGCCCGCCCCGCCGACGTGAGCGTGAGCTCCACCGTCTCCCAGATCATGTCCGTCGTGGCCACCGCGCTCCGGCCCGGGGCCCGCGTGGTGGTGCCCGAGATCGAGTTCACCAGCAATCTGTTCCCCTGGGCGGTGGCGGCCGAGGTGGTGACCGTTCCCGCCGAGCGGCTGGCCGAGGCGATCAGGCCGGGCACGGACGCGGTGGCGTTCAGCCTCGTCCAGTCGGCCACCGGCTCCCTCACCCCGCTGAAGGAGGTCGTCGAGGCCGCCAGGGCGCACGACGCGCTCGTGATCGCCGACGCCTCACAGGCGTGCGGCTGGCTGCCGGTGGACGTCGAGGGCCTCGACGCGCTGGCCTGCGCCGCGTACAAGTGGCTGATGGCGCCCAGAGGCGCCGCGTTCGGCTACCTGTCGCCGCGCCTGCGCGAGCGCATGCGCCCGCTGGCCGCCAACTGGTACGCCGGCGCCGACGAGGGCGGCTCCTACTACGGCCCGCCGCTGCGCCTGGCGGAGGACGCCAGGGCGTTCGACCTGTCGCCGGCCTGGTTCTCCTTCGTCGGCGCCGCCCCCGCCATCGAGCTGCTCAACGAGCTCGGCGTCGAGCGGATCCGCGAGCACAACGTGGGCCTGGCCAACCGGTTCAGGGCCGGGCTCGGCCTGGAGCCGTCCGGCAGCGCGATCGTCTCCGTGGACGCGCCCGGCGAGCGCCTGGAGGCGGCCGGGATCCGGGCGGCCGTACGGGCGGGCAGGGTACGCGCGAGCTTCCACGTGTACACGACCACCGACGACGTCGACCGCGCCGTCGAAGCGCTCACTCAGGGGTCGCCGCGCAGGTAGCCGACCACCATCTCCCCCACCATCCGCCGCAGCCGCGCCCGGTGTTCCGGCGCGGTCATGTCGCGCCCGAACAGCGCCCCGAACGTGTGCTGGTTGGCCACCCGGAAGACACAGAACGCGCTGATCATCATGTGCACGTCGATGGCGTCGGCCTCGGTGACGAAGTCGCCGCGGGCCCGGCCCGCGTCGAGGATCCGGGAGATCAGGTCGAGCACCGGGGTGCCGAGGTTGGCCAGGACCTCGGACTTGCGGATGTGCTCGGCCTGGTGGATGTTCTCGATGGCGACGAGCTTGATGAACTCGCGGTGCGCGTCGTGGTGGTCGAAGGTCAGCTCGGCCAGCGTGCGGATGGCCTCGACCGGCGCCAGGTGCTCCACGTCGAGCGTGCGCTCGACCTGCCTCACCTCGGTGTACGCCTTCTCCAGGACGGCGATGTAGAGGTGTTCCTTGCTGCCGAAGTAGTAGTAGATCATGCGCTTGGTGGTGCGCATGAGCTCGGCGATCTCGTCGACCCGCGCCCCGGCGTAGCCGTTCCTGGCGAACTCGCGCTGCGCGACCGCGAGGATCTCCGCCTTGGTGCGGTCGGCGTCACGCCGGCGTGCCCCGGTGGTGGGCTGCGAGGTCATCGGACCATATTAGTGACTGCCCGCGTGCTGCACCGCCAGCCGGATGGGGGCGTTGACCGCCCCGTACCCCTGGTAACCGCCGACGCGCTGGACGATCTCGAAGAAGACGCGGCCGATGGTGACGGTGTAGAGGTGCAGGAACTCGCCGTCCTCGTCGCGGTCGTACAGGATGCCGAGCTCGCGCAGCGCGGGATCGACGTCGTGGCGGGCCTCGAGGTCGTCGTAGTAGTTGGCGGGGATGGGCAGCAGCAGGCCGGGGTGCTCGGCGTGCAGCCTGCGGGCGGTGGCCGTCAGGTCGCGGGCGGCCAGGGCGATGTGCTGCCACGGGGTGTCCCCCGCACCGACCTGGGCGAGGTTGAGGACCATGCGGACGTCCCCGCCGCTGGACATCGCCCTGCTGCGCAGCAGGCCGTATGGGTCGGGCAGCTCCAGGCTCTCCTGGGGGCGCAGGCCGAGGACGGTGCGGTAGAAGAGCGCGGCCTCGTCGAAGTAGTGCGGCGGCTGGGTGAGGGCCACGTGGTCGATGTGGGTGAGGTCGGCGCGCTCGTGGGGGGCGGTCGTGGCCGGGGCGAAGTCGCCGAGCCAGGCGGTGTCGCAGAAGAAGATCTCGGTGCCGTCCGGCGCGGCGACCGCGTCCAGGGGCGCCTCCTGCGGCGTACGCTCACGCGGCAGGACGGGTGAGAGCAGCGATTCCGCGTGCTTGACGGCCCCGGCGGGGTCCGGACTGTCGAGTCCGATGGCGATCAGCGCGGGGCCGTCGGCCTGCTCCGGCCGGTCGGCGGCGGTGTCGTGGAGCAGCAGCCTGGCTCCGCCCTGCGCCCACAGCTCGACCGGTTTGGTGGGATGCGCTCCGGCCCGTTCGAAACCGAGCGCGGACAGCGCCGCGACCAACGAGCCGCCCCCTTGGGACGAGCCCGTGCCGCCGAGTTCGGCGAAGGCGAAGCCCATCGGTACAGCCGGATGCGCCAGGCCCTGGAGCCCCTGTTCGAGCGCGATCAGCGAGCGCATCCCGTCCCGTGCGATCCGCCCGGCGTCCGCCTGGCGGAAGTGGTCGTTGAACACCTCCAGCGACAACGGCCCCGAGTACCCGGCCGTCAGGGCGTGCCGGACGAGCCCGGCGACGTCGAAGTTCCCCTGCCCGGGGAAGCACCGATGGTGGCGGCTCCACTGGAGCACGTCCATGGCCAGCAGCGGCGCGTCCGAGAGCTGCAGGAAGAAGATCTTCTCGCCGGGGATGGCCTCGATGCCGATCGGGTCGGAACCGCGCGAGAGGATGTGGAAGCTGTCCAGGCAGGTGCCCAGGTTCGGGTGGTCGGCCAGGTGGACGATCCGCCAGGCGCGCAGGTACTCGTTGACGTGCCGTCCCCAGGCCAGGGCCTCGTACGCGATGCGGATGCCGTGCTCGGCGGCCCGCGAGGCCAGCAGCCGCAGGTGCTCGGCGGCCAGTTCGTCGGAGTCGACGGCGAGCGGGGAGACGTTGGAGCACACCAGCAGCAGGTCCGCGCCGAGCCGCCGCATCAGGTCGAACTTGCGCTCCACCCGCCGGACGTCCAGCACCGGCATGGCCTCGACGTCGCGCAGCGGCTGGTACATGTCGATCGTCAGGCCGAGGTCGGCCGCGCGCAGGCGTATCTCCTCGGGCGGGAGCGGGCAGGTGAGCAGGTCGTTCTCGAAGATCTCCACCCCGTCGAACCCGGCGGCGGCCACGGCGGCGAGCTTGTCCGTCAGCGTGCCGCTCACCGAGACGGTGGCGATGGACTTGCGCATGGGTTTCTCCTCCTACGGCGACCCGGTTCAGGCGGTGACCAGGTCGGTCAGGTGGGTGAGCATCCGTTCGGCGTCGGGTTCGCGGCCGGTGAACAGCCGCAGGGCGTGGGCCGCCTGGAAGACGACCATGCCGCCGCCGTCCAGCGTCCGGCAGCCGAGCGCCCGCGCCCGCCGCAGCAGCTCGGTCTCCAGGGGCCGGTAGACGATGTCGGCCACCCACAGGCCGGGGTGCAGCAGGGAGGCCGGCAGCGGGAGGCCGGGGTGGTGGGCCATGCCGGTAGGCGTGGCGTGGGCCAGGCCGTCGGCGTCGGCGAGCAGGGCGGGCAGGTCGTCGCCGGTCCCGGCGGCCGCGCGTCCGGCGCCGAAACGTTGCGACAGTTCGGCGGCCAGGGTGGTCGCGCGGGCCGGGTCGGCGTCCACGACCGTGATCCGGTCGGCGCCGAGGGTGAGCAGCGCGTGCCCGACCGCCGCCCCCGCGCCTCCTGCCCCGAGCTGCACGATCCTGCGGGTGGGCGCGTCGGGCAGGCCGCGGGCGAACGACTGCGCGAACCCCGTCCAGTCGGTGTTGTGGCCGACGGCCCGCCCGCCGTCGAAGACGACCGTGTTGACCGCCCCCAGCATGCGCGCGTCCGGGGAGAGCTCGTCCAGGTGCGGGATGACACTCTGCTTGCAGGGGTGGGTGATGTTGAGCCCGTCGTAGCCGAAGCGGCGGGCGGTGCGCAGCAGCTCTCCCACGTCGTCGCCGAGCACGTCGGTGTCGAGCAGCCGGTAGACGTAGCGCAGCCCGTGGTGGGCGGCCTCTCGCTCGTGCAGCGGCGGGCTGAGCGAGGGGCCGATGCCGGAGCCGATCAACCCGGTCAGGTACGACGCCATCAGGTCTCCATATGTACGAACTAGTGAGTTAGTTATAACCGACGACCAGCCGAACCGGAAGACGTCCTTGACATGTGACGCAGGCCACCTGCAGCATTACCGCTACGTTAATTAACTATCTAGTTCGTAACCACGGCGCCGGGGGCCCGCCGCACCACCACACAGAGGGAGCCATCGCGTGACCGACAGCTCACCCGGCCGGGGCACACCCCGCAAGGCGGCCGTGGCCGCCTGGATCGGCAGCGCGCTCGAGTACTACGACTTCTTCATCTACGGCAGCGCCGCCGCCCTCATCTTCGACAAGGTCTTCTTCGACGACGGCGACCCCGCCACCGCCACCCTGCAGTCCCTGGCCAGCTTCGGCGTGGCCTACGCGGCCCGCCCGGTGGGCGCGTTCTTCCTGGGCCACGTGGGCGACAGGTTCGGCCGTAAGAAGATCATGGTCTTCACGCTCGTGCTCATGGGCGTATCGACGTTCCTCATCGGCTGCCTGCCCACCCGCGAGCAGATCGGCGGCGCGGCTCCCGCGCTGCTGGTGCTCATGCGCATCCTGCAGGGCCTGTCGGCCGCGGGCGAGCAGGCCAGCGCGAACTCCATGACCCTGGAACACTCCCCCGAGAACCGCCGGGGCTACTTCACCAGCTTCACCCTGAACGGCACCCAGTTCGGGCAGATCCTGGCCACGCTCGTGTTCATCCCGGTGGCGGCTCTGCCGGAGGAGCAGTTGCTGAGCTGGGGCTGGCGGGTGCCGTTCTTGCTGAGCGTGGCCGTCGCGGTGGCCGGGTGGGTCATCCGCAGGAGGCTGGAGGAGACCCCGGCCTTCGAGGAGGAGGTCGCGCGCGGCACGGTGGAGCGGATGCCGCTGGCCGTGCTCTTCCGCGACCACTGGGGCAGCGTGCTGCGCGTGGTGTGCGCGGCGCTCATCGCCACCGTCAGCACGATCTTCACGGTGTGGGCGCTCAACTACGCCACCAGCGACGACATCGGCCTCGACCGGGCCACGATGTTGTGGGTCGGCGTCGCCGCCAACGCCGTCGCCCTGATCGCGATCCCCCTGTGGGCCAGGCTGTCGGACCGCGTCGGACGCAAGCCCGTCTTCCTCATCGGCGCGATCGGCAGCCCGATCATGATCTTCGCCTATCTGGCCGCGATCAACTCGGGTGCTTATCCGCTGGTGTTCGCGGTCGGCGTGCTCACGCTCGGCGTCGTCTACAGCGCCTCCAACGGCATCTGGCCCGCGCTGTACGGGGAGATGTTCACCACCCGGGTGCGGCTGTCGGGGATGGCGATCGGCACCCAGATCGGCTTCGCGGTCGCCGGTTTCGCCGTGGCCTCGGCCGCCGGGATCGTCTCCCCCGAGGGCTGGCTGGGCCTGCGGGGCTGGACGGGGGTCGGCGTCTTCACCGCGATCCTCTGCGCGATCAGCGCGATCGCCGTGGCCACGGCCAGGGAGACCTTCCGGGTGCCGACGGCCGAACTCGGCGCCACCCCCGAACCGTCCCCCATCCGCCGCTGACCCCAGGGCCGCGCCCGCCCCGCGCCGCAGCGGTCCGGGGCCGGCGCGGCGTCGGGCCGGTCGACCTCCTGGTGCTCACGCAGGGCACCGACACCTCCACGCCGTCCGGGCACCTGCGGTTCCCCATGATCCCGCCGCGAGCGCCGGGTCCGATCCTTCTCGGAAATCCATTTGGTGCCTGTCTTTTGCTATTGCGAATTAGGTGCAATAGTACATACTGCTGATCACGGCTCACGGAGGTGGGCACGCAGGATCGGAGGTATTGATGTCGGACCAAGGAGTGAGCCGGTTCGCGACCGCGCGTACGGCCTCGCACGACCCGGACTTCCCGCAGAAGCTGCTGGAGTTCATGCGGGCCGGGTGGCTGGACCATCCGATCGAGGTACGGCCCCAGCCGGCAGTGACCCATTACGCGCGACGCCGCGCGACGCTGTCTGGCGCCTTCCCCGGACAAACGCTCATCATCCCCACCGGGCCGACCAAGGTGCGCGCCAACGACACGCTCTACCCCTTTCGCCCGGGAAGCGACTTCGCCTATCTCACCGGCGATCATGATCCGGACGGCGTATTGATCCTGCGGCCGAGCGGCGACGGCCACGACGCCCTTCTGTACAGCAGGCAGCGCTCCTCGCGGGAGACTGATGAGTTCTTCCGCGACAGGGACGGCGAACTGTGGGCCGGACGCCGTCGTACTCTGGCGGAGAAAACGGCCGAACTGGGCCTCGACACGGCCCCGCTCGCCGGCCTCGACACCGTCCTGTCCCGCTGCGCGCCCGGACGCACCCGTGTGCTGCGCGGCCTGGACCCCCGGGTCGACGCGGCCGTGCCCACCAAAGGCACCCGCGACCGTGAGCTCGCAGCGGCGATTTCCGAACTGAAGCTCGTCAAAGACGAGTGGGAGATCGCCCAGTTGCAGGACGCGATCGACGCCACCGTCCGCGGCTTCGAAGATGTCGCCCGCGTGCTGCCGGCCGACCACGGCGTGTCCGAGCGCCTCATCGAAGGCGTCTTCGGCCTGCGCGCCCGCCACGACGGCAACGACGTCGGATACGGCTCGATCGTCTGCGCCGGCCCGCACGCCACGATCTTGTGCTGGAAGCGCAACGACGGCCTCACCGCGCCCGGCCAGTTGCTGCTGATGGACATGGGCGTGGAGAGCAACCACCTCTACACCGCCGACGTGACCCGCACCCTGCCCGTCTCGGGAACCTTCTCCCCGCTCCAGCGCGAGGTCTACGACATCGTTCACGCCTCCCAGCAGGCCGGTATGGAGGCCGTCAAACCAGGCGTGACGTTCGCCGACGTCCACCTCACCTGCATGCGTGTGCTCGCTGAGGGCCTGGTGGAGCTGGGCGTGCTGCGGGTGAGCGCGGACGAGGCGATGGATCCCGCCTCCATGCTCTACCGGCGCTGGACGCTGCACAGCTTCGGCCACATGCTCGGCATCGACGTGCACGACTGCGCCGCAGCCCGCCCAGACCGCTACCGCGAGGGCGAACTCATGGAGGGCAACGTGCTGACCGTCGAACCGGGGTTGTACTTCCAGCCCGAGGACGACCTGGTGCCGGCCGAGCTCCGCGGGGTCGGCATCCGGCTGGAGGACGACGTCCTGGTCACCGCCGAGGGCGCGGTCAACCTCTCTGCCGGCCTGCCACGGCGGGCCGACGAGGTGGAGTCCTGGCTCGCCGCCCAGCGAGACGCCGGCCCGCGCCTGCCCTGAGTGACCTCACCATGACAAACGCGAACAACAGTGCCATGCCGACGCCGGTGGATGTGGCCCGCGCCCGCAGCGAGACCCCCGGGTGCGCCGAAGTCGTGCATCTCAACAACGCCGGCGCGGCACTTACTCCGGCTCCGGTGCTCGACGCCGTCATCGATCACCTGCGACTGGAGGCGCGGCTTGGCGGCTACGAGGCCGCCGCGGCCGCGGCCCCGAAGGTGAACGCCGTCTATGAGTCGATCGCCCGCTTGATCGGTTGCCGGCCGCACGAGGTTGCCGTGGTCGAAAACGCCACCCGCGCCTGGGACATGGCCTTCTACGCGATGCGCTTCGGGCCCGGCGACCGTATCCTGACCTCCCGCGCCGAGTACGCCAGCAACGTCATCGCCTTCCTTCAGGTCGCCCGCCGCACCGGCGCCCACATCGAGGTGGTCGACGACGACGAGCACGGCCAACTGTCGGTCGAAGACCTGCAGCGGCGCCTGGACGACGACGTCAAGCTCGTCGCCGTCACCCACGTCCCCACCCAGAGCGGCCTGGTCAATCCCGCGATCGAGATCGGCCGGCTGACCCGCGCCGCCGGCGTCCCTTTCCTGCTCGACGCCTGCCAGTCCGTCGGGCAACTGCCCGTCAACGTGCGGGACATCGGCTGCGACATGTTGTCAGCCACCGGCCGCAAGTTCCTGCGCGGGCCGCGCGGCACCGGCTTCCTCTACGTCTCCGACCGGCTCGTCGAAACGATGGAGCCGCCCTTCCTCGACCTGCACGCCGCCACCTGGACCGACGCACAGACCTACGACATCCGTCCCGATGCGCGCCGGTTCGAAAACTGGGAGACCAACTACGCGGCCAAGATCGGCCTCGGCGTCGCGGTGGGCTACGCCCTGGACTGGGGTATCGAAGCGATCGAGGAACGGGTCACCGCTCTGGCCACACGGCTCCGGCACCAGCTCGCCCAGCTGCCCGGAGTGACCGTCCAGGATCGAGGCCGGCGCCTGTGCGGAATCGTCACCTTCACCGTCGACGGCGTGCCCGCCGCCGACGTCCACCGCCGTCTCACCGCGGCCGGCATCAACACCAGCGTCTCAGCGATCACCTCTGCCCGCTACGACCTGGGCGCACGCAACCTCCCTGCGGTGCTGCGGGCATCGGTGCACTACTACAACACCGACGAGGAGATCGACACGCTGTGCGCAACGCTGAACTCGCGCCGAACCTGACCACGGCCGAACCTACGTCAACCAAAGAAGTCGTCGGCTACGAGCGGCTGCGGCGCGCGCGGGTCGAGCGGGTGGTCGAGCAGGGCAACCGTACGGGCGGGTGGAAGGCCCTGCCCGTGCTGGCCAGGGTGCCCCGCGACGTGATCATGAGCATCGCCCTGAGGCACGCGTCCAGGGCCGGCCAGGACCCGAGCCGCTGGATCTACGAGCATCACATCGACTGGGACGAGTGCGTCGCGGTCTGAACACCGGGGATTCTGCGCATCTATGTCCGACTAAAGGGGCACAAATCGGTCTGAGATCTGCATATCGAAAGGACCCGGATGGCGGTCAACGTCACTGTCTGGAGTGAGAACTACCACGAGCAGCGAGAGGAGGACGTACGCCGCCGCTACCCCGACGGCATCCACGGCGCCATCGCGGCGGGCCTGACGGAGCTGCTCGGCGAGCGCGTACGGGTGCGCACCGCCGTGCTGGACGAGCCCGAGCACGGCCTGCCGGACGCCGTGCTGGCCGAGACCGACGTGCTGATGTGGTGGGGGCACATGGCGCACGAGGAGGTGGACGACAAGATCGTGGAACGGGTGCGGCGGCGCGTACTGGCCGGGATGGGCCTGGTGGTGCTGCACTCGGGCCACTACTCGAAGATCTTCCGTGCGCTGATGGGCACCACCTGCACCGTGAACTGGCGCGACGCGGGCGAACGCGAGCTGGTCTGGACGGTCGCCCCCGGCCACCCCATCGCCGCGGACGTGCCGCGTCCGCTGGTCATCGACCGCCAGGAGACCTACGGCGAGCCGTTCGGCATCCCCGAACCCGACGAACTCGTCTTCATCAGCAACTTCAGCGGCGGAGAGGTGTTCCGCAGCGGCTGCTGCTACCGCAGGGGCCTGGGCAAGATCTTCTACTTCAGCCCGGGCGACCAGCAGTATCCCGTCTACTACCACCCCGGCGTGCGGCGCGTGCTGGCCAACGCCGCCCTGTGGGCCGCCCCGTCCCACGGCGTCGGGGAGCCCCTGCAGAACGCCCACACCCCCATCCAGTGGTAGGAGCCGCATTGACGTTCGACATCGTCGAAAAGGACAGGCCGCTGCGCGCGGTGGTGGTCGGCGCCGGCTACATCGGTGGCGAGTGGGCGCCCGAACTGCTCGCCCACCCCGGCACCGAGCTGGTGGGCTGGGTGGACGTGGTCGAAGAGCGGGCCCGCGCCGCCGCGGGAAAGCTGGGGCTCGACGACCTGCCGGTCAGCACCTCACTGACCTCCCTGCTGGACGGCCAGGAGCCCGACTTCATCGTCAACTGCACGGTCCCGCAGGCGCACCACGACGTGACCGTCACCGCGCTGCGGCGGGGCGTGTCCGTGCTGAGCGAGAAGCCGATGGCGGTCACGCTGGAAGAGGCGCGGTCGATGGTGGCCGCGGCCGACAAAGCGCGGCGGCTGTTCGCGGTCAACCAGAACCGCCGGTTCATGGCCTCCCTGGTGGCCTTCCGCAGGACCGTCGCGGAACTGGGGGCGCTCGGGCTGATGACGTCGGAGTTCTTCATGCCGTACCGGGGGCCCGCGTTCCTGGGGACGCTGGAGCACCCGCTGCTGCAGGACATGGCGATCCACCTGTTCGACGCGGCCAGGGCCGTCTCCGGGGCCGACCCGGTGTCGGTGTACTGCGAGTCGTTCCGTCCTGAGTGGACGTGGTACCCGGGCGCCTGCTCGGCCACCGCGATCTTCGAGATGACCGGCGGGCTGCGCTACACCTTCTCCGGGAGCTGGTCCGCGCCGGGACAGGCGACGTCCTGGACGGGAAGCTGGCGGGCCTCCGGCGCGCACGGCACCGTGCGATGGGACGGCGACAACGACCCCACGACGGAGGCGGCCGAGGGGCGGGTGCTGAAACAGTACGCGCGCGAGGCCGATCCGTACACCGGCCGGCGCGGGCGCTTCACCGGGCTGGCCGAGGGGCTGGAGGAGTTCGTGACGGGCCTGCGTACCGGGCGGGCGCCGCAGGGTGACTGCCATGACAACATCTGGAGCCTGGCCATGGTGACGGCGGCGCTGGAGTCGGCGCGCACGGGGACACGGGTGCCGATCGTGACCTGAGGCGAGCACCCGCCGCGGCCCAAAACCAGCGCCCGCCACGGCCCGAGACCGGCACCCTTCGCGGCCTGGGGCCGACGCCCGCCGGGCCTTGACGGCGTTCGTCAAGAGCGCTGGCGGCCTGGGGTTCCGGCTAGTCCTGCGGTTCGGTTGGTCCCTGCCCATGTAGACTCTGGATGCGCCTGCCGGGCGCGTCCGGTCCGCGGGGCAGGGATCATCCCACCGGCAGCACAGTCTTCATGTGGTCGACGGACCTCGGCCCGCGCGCGGAATCGGGCAGACGGAGGTTCGCCGTGTCCGATCTTCCCCAGCGTCCCTCGCTGGAGCATCTGCGCAAGCAGGCCAAAGCCCGCAGCCGCGCGCAGGGCGTGCCGCTGAGCCGGGCACAGTTCGAGCTCGCCCGATCCTACGGGTTCGCGAGCTGGCCCCGGTTGGCGGCGTACGTGCGCGCCTCCGGCCTGGAGGGCCTGGAACGGGCGCTGGTGCCGGCCGACGCGCCGGCCTTGGCCTCCCTGCTCGCATCCGACCCTGGGGCGGCGACCCGACCTATCGGCGACCCGACGCCGGCCGGTGGGTTGGTGCCGTTGCTGGTCCTGTTGCGCCGCTCCATCGGATCCCCCGCCGACGTACGGGAGTGCGCGCGACTGCTGCTGGACGCCGGCGCCGACCCGGAAAGCCACACCGTCGAATGGGACGGCCAGGGCAGGCGGACGGCACTGTTCGACGCCGTCGGGCGGGGCGACGCGGCGCTGGCCGAGGTGCTGGTCGAGCGCGGCGCGACCCCGGACGAGGACGCCTTCTACCACGCCTGCGAGCAGTCCGGCACCGCGCTGCTCGACCTGCTCCACCGGCCGGGGTTCGAACGCATGGTGGCGCACAAGCTGGACTTCGAGGACGCCGCCGGGCTGCGCTGGTTCCTCGATCGCAGGGTCGACGTGAACGCCTGCCGCGCCCTGCACCACGCGATCGTCCGCGGTCGCGGCACGGCGATCCTGACGATGCTGCTCGACGCCGGGGCCGAGGTGAACCTGCCGTGGGACCGCTGGGACGTCGGCCGCAGGCCGCTGGCGCTGGCCGCCCGCAGCGGGCACCTGGCGGCCTACGAGCTGCTGGCCGCGCGGGGCGCGAGCGCGGAGCTGGACGAGGTGGACGAAGCGGTGCTGGCGGTCGCCCGCGGCGAGTCGGCCCGGCTGCCCTCGGCGCCGCCGCCCGCGCTCGGCATCCCCGATTCGGGGGATTTCGGCTGGGTGCTGGGGCAGTTCGCGGGGCTGGGCCGTACCGACGTAGTGCGGGCGCTGCTGGACGGCGGGCTGGCGGTCGGCACCCGGGGCTGGAGCAACTTCACCCCACTGGACCAGGCCGCCATGCACGGCCGTACGGCGACGGTGCGACTGCTGATCGAGCGCGGCGCGGATCTCGACGACCGGGCCTTCGACGAGGAAGGGCCCACACCGCTGGACTGCGCGCTGTGGGGGCTGCGGAACAACCGGGCCGATGACGGCGACTACCGGGGCACGGTCCGAGCGCTGGTGGAAGCGGGCGCACCGACCCGCCTGGCCCCGCCGACAGGGGACGCGACCATCGACGCCCTCCTGACCGACACCCCCTGATCGGCAAGGAACCGACTCTCCCTGACCGGCCACGGATCGGTTCCCTCCTGACCGGCCAGGAATGAACTCACCCTGGCCAGCCACGAACCGGCACTCCCTGACCGACCTCGGGGCGGTCTGCGGTTCCTCTGCCTCCGGCTGGGTTCCGTGTTCCCCTGACGCGGGGGATACGGAACCCAGTCGGCTCGGCAGTGGGTCAGCGGATCTGGCTGGGTTGTGGCCATTCCGCGCCGACGGCGAAGCGGTCGTGCCACTTGGTCGCGTTCGGTCCGAACCGGCCGCCGTCGGAGGTGGCCACGAACACGTCCGCGGCCTCACCCCGGGTGAAGGCGATCACGTCGGCCTTGCCATCGGCGTTGAAGTCGCCGACGCCGGGCACCTGGTCGCCCGGGGCGAAGTCGTCGTGCCGCTTCCACGACCGCTGCACGAACTTTCCGCCGTCGGACAGCGACACGTACACGTCGGCGGCGGCGCCTCCGGTGAAGGCCGCGATGTCGTCGCGTCCGTCGCCGTCGAAGTCGCCCACGGCGGGCGTCTCGGAGCCGATGGCGAAGTGGTCGTGCCAGCGCCAGCCGTCCTGGCGGAAGACGCTGCCGCTGGACAGCGCCACGAACACGTCGCCCGCCTCGCCCCGCGTGAACGTGGCGATGTCGTCCTTGCCGTCGCCGTCGAAGTCGCCGACCGCCGGGATCTCCTGGCCGATCGCGAACCGGTCGTGCCACTTGCGCGCCCCGGCGAAGCCGGAGCCGGTGGACAGCGCCACCCAGACGTCACCGGAGTCGCCCCTGGTGAACGTGGCGATGTCGTCCTTGCCGTCGCCGTCGAAGTCGCCGACCGCGGGGATCTCGTCGCCGACCGCGAAGTTGTCGTGCCACTTCCACGACTGCTGCACGAGCTTTCCGCCGTCGGACAGCGACACGTACACGTCGGCGGCGGTGCCCCGGGTGAAGGTGACCGCGTCGTCGCGTCCGTCGCCGTCGAAGTCGCCCGTCAGGGCGATCTCCTGGCCGGTGGCGAACAGGTCGTGCCACTTCCAGCCGTCCTGGATGAATGTGGCGCCGTCGGAGAGGGAGGCGTACACGTCGGCGGCGGCCCCTCGGGTGAACGTCAGCACGTCGTCCCTTCCGTCCTTGTTCAGGTCGGTACGGGTGGGCGTGCCGGCGCGGCCGGACACCGCGCCCACGTCGGAGGTCCGGCCCGACAGGTCCACCGCGACCACGCGGAAGTACCAGGTCGTGCCGGCCTTGAGCGGGCCGTGGGTGAATCCGGGGACGCGGGTGGTGCCGAGCAGCGTGTTCTGGGTGCCCGGGGTGGTGGAGCCGTACACGCGGTACTCGCGGATGCCGAGGTCGTCGCCCGGCTCGCGCCAGGTGAGGTGCAGCGCGTGGTCGGCGCCGCCGATCAGCGCCGGGCCTTCGGCGGGCCGCGGGGCCCGGTCGTCGATGTGCTGGGCGGGGATGAGGTTGTCGGCGGTGTAGCGGGCGGCGCTCCACGGCCGCGCGCCGGCGACGGGCCGCAGCTCCACCCGGACCAGGCGCTTGCCCTTGGTCACGCTCGCCGGCAACGAGAACGTGTCCGTCAGCCAGCGCTGGACGGCGTTGCCGAGCGGCTGCCGCCATTCCCCCACGTCCACGCCGTCCACCAGGACGCGGGCCGCCTGGTGGGCCTCGGCCTGGTCGGACGTGCGCCGCAGCAGCACCCCGGCGTTGTCGCCGTCCACGCCGAGCAGGAACGAGACGGGGCTGGAGGTGGTGCGGGTGACGCCGCGTACGGACCGGTGGTCCTCGTCGCCTTCGTACACGGAGGTCAGCGTCGCCTGCGTGGCCGCGCCGCTCTCCTTGTAGTCGCTGTTGGCCCTGCTGGTGGCGTCGCCGACGTCGATGACGCTGGTGCGGTGGGCGCCGAAGTACGGCTGGGTGTAGAGGAAGGCGGTCGAGCCGTAGGTGGCGGGCGCGTCGTTCTGGAACCCGTGCTCGATCCCGAACCGCAGCGCGGTCGAGTACTCCACCGCGTCCGACACCATCAGCCGGTACGTGGCGTCGCACTCGTACTGGCAGCCGCCGCCGTTCTTCTCGTGGGCGGGATTGCCGTTCATCGGGTTGGAGAAGGTGCCGCGGTTGAAGTACCAGCCGGACTCGTAGAAGTCCTCGGCGCCGGTGCCGTGGATCTGCGGGGTGAGGGCGCCGTCCACGTGGACGCGTTCGTCGCCTTCGAGGTACTGCCGCGTGTTCCCGGCCGCGATCTGCCCCTGCATGGTGTGGTTGACGCCGACGAACTTGCCTCTGCCCGTGCGGTCGGCGAACAGCCAGTCATCGTCCCGTACGACCGCGCCGCGGCGTGACTCGGTCGTGAAGTAGCCGGCCTCGCCGCCGGGCACGAGCGCGTCGGCCCAGGCCGGGTCGGCCGCGGAGGTCACCTGGACCTCGAGGTCGCTCAGCGTGCGGCCTGTGGTGTTGACCAGGCTGACCTTGGCCTCGGTCCGGTACGGCATCGGCCACCAGGTGGTGTACCAGCCGCCCGGCGCGGTGTCCATGGCGAACAGCAGCGACCGGACGGGGTGCTCGCCGAGCCCCGACCCGAAGAACTCGCCGACGGGCGAGTCGACGGTGCTGCGGCCGTCGAAGTCCAGCCGCAGCCGCAGCCCGGCGAGGGTGTCGTCGCCGGCCTGCGCGTCCGGCACGCGGACCCGCAGCGCCGAGATCGCGCCGGACCCGGTGAGCCTGGCCAGCTCCCGCGCCTGGCCTGCCGTCAGCGTGGCCTTCTGGGTGACGGTCTCGGCGCCGGGCAGCGCGGGCTTCGGGTCGCGGGTGCCGGAGGCCTTCAGCAGGTTGACGACGTCGGAGACGTTCTCGGTGGCGTCGAACCGCTTGACGCCTTCCGCGTCCGGGAAGTGCCGGTAGGTGACGTGGTAGAAGAGCGGGTTGTTCTGGACGTGCACGCGCATCGACTGCCGGTACGGCATCGGCACCTTGATGTAGACGCCGCCGGAGCTCTGGTCGGCGTTGGCCACGAGCGGGTACACGAACGGCCCGCCCGTCTGCCCGTTGACCAGCGCCTGCAGCGGCGCGCTGACGACGACGGCGCCGTCGAGCTCGATGGTGATGGTGCCGGTGGCCGACACGTTGCCCTCGTCCCTGGTGAACCAGATGGAGGAGATCTCGCCGGGGCCGGTGTCCTCGGCGATCACGCACTGGCCGTTGGAGGTCTTGCTCAGGCAGGAGTAGCGGCCGTCGAAGCCGTCCTGCACGTTGCCGCCGGCGCGGTCGAAGCTGGAGAACTGCCTGGTCTGGGTGCCGGGGCTCAGGTAGGGGAGCCGGTCGAGCCGCCGGAAGACGTCCCAGCCGATCGGCCCCTTGTCGGCGGCGGCCGCCGCCGCGGGCGTGGTCATGGCGACCGCGCCCGCGACGACGACCAGGATCGCCGAAAACGCGGCGATGAGCTTTCTCACGTGTTTCTCTTTCACAGGGTGGTCTCGCCGTTCAGGCCGAAGAAGTCATGCCATTTCTCCCCGCCGCCGAAGCCGGTGCCGGTGGACTTGGCGGCGTAGACGTCGGCGTTGGCGCCGTGGGTGAAGGTGACGATGTCGTCCTTGCCGTCGGCGTCGAAGTCGGCCGGTGACCCGCCGAGCGCGCGGCCCGGTGTGCTCGGCGTGTAGTACACCTCCAGCTCGGCGATCGAGGTGAACGTGCGGGTGCCGCCGGGGGCCCCGATGATCCGCACGCCGTCGCCGTCCATCGGGTCGAAGCCCAGCTCGTACGTGCGGTTCGGCCCCGCCGTGTTGTCGTAGGGGTAGTCCGGCGTGACGCGCAGCCCGCTGACGTCCTCCCACCGGTGGTCACGGCGCACCTGGACCCGCAGGTTCGCGCCGAACCAGCCGCCGTCGCCGAACATCTGCCCGCTGGTGAAGACGACCTTGTTCATCAGGTATTCGCGCGGCCAGGTGTATCCCCACCAGCTCGCGCCCTTGCGCTCGTCGTTCCAGTCGTCCTCGCTCTGGGCCCGGTTGCCGTCGTTGTAGAAGGCGGTGTTGCCGAAGTGCGTGGCCCGTTCGACGCCGGTGGCGCCCGGCTCCCTGGCCAGGTTCCTGCCGCCGTCGGGCCCGTTGGTCGCGGTGGTGTCCACGTGCGGTTCCAGGCGCATCTTGCGCAGCGAGAACGTGTACGCCCAGTGCTCGCCCTGCGGGTAGCCGCCGCCGCACGGGCAGACGTTCGACTGCAGCCACATCGACTTGCCGTCCGCGCTGATGTACTTGGACGGGATCGTGGTCGCGTAACCGCCGTGCTTGGTCCGCGTCCACGGGTAGCCGCCGAAGTCCTTGCTCGCGAAGTGTTTCCACGGGCCCCACGGCGTGGGCGCCTCGTAGAACTCGAAGGTGTACTCCGTCCAGGAGGTGTAGATGTAGCGGTTGAGCGGCTTGTTGTAGACGACGCCGCCCTGGCTGATCACGCTGAGGTTCCTGACCCGGCCGGCGGTGTAGACGTCGGGGTAGATGCGGCGGTCGTCGTGGAGTACGGCGACGCGGCGGCCGATGTCCGACGACCAGGTGGGCGTGCCCGATTCGGTGAAGCCGCTGACGAACTGCCACGCCGACCGGTTCTGCACCGCGTCGCGGGGCACGCGGGCCAGCCAGACGTCCACGGGGTCGGGCACCCGGTTGGCGAAGGAGTCGCGCCAGTTGTGGTCGAGGCCGTAGGCGTACAGGTAGCCGTCGGGGGCGTTGGCGTAGCCCTTGCCGTAGTCCAGGAACATGATCGTGCTGAACACGCCGTTGCCGAACATGGGCGCCGATCTGTCCCACGTCCACGTCTGGCCCCGGTCGGTGGACTTGGCGATCGTGGCCGCGGGGGCGTCGTCGAAGTCGAAGGCGAGGTCCTGCACGGCGAGGTAGAGCGTGCCGCCGACGCAGGCCATGCCCGTGGGCTTGCGCGTGTGGTTCGCCGTCCACACCTGGCCGACCTTGTCGCCGATCGGGAGCTGGGCGCCGGTGAGGTTGCCGGGCATGCCGGAGATCTTGGCCACGCCGATGTCGCTGTAGGCGCCGCCGAACCCGATGCCGTCGCCGTAGGCGGTGTAGACGTTGTCGTCGTCGGACCAGCAGTTCGGCCACAGGTCGCCGTGGTTGCGGTTGTCTCCTATGGCGGGCGCGCCGACGGTGGCGCCCGAGTCGATCTGCACCGTCGAGAAGAACGGGCTGGGGGGCGGCGCGGCGGCCGCCTGCGCGGTGGTGGTGGTCGGGAACGCCGCCATGGACGCGATGAGCAGGGTGGCCAACCCAGTGCCCAGGCATCGTCGGACGAACCGGTACATGACTTCTCCTGGCAGTGCGGTGACCCCTGAGCGCGGGACGCTGCTCGGGGGCCACGAGGGTGGGGGGTTGTGGGAGAAGAGCTGTGAGCAATCGATTTCTCGATGAACGTACAATCGCGACATGACACGCGTCAAGCCCCGAATTGTCAGGATTAATGTTGATTATTGACCCAGCTAAAACGGGATATTTCAAGAAATTCGGAAATGTGGGAGTATGATCTTGATGGGAAAGCGATTGCTCAGGATGAGATCAACTGCGGCGCCACAGTGTAGGCCGCCGCGATGGTAGAAACTTGGTGCGATGCCCACTATCTACGATGTCGCCCGTGAGGCCGGAGTCTCCGCGGCCACCGTCTCCCGCGTGCTCAACGGCGCCCAGACCGTCGACCCCGACATGGTCGCGCGGGTGCTCGCCGCCGTCAGAGAGCTCGGCTACCGCCCCAACGCGGTGGCGCGCAACCTGCGGCGCAGCCGCACGACACTCTGGGCCGTGATCATCTCCGACATCGGCAACCCGTTCTTCACCGCCACGGTGCGCGGCATCGAGGACGTCGCCCAGCAGGCCGGCTACTCGGTGGTGCTGTGCAACAGCGACGAGGACCCGGACAAGGAGGAGACGTACGTCGCGGCGGCGCTGAGCGAGCAGATGGCCGGCGTGATCATCTCCTCGTCGGGGAGCGTCAAGGCGGCCAAGAACCTGCTCGACTCGCCCATCCCGGTCGTCGCCATCGACCGCGAACTGCCGCGCGGCGCCGTCGACACCGTCGTGGTCGACAACGAGGCGGGCGCGCGGGCGGCCACCGAGCACCTGCGGACGGCCGGTTACCGGCGCATCGCCTGCATCACGGGGCCCGAGGGCGTGAGCACCGCCGACCTGCGCCTGCGCGGCTACACCGAGGCCCTGTCAGGCCCGCCGATCGTCGTGCGCACGGACTTTCGCGAGCAGGGCGGCTTCGATGCCATGTCATCGCTGCTGTCCTCTCCCGAGCGGCCCGACGCGGTGTTCGTGGCCAACAACCTCATGACCGTGGGGGCGCTGCGCTGCCTGGCCGAACACGGGGTGGACGTGCCCGGGGAGATGGGGCTGGTGGGCTTCGACGAGATCCCCTGGGCCGACCTCGTGCGGCCTTCCCTGACGACGGTGGCGCAGCCGACGTACGAGCTGGGACGCATGGCCGCCCGGCTGCTCGTCGACCGCATCGCCACCCCGTCCGCCGACCCCGCCACGGTCGTACTCCCCGCCGAACTCCGCGCCCGCCAGAGCAGCGCCCGCTGACCTCGCCCCGGACGATACGCCACCCGGGGCCTCATCCCCGGCGGCGCCCCTGTCGGCGGGCGCTTGCGTCAGGCGAGGGCGTGGGCGATGTGTGATGTGGCCTGGTACAGCTCCCGGTACAGTCGATAGAGCCGCTCGTACTCCTCGGCCGCCTCGGGGTCGGGCCGTACCACGCTCGTCACCGGGTTCCAGCCCGCGCACGACACGCCGACGGCCCCGGCCGCCAGCATCGCGTCGCCGAAGGCGGCGCCGACCGTCTGGGCGGGCAGTTCCTGCTCCTGCCGCAGCACGTCGGAGACGATCCGCGTCCACAGCCCGCCACGGGTGCCGCCGCCGACCGCCACCAGCCGTTCGCCCTTCCCGCCGGCCTCGCGCATGGCCTCCAGGTTGTGCCGGACGCCGAACGCCGTCGCCTCCAGGGCGGCCCGGTACAGGTGACCGCGCCCGTGCCGCAGCGTCAGCCCGATCACCGTCCCGCGCGCGTCCGGGTCGAAGAGGGGCGTCCGCTCCCCCGCGAAGTACGGCAGCATCAGCAGCCCCTCGGCCCCGGCCCCGGCCGCGGCGGCCTCCGTCGTGAGGTCGCCGAAGGAGGCGCCGGTCAGGTCGCGCAGCCACGCGGTGATCGCTCCCGAGGTGGCCATGCCCGCCGCCAGGTTGTAGGTCCCCGGCGCCACCCCGGCCGTGCCCCACAGCTTGGGGGACGTGGCCCGTTCCGCGAGGACCTCGACGATGAACATGGTCGTCCCGTACATGAGCATCACGTCGCCGGGCGAGCCGACCCCGACGCTCAGGGCCTCCGCCCAGGCGTCGATGGTCCCGGCGACCACCGGGATCCCGGCGGGCAGCCCGGTCAGCTCGGAGGCGGCGCGGGTGACGGTCCCGACCACGTCGCCGCTCCACGCCAGCTCGGGCAGCTCCAACCCGGGGGCGACGTCCCAGTCGGTGATCCATTCGTGGGTGCGCGTGTCGTACAGGGGCGTGCACTGGCTGGCGGAGTGGTGATCGAGCACGTACGCGCCGGTGAGCCGGTGCACCAGCCACGAGTGCGCCATGAACAGCCGCCTGGTTCCGGCCCACACCTCCGGCTCGTGCCCGCGCAGCCATTCCAGCTTCGGCCCGACGGCCTGCGAGGTGAGCGGCGACCCGCAGCGTTCCATGATCGCGTCGGTGCCGTAACGGGCGTTCTGCGCCGCGATCTCGGCGGTGGCGCGCGTGTCGACGCCGTACAGGATCGCGGGGCGCAGCGGCGTGCCGTCCTCGGCGCAGGGCAGCACGCACGGCCCGATCCCGCTCACCCCGACGGCGGCCACGTCCGGCCTGGCCAGCTCCGTGACGATCGAGACGAAGTCGGCCCACCACACCTCGAGCGCGTCGTGCTCGAACCAGCCGGGGCGCGGCGTGGCCGTCGGGTGTTCGCGTACCGCCGTGACCACGACGGTCCCATCGGGGGCGACGAGCACCCCCTTGGAGCTCGACGTCCCGATGTCGATACCGAGGAACATCAGTTCTGTCCTGAAAGGTCGTACTGTTTGTACAGGTCGGCGGCGTTGTCCTTGGAGACCTGCGTGGTGCCGAGCACCTGCTGCTTCTCGACCGGCTGGCCGTGCAGGATCTTGTTGACGGTGTCGGCGGCCTCCTCCGCCCCCGTCGGGTAGATGAAGGTGGCCGAGAGCTGGCCGAGCTGGACCGCGCGGATGCCGCCGTCGGGGATGGCCAGTCCGTCGATGCCGATGAACTTGATCTTGTCGGCCTTGCCGGCCGCCTGCGCCGCCAGGTAGGCGCCCAGGGCCATCGGGTCGTTGTGCCCGTACACGAGGTCGATCTGGGGGTGCTGGGCCAGCCACTGCTGCATGATCGGGGTGGCCTGCTCCTTCAGCCACTTGCCCTCGCGGTCGGCGATGATCTTGATCTTGGGGTTGGCGGCGATGGCCTCGCGGAAGCCCTTGTCGCGGTCGATCTGCGGCTGGTTGGACATGATGCCGCGCAGCTCCACGATGTTGCCGCCGTTCGGCAGCAGCTTGACGGCCTCCTCCCCGGCCTTCTTGCCGATGAGGACGTTGTCGCCGCCGATGAAGGCGCTGAAGCAGTCGGTGTTCACGGTGCGGTCGAGCACGATGACCGGGATCTTGGCCTCGCACGCCTGCTGGACGGCCGCCGTCAGCGGGGCGGGCTCGGTGGGCGAGACGATGAGCGCGTCGACCTTCTGGGTGATGAAGTTCTGGACCTGGGAGACCTGCGTGGCGCTGGACTGCTTGGCGTCGGCGATCGGCAGCAACTCAATGTCCTGATATTTCTTCATAAAGTGCTGCAACTGCAGGTTGAGCTGCGCCCGGTACGGCTCGGCGTTGTTCGACTGTGAGTACCCCACGACGAACTTCTTGCCGCCCTCGCCGCCCGAGGAAGCCGACGGGGCCGGCGCCTTGGACGCGCACGCGGCGGTCAGCAGCGCGCAGAGCACGATGGTGACGGTCTTCTTCATGATCGAGACCCTCCTCGGAAGAACGTGAAGAGATCGGGACGCTGCAGGACGACCGCCACGACGACGATCAGTCCCTTGATCACGAGCTGCCAGTTGTCGCTGACCGCGTTCAGCCCGAGCACGTTGTCGAGCAGCGTCAGGATGAGGGCGCCGACGAACGTGCCCGCGATCGTGCCCTTGCCGCCCGCCAGCGACGCGCCGCCGATGACGGCCGCGGCGATGGCGTCCAGTTCGAACGACTGCCCGGCCTGCGGATCGGCCGAGGCGCTGTAGGCGGCGTCGATCGGCCCGGCGAACCCGGCGAGCATGCCGGACAGCGTGAACACCGCGATCGTGACCGCCGTGACGTTGACGCCGGACAGTCTGGCCGCCGTGGGGTTGCCACCGACGGCGTACACGTGCCGGCCGAACCGGGTCTTGGTGAGGATGAGGTGGAAGACGATGCAGACCACGATGAAGGCCAGCACCGGGTAGTAGACGCGGTCGAACAGGTTGTGCCCGGGGGTGCCGAAGAGCTGGAAGGCCTCCGCCTGCGGCGTCAGCTTCCCGTCGGGGCCGGCGATCTGGGTGCCGACGCTGACGTTGTCGCTCATCTGCCGGTCCAGGCCGCGCACGACCGACAGCATGGCCAGCGTCATGACGAACGACTGGATGCGCAGCCAGGCCGTACCGGCGCCGTTCAGGAAACCAAACAAGGCCCCCACCAGCATGCAGACCGGCACGATCTGCCACGGTTCCAGCGAGTACTTCGAGAGCATCATCGCCGCCGTCATCGAGGCGATGCCCAGCAGCGAGCCGACGGACAGGTCGATGCCGCCGGTCAGGATCACCAGCGTGACGCCGACGGCCAGGATGCCGCGCGAGGCGAAGGCGCCGATGGCGTTGGTGAGGTTCGTCTCGTTGAGGAACATCTCGCCCTTGGTGGCGATCCCCACGGCGAGGACCAGCACCAGGCCGATGTAGGCCTGGGCGGCTCCGAGGGCGGAGAGCGTGCGCCGCGTCCGGCTCTCCCCGGATGTCATCATGTGGTCACCTGCTGTCGTGCCATGGCGGCTTCGAGGATCGCCTCCTGGCTTGCCTGACCCCTGCCGAACTCGCCGGTGATCCGGCCCTCGCAGAGCACGAGGATCCGGTCGCACATGGCCAGCAGCTCGGGCAGCTCGGAGGAGGCCACGAGCACGCCCTTGCCCGAGGTGGCCAGCTCGGACATCAGCGCGTGGATCTCGGCCTTGGCGCCGACGTCGATGCCGCGGGTGGGCTCGTCCATGAGGATCAGCGAGGGTGTGGTCAGCAGCCATTTGGCCAGCACGACCTTCTGCTGGTTGCCGCCGGACAGGTTGCCGACCGTGAAGCGGATGCCGGGGGCCTTGACGCGCAGTTCGCGTACCCGCTCATCGACGGCGGCGTGCTCGCGCCGGGCGTCCACCATCCCGAACCGCAGGAACCGCCCGAGCGAGGGCAGGCTGGCGTTGAAGGCGATGGTGTTGCCGAGCACGAGGCTCTGTGCCTTGCGGTCCTCGGCGACCAGCGCGACACCGCGCCTGATCGCGCTTTTCGGACTTTTCGGCCGGTACAGCCTGCCGCCCAGGCTCATCTTGCCCGCGGCCGCCCTGTGCACGCCGAAGATCGACTCAAGCAGCTCGCTGCGGCCCGCGCCCATCAGCCCGGCGACGCCGACGATCTCGCCGGCCCGTACGGACAGGGAGACCTCGCGCAGCGCGGTGCGCCCCGAGCCCTGCTCGCCCGGCACCGACAGCCCTTCGACCTTCAGCAGCTCCCCGCCCCTGGAGCCGCCCTCGGCCCTCGGGAACAGCTCGCCCAGCGGCCGGCCGACCATCATCTGGATCAGCTCGTCCCGGTCGACGCCGTCGCGCTCGCCGATGTAACGGCCGTCGCGCAGCACGACCACCCGGTCGGCGATCTCCTCCAGCTCCTCCAGCCGGTGGGAGATGTAGATGACGGCCACGCCGCGCCCGGTCAGGTCGCGGATGACCGTGTACAGGCGGCGCACCTCGGCGTCGGCCAGCGCCGAGGTGGGCTCGTCCATGACCAGGACGCGGACGTTCTGCGACAGGGCCTTGGCCACCTCGATGAGCTGGCGTTCGGCGATCTTGCACTGTTTGACGAGCCGGCGCGGCGACAGGTCGAGCCCGAGGCCGCGCAGCAGCTCCGCGGTGCGCGCCTCCATGCCCTTGCGGTCGAGGATCGCGCGCTCCCTGCCGAGGAAGATGTTGTCGGCGATGGACAGCTCGGGCACCAGATTGAGCTCCTGGTGGATCATCGCGATCCCGTGCCGCCGGGCGTCCTTGGGCGAGTGGATGTGGGCGACCTGGCCGCCGATCTCGATCTCGCCCTCGTAGTCCTTGAACACCCCGGCCAGGATGTTCATGAGCGTGGACTTGCCGGCGCCGTTCTCCCCGAGCAGGGCCACCACCTCGCCCTCCCCGACGGTGAGCGAGACGCCGTCGAGCGCCCGCACACCGGGGAAGGACTTGCCGATGGCCCGCATCGCCAGGATGGTCACCGCAGGCTCCATGCCGTGTAGGAGGCCGCCGACCAGGGAGTCTTCGGGGTGAGCCGGACGGTGATCTCGCCTGCGCCGCGGGTGGCCGCCGCCGGGATCTGGTAGACGTCCTCCAGCCACTTGCGGCTCTGGTTGCCGAGCGGCTGCACCCAGTCGGGCAGCCGCCGCCCGTTCACGGTGACCTCGGCGTGCTGCCCCGCGGTGCTCTGGTCGCCCGTGCGGCGCAGCTCCACGCCCCGGTTGTTCTTGTCGATCTTCAGCGTGAAGCCGATCGGGGCCTCGGTGACTCGGTGGGCGGCCTTGAGCTTGTCGGTGTTCCTGAAGTCGCCCTCGAACGCGGACTCCAGCGTGACCGGCTCGCCCTGGCCGGTGTAGCCGTGCGCGCGCTCGCTGGCCGGGTCGCCGACGGTGAGCGAGTCGGTGCGGGTCGTGGCGTTCTTCCCCGAGCCGTACCAGTAGGCGGTGGAGGAGTAGACGCCCTCGACGTCGTTGGTCCAGCCGTGCTCGATGTCGAAGGTGATCGCGCTGCCGAACGGGACGGCGTCGCCGATCATCAGCCGGTAGGCGCCGGTGCAGTCATTGTCCGCCGGGCAGCCGGTCGCCGGGGCCAGGTGGGCGGGGTTGCCGTGGAAGGGGGTGTTGAAGGTCTCGCGGTTGAAGTACCAGCCGGCCTGGTAGAAGTCCTCGGTGCCGGTGCCGTGGATCTGCGGGGTGCGCGAGCCGTCCACGTAGACGCGCTCGTCGCCCTCCAGGTAGTTGCGGTTCGTGGGGCCGCGCATGGTGTGGGTGACGCCGACGAACTTGCCCTGGCCGGTGGCCCGCAGGAAGGGCCAGCTCTTGCCGGGGGTGGTGGCGCCGGCGCGGGATTGCGTCCTGAAATAACCGATATTTCCTGCCATCGGGCGGTTGGTCGACGTGACGGACGCCTGCCCCTCGACGGTCCTGTCAGAGTCGTTGAACAGCTCGACCGTGGCGCCCGTCCGGTACGGCATCGGCCACCACGCCGCCATCGCGCTCGTCGCCGCGTCGACCTCGTACATCATCGACTTGACCGGCATCATCGCGTGGCCGGTGCCGAAGAACTCCCCGACCGGCGAGTCCACGGTCCGCGTCCCGTCGAACACGATCCTCAGCCGCAGCCCCTGCAGGACCTCCTGCGCCTGCCGCACCTTGGCCAGCCGGGCCTCGTCCATCGGGAAGGCGAAGGTCCGCTCCCCCTGCCAGGTCTGGGCGACGATCTTGTACTGGTGCGCGGCCTCGTTCGCGGCGTCGCCCACGTCCACGGTGTCGGTACGCCGGCCCGCGCTGTCCACCCAGTAGGTGAACTCGTTGTAGTCGAGGTCGGAGGAGACGAACACGTTCTTGACCGTGATCTGCGACTTGCCCTTGGTCGCGGCGGCCGGCAGGTCGACCACCTCCTCGGCCCACATCCCGGAGGCGCCCAGCTTGCTCGGCGCCCACTGGGCGGCCTCCTGGCCGTCCACCAGCACCTTGGCGACCTGCCTGCCGAGGGCCGGGTCGATGCGCCTGGTCAGCCGCACGCCGTCGTTGGCGGGGTCGATCTTCACGGTGAACTCGCTGGAGCCGCCCCTGCCGAACGCCCGGCCCTCGTCGGCCTCGGTGTCCGGCAGCACCTGCTCGGCCTGGGGCAGCCGCAGGCGGATCGCGGACAGCAGACCGGAGCCGTTCGTGCGCGCCAGCCGTACGGACTGGCCGGGGGCGAGCCTGACCGCGGCGTCCTGCGTGCGCGCGCCCGGGAGCGCCGGCTTGGGGTCGCCGCCCGCCTTGAACCGGTCGATCACGTCCTGCGCCTTGTCGGCGGGGTCGAACGTGCGCACGCCCTCGGCGTCGGCGAACGTGCGGTAGGTGACGTGGTGGAAGAGCGGGTTGTGCTCGGTGGTGATGCGCATCGACTGGCGGTACGGCATCGGCACCGCGACGTACACGCCGCCGGAGCTCTGGTCGGCGTTGCCCACGAGCGGGTAGGCGAAGGGGGCGCCGAGCTTGCCGTTCACCAGGTCCTGCAGGCTCCTCTCCACGACCTTGCGGCCGTCGAGCTCGATCGTGATCTTGCCGGTGCGGGTGACGTCGCCGCCGTCCCTGGTGAACCAGATGGACTGCACCTCGCCCGCCCCGGTGTGCTCGGCGATCACGCACGAGGTGCCGAGGGTGCGCAGGCAGGAGTAGGTGCCCTCGAAGCCGTCGTTGTTGTCGGCGGTGCGGTCGAAGCTGGAGAACTGCTTGGTCTGGACGCCGGTGGTCAGCTCAGGCAGCCGGTCGAGCCGCCGGTAGACGTCCCACCCGACCGGGCCCTTGTCCGTCACGGCCTGCCGCGCGAAGGCGGGAACCGCCGTCGTCCCGGTCTGCTGCGCGTGGGCGGGAACCGCCGTCGTCCCGGTCTGCTGCGCGTGGGCGGGGACCGCCGTCGTCCCGGCCGCGAGAGCGGCGGTGAGCGCGAGAATGGAAAACCGCTGAAGCCTACGCCGCATCGCCGAACCCCTCGAACTCGACGCCGAGCTGGTCACACACCGCCCGCAGCTCCGCGACGTAGTCGCCGGGCACCGCGTGGATGTGGTTGGAGCCGAACCGGCCGAGGAACTCGGTGGCCGGCACGTGCAGCCTGGTGAAGGCGTGCGGCCACTCGAACGTCGACTGGCGGGCCATCGCCTCGTTGGTGGCGTCGTCGTACAGCTCGAAGTCGCCGCGCATCACGTGCATCCGGTACGCGCCGTCCCTGCGGGTGAGCCGCGCGAACGTGGCGGCGCCCGGCGCCGCCAGGTGGTGCACGCTGGCGCCGCCCGCCGGGAAGAAGAACACCTCGGGGTGGAAGTGGGTCTTCGCCAGGTTCTCCGCGGGGTCGTCGGAGCGGGCGGCGTACCAGGTGGCGTGCTGGCCCGAGTTGCACAGGTCCCACACGTCCTTGTCGGCGTGGTAGTGCCGCACGTCGGCGAACAGCACCGGGTCGCCGCTCAGCAGTTTGAGGATCTGCATGGTCAGCGCGCCGTCCATGTCGGCCTCGGTGGCGCAGACGTGCGTCTCCTTGGGGCCCTCCCAGTCGTAGGGGTCGTTGAGGAATGCCTCGGCGATGTCCATCGTGCAGAAGTGGGTGGTCAGCTCGGGCTGGCCCTTGATGCCCGAGAAGTCCAGGTTCCACTCGTCGATGAGCTCGCGCATCGCGTAGTACGTGCGGATCTGCCGTTCCAGCAGCTCAGGCGTGAGCTGCTTGCCGTCGTAGTGGACGTTGCCCTTGGTCTCGAGCCATTCGCGAGCCTCCTTCACCCTGGTCTGGGACGCGTTCTCGCTGCGGCGCACGATCTCCCACTGGTCGATCTCCTCGACGTCCACGCCGAACGTGCGCATCCACTGGTCGGTGTTGGCGACGGCGGTGTACATGCCCATGGGCCGGCCGCCGATCCGCCCGAACGTGGAACCGCGCAGCCCGCGCACGGCCTGCGCGGCCCGTACCTCGACGAGCACCCGCTCCCTGACGGCGGGATCCTCGATGTCACCCCAGGCGCGGGCGTGCACCCGCCCGATCTGGTCCAGCCCTCCGCCGCCGGCGAGCATGCCGACCATGCCCGGCTGGGCCGGGTCGATGTTGGCCATCAGCAGCAGCGGCCCGGGGGTCGCCTCGGCGGCCAGCATCGTGAAGTGCGGGAAGGCCCAGACCGCGTAGTTGAAGATCGTCAAGTCGGGCCGCTGGTCGGCCAGCCAGCGCGCCTGGGAGGTGGCCAGCTCGTTCGTCCACACGATCTCCGGCGCCACGATCACCTCGTGCCCGTCCTTCCGCAGGGCCTCCGCCAGGGCGGTGGTGGCGGTGGTGATGTGGTCGACGAGATCGCGGGCGACGAAGTCCCGTCCGTCCGAGATGCTCAGCACTCCGATACGTGCCACGGCTGTTGACCTCCAGGGGGGTGATGTTTCTGGGAAATCGATTGCCCAGAAATCGATTTCCCCTCAAGCTAGATCTCCCCTTGAAGACCGTCAATGCCGCGTCACATCACAGAATCGCAACGGTGAACCGATTTCCCACAACGGCCTTACCGCCCCAGGAACCGCATCCACGGCCCCCTGGACACGTCCGCACCGCACAGGGACATGGTTCAGAACCCGCCGCACGAGGGCGTTTGAGAGGACCCGCACCACCACCACGCCGCCGCCGAGACAGCCAGAACCGCATCACGACGTCGTGGCCTGATCGCCGCTGCCAACGTGGCCCAGCGCGTCAGGCCGCAGTGTGAGCGGCGCACTCTTCGGCGACACCGTGTCGACTTCGGAGCTCAGGGGTTACGGGGCGACGAGCTTTCGCGTGGGTGGAGTTCCGTCTGCAGCACCATTCGGACAGCGGGACGGGCCGGGTTGTCGATCCGGTCCATCAACAGTTGCGCCGCCGCCCGCCCGAGCTCGTACGTGGGCTGCCGAACCGTGCTCAGCCCGGGACGGAACAGCCGCGCCCACGGAATGTCGTCGAACCCGATCACCCCCACCCGCCCGGGGATCGAAACCCCGCGTTCGGACAGGCACTCCACGGCCCCCACCGTCATCAGGTTGTTGGCCGCGAAGACGGCGTCCATCTCCACCCCGTCGTCCAGCAGCCCGGCCAGGGCCGAGTACCCGCCCTCCTCCCGGAAGTCGGCGTGCCGGATGAGCGTGCGGTCGGACGACAGTCCGAAGGCGCGCAGCGCCCGCTGGTAGCCGCGCAACCGCTGCATGGCCGTCGACATGCGGCGCGGCCCGGTGATGCAGGCGATCCGCCGGTAGCCGGACTCCAGCAAATGGGTGGTGGCCATCTCGGCGCCTTTCTCGTTGTCGACGAGTACGGCGTCCACCTCGGTCTGGGCCAGTTCCCTGTCGATGGTGACCACGGCGGTCCCCGCGGCGACGAGGGCGCTGATGTCCGACGAGTCGTCCGCCGGCGAGATGATCACCCCGGCCACGTTGTCGGCCAGCGCCACCGCGATGTACTCGGCCTCTCTGGCCCGGTTCTCGTCGGTGTTGCACAGGACGACGGAGTAGCCGAACTGCCGGCCCCCGTCCTCCACCCCGCGTACGAGCGAGGTGAAGAACGGGTTGCCGACGTCGGAGACGAGCACCGCCCACAGTGTGGTCTGCCTGCGCCTGAGGTTGCGCGCGACGCCGTTGGGCCGGTAGCCGAGCTCCCGCACCGCCGCGTGCACGCGTGCCGCCAGCTCCGGGTTGACCGTGGAGCGGCCGTTGAGCACGCGGGAGACCGTAGCGGCGGAGACCCCGGCGTGCCGGGCGACATCTTGGATCTTGAGCAACCTCGTCCCATTCTCATCGCAGGCAAAGGAAATCGATTACCGAGAGCGCGGGAACGGCAACCGCTCCTCGACGGGCGCGATCCCGAACGGGCGATGCGGCAGCGTCTGGTACCAGTAGGCGACCGAGGAGAAGTCGTCCGAGCGCTTGTTGGCGTGGCCGTGCTCGATCGTCACCCTGATGGACTCGGTGAAGGTGATCGGGTCCTCGACGTGGAAGCGGTAGAGGGAGATCTCGCCGCTCCAGTTGTCCCCGCCGGGCATGGTGATGCCGTGGTAGGGGGCGTGATACGTCTGCGTCGGGCACCACGCGGTGTTGAAGTAGTCCTCGGTGCCGGTGCCGTGCAGGGAGGGCGGAAACGGCTCTCCGTCGATGAAGATCATGTCATCGCCCTCGCCGTACCAGTTCCAGTCGCTGGTCTCGCGCAGGTTGCGGATGTTGAGCACGCAGCCGACGTAGTGGCCGCGCCCCTGCGCGTCGAGGATGACGTAGTTGCCGTCGCCGGTGTCGTTGATGCCCTCGACCTGGTACTCGCGGTTGCTCTGCGTGCCCTGCGGCACCCCGTCCGTCGGCCGCTCGCTACGCCACTGCGCGTGGAAGTAGCCGAGGTCGTCGGCGGCGGAGTCGAACAGCTCGTAGTCGATGTAGTAGTAGAAGAACACCGGCTCGGCCGACAGTTCGCTGATCAGCTCCACCCGCGCCCGCCCGGCGAAGGGCATGTGGAACCACGAGTTGAAGGACTTGCCGTCCTGCGGGCTCATCTGCAGCGGCGCGGAGACGAAGTTCGCCGTCTTGGCGTGGCCCATGCCGAAGAAGTCGCCGAGCGGCACCAGCACGCTCGGGTGCTCCTGGTCGTCCCAGGTGATCTTCAGAACGAGCCGGCGCAGGTAGTCGACGTCCACCGCGTCCGGCACGTCCTTCAGCGGCAGCGCCACCGTGCACCAGATGTGGTTGATGGAGCCGGGCCCCTCGATGTCGGCCAGCGTCACGGTGGTGCCGGCCTGGACGGTCAGGCGGTCCTCGTTGCCGCCCGTACGGTCGTAGCTGGAGACCCGCTTGCGCTTGGAGGCCCGAAGGCGGGGCAGGTCGCGCAGGCTGCTGCCGTAGTTGCCATAGGTCATGCGATGTGATCCTTACTTCAGTCCGGAGGTCTTGATCGCCTCGACGAGCCGGCGCTGGCCGAGCACGAACGCGATCAGGGTGGGCACGGCCGCGATCAACGTCGCGGCCAGGACGTAGTTCCAGGCCGAGCCGTACTGGCCTTGGAGGGTGGCGATCCCGACCTGCACCATGCGCAGCCCAGGGTCTCGGGTGGCGGTCAGCGGCCACAGGAACGCATTCCAGTTGGCCAGGAAGAAGAGCACGGACAGCGAGGCGAGCACGGGCCGGCTGAGGGGCACGACGACCTGCCACCAGCGCCGGAAATATCCGCATCCGTCGAGGTCGGCGGCCTCCTCCAGCTCACGCGGGATCGTCAGGTAGTACTGACGCAGCAGGAAGATCCCGAAGGCGTGGAAGATCGCCGGCAGGATCAGCCCCGCGTACGTGTCCAGCAGCCCGAGCTGCCTGGCCACCAGGAACAGCGGCACGAGGATCACCGGCAGCGACACCAGCAGCGTGGAGACGATCATCGAGAAGATCACCTGCCGGCCGGGGAAGCGCAGCCGGGCCAGCGCGTAGGCGGCCATCGAGTGCAGCACGAGCGCGATCACCGTGACCGCCACGGAGACGATCGCGCTGTTGAGCATGTAGCGGCCGATGGGCACCTCGGTCAGCACGTACAGGACGTTGTCCAGGGTGAGCCTGCTCGGCAACGCCACGTCGAACAGCTCGTCCGCGGGCTTGAGCACCACCACCAGCAGCCACACCAGCGGCGCGACCGTCACGGCCGCCAGCACGTACCCGACGAGCGCGCGCAGCCTAACCGACATCGAACCGGCCTCCCTTCGTGGCCCCGAACATGACCCCCGTGGCCACGACCAGGAAGGCGACGACCGCCGTGGTCAGCGCCGCCGCGTAGCCGTAGTTGTTGAAGGTGAAAGCCTGCTGGTAGATGTAGAAGACGACGCTGGAGGTGCTGCCCGCGGGGCCGCCCTTGGTCAGGACGTACACCAGGTCGAACGCCTGCAGCCCGGTGACGGCGCCGACGGTCGAGTTGACCAGCACGAAGAAGCTGGTCGGCCGGAGCAGCGGCCAGATGACATACCTGAAACGCTGCCACGCGCTGGCGCCGTCGACCCGCGCCGCCTCCTCGTACTCCTTGGGGATGTCCTTCAGCCCGCCGAGCAGGATCAGCATCTGGTAGCCCATGAGGAACCAGATGCTGATCACCACGAGCGACCCGAGCGCGAGGGCGGGGTTGCCCAGGAACGACACATCGCCCAGCCCGAAGGGCCGCAGCAGCGCGGGCACCGCGCCCTGCTTGTCGGTCAGCAGGAACTGCCACACCACGCCGACCACGACGAGGCTGATGACGTGCGGCAGGAAGAACATCGTGCGCACCAGGCCGACCCCGGGGAAGTGGTCGCGCACCAGCATCGCGAGCCCGAGGCTGACCACGAAGCCGATGGGGACGAACGTCACCATGTACCTCAGCGTGACCTGGACGCTCTGCCAGAGCTGCGCGTCGCCCGCCATCTGCGCGAAGTTGTCCAGGCCGACGAAGGTGTAACCGCCGAAGCCGTCCACGCTGAACAGGGACACGCCGACGGCCAGCACCATCGGCAGGCCGACGAAGACGAGCAGGCCGAGCAGGTCAGGCAGGACGAACGCGTACCCGGCCAGGGCCTCCCTCCTGCGGCGCGTCCACCTCGGGGGCGCCGTGCCGGCGGGCGTCGTGACGGGCGCGCTCGAATCGACCATTGTGGCCATCACCTACCGCCTCTCTCCACTCGGGCCGGTTCACAACATCGCCGCACCCTTGTAGCCCTTCAGGAACGTGTCGATCTTCGATGCGGCCTCGGCCGCCGCCTGCGCCGGGTCCACCCCGCCGAGCTGGGCGGCCTGGATGGCGTCCGACACGGCCTTGTACACCTCGGGCGTGTAGCGCGGCTCGGTCCGCCCGCCGGGGACGACCCGCTCCAGGAAGACCTTGAGCGCGGGCGTGTCGAACGCCCCCGCCGACTTGGCCGCCGCCTCGACCGACTTGCGGGCGGGCAGGTTCGTCTTGACGACGGTGTTCCACTGCCGTCCGCGCTCGACGCCCTCGGCGTCGGTCGCGCCCAGCGCCCAGGCAATGAACGTGGCCGCCGCCTCCGGGTTGGCGCCCTTGGCGTTGGCCACGAACGCCCATCCGCCGATGTCGGTCGTGTACGTGCCGCCGTCGGGGACGGGCAGCGGGAACACCCCGTACTTGAAGTCCTTCTGCTGCTGCTCGAGCTCCGACACCGACCAGATGCCGCTCTGCTGCATGGCGACGTAGCCGGAGCCGAGGTTCGCCGGCGCGTTGCCGGCGCCGTCGCCCTGCGGCTTGCGCGGCGCGACCTTGCTGGTGATCGCGTCCTGCCACAGCTTGAGCGCGCTGTGCACGCCGGGCGCGTTGAAGCCGGGCCCCCCGTTGTCCGGGACGGCCGAGCCGCCCGCCATCCACATGAACGGGTACCACGTGAAGTTCTGGTAGTAGCCGGGGATGGTCTCGAACAACATCCCGAACCGGTCCTTGGTGGTCAGCTTGGCGGCCACGTCGAGGAGCTGGTCCCAGGTCTTGGGGATGTCGCCTTCGGAGAGTTTCGCCTGCTCGAACGCGTCGAGGCTGTAGTAGACGGCCAGCGGCTCGCGTTCCATGGGCAGGCCGTAGACCTTGTCGCCGACCTTGCGGGTGTCGAGCACGCCGTCGGCGAAGTCGGCCATCTGGTCGGGCTTGAGGTGCGGCGTCAGATCGGTCAGCACGCCGCCGTTGTAGTACCGGAGGAAGTCGCCGGGGCTGAGCAGGAAGATGTCCGGCCCCTCACCGGCGGAGAACGCGGTCTGCAGGGCCGTACCCGCGAGGTACTCCGACACGGGCAGGTAGTGGAGCTTGACCTTGACCTCATTGCCCGCGTTCCAGGCCGCCACCAGGTCGGTGAACCACTTGCTCTGCGCGTCAGCCTGCGGGTTGGGACCGTAGAAGTTCCAGAACGTCAGCTCCTTGGCGTTGCCGCCCGTGCCCCCGCCCCCGCACGCCGACAGCAGCGGCGTCGCCATGGCCGAACCTAACATCACGGCGCCGCCACGCAGCAGCGATCTGCGGGTCACCCTCTCGAAGGCTGACATATCCATCCTCCTGATCGTTCGAAAGCTCTTGGGGGCGAGCAATCGATTTCTCAGAAATCTAGGAGCCAGGGTGCCCACCGTCAAGAACTCCCTGTTACAGCTTGCTAAAGCTAGGAATCGATATCCTCACGAGACCTGCGGCCGCACTCCCCGACGCGCCACGACCGGACATCGCCCAAGCACTTCGTGTACACGAATTGCATCCTCATAGTCTTTCTCCCGTCCTAGATCGTGCGCAGCCACCGCAGGGGCGTGCGTATACGTGCTGGTCTGGTCGTGGGACGTGGCCTCGGCCTGGGCGATCACTGCGTTCCTGGCCGATCGGGTCCGCTCCGGTGGGCGGCTGATCGCCGGTACTCGGTGGGTGTCAGCCCGACCAGTGTCCGGAAGCGGCGGGCGAAGTACGTCGGATCGTCCCAGCCGACGGCGGCGCCGACCCGGGCGGCCGGCAGGGACGAGTGCGCCAGCAGCGTGGCGGCGCGCTCGGCCCGCAGCCGGGCCAGGAAGCCGAGCGGCGTCAGCCCGACGTACCGTACGAACAGCCGGCCGAGATAGGCGGGATCCAGGTTGACCGCCCTGGCGAGATCATTCAGCCGCCACGGATGGGCGGGCTCCGCCTCGAACCGGGCGATGGTGGCGGCGACCGCGTAATGGACGGCGGGCTCGAGCGTCTCCTGTGCAGGGCCACGGCCGTCGGCCAGGACGCCGAGCACGGTGACCAGCCGGCCCAGCACCCGGCCCGGCCGGCTCGGGTCGGCCCCGAGGTCCCGTTCGAGCAGGCCGATCTCCGCGATGGCCTCCTCGGCGGCGGCCGGGTCGACGGTCGTGACCGCCACGCCGTGCGTGCCGGACGCCACCGGATCGGTCCACAACATCCGGCGCAACATCGGGATGTCGTACAGCAGCGCCAACTCGGCCCGCAGCGTCTGGGCGGACAGGCAGCAGTTGGCGACGGTCAGGCCGGCGCAGTCCCGGAACCCGTGCCAGGCGCCGGGGCGCAGCACGATGACCTGCCCGCGCCGCAGCGGGCGCTCGCCCTGGCTGGTCACGTGCCGGCCGTCACCGGTTCCGATCACGGCGATCTCGAGGAAGTCGTGCGCGTGCGGCTCGATGTCGCGGTTCAGATGGTGGACACCTGCCAGGACCGGGCTCCCGGCGAACAGCGCGTGCTCGTGCAGGGTGGCAGGCATGTCGGGATCGTACGGCTACATGCCGGGATCGGCCTAGCCCTGAACAGCCCACCACGACGACGCTTGCAGTATCCCAACGGCGAGAACCTTGGAGGTCAGTGGTGATGACGGCCACGAACGAGCAGTCCGCCAGCGACGTCGGCGCAGACGGCCGGGTGTCGGAGGAACTGGTGGCGGCCTACCGTGAGCACGGTTTCGTCCGAGTGCGCGGCGTCCTCGAACCCGACCGGATCGAGCGCTTCCGGGCCGGCGCGGCCGCGTTCCTGGCGGCGCATCGCGCGGAGAGCCTGGAGAAGCAGGGCGTCTTCAGCCAGCTCGTCAACGTCTGGCAACGCGATCCGACGCTGCGGGAGCTCACGTTCGACCGGCGGCTCGGCCGGATCGCCGAACAGCTCGCCGGGTTCCCGTTGCGGCTCTGGCACGACCAGATGCTGGTCAAGAAGCCGCACAACAACGCCGCCACGGAGTTTCACCAGGACCGTCCTTACTGGCCGCACGCGGGTGACCGGCTCCCGCTGTCGGCGTGGATCGCACTGGTCGACGTCCCGCCGGAGCGGGGCTGCATGACCTTCCTGCCCGGCACCCAGGATCGCACCGGCCTGCGCCCACAGGACCTCCACCACGAGGAGGACCTGTTCGAGATGGAACCGTCGCTGCGCTGGATCCCCCGCGTCACCGTGCCGCTCCGTGCCGGCGACTGCACCTTCCACAGCGGCTACACCGGCCACATGGCACTCCCCAACCGCACCGACCAGGCCCGGTTCGCGCACGTCACCATCTACATGGACGAGGCGACCCGCTACAGCGGGACCGGGCACGTCGTGACCGATCCGCTCAAACTCGCCGCGGGCGACCGGCTGGACGGCAACGCCTTCCCCCGCCCCTGGGCGAGGTCATGACCTGGGCGGATGCCAGGAGCCCTGTCAGGCAGGGTGATGAAGATCGGCGGATCGGGAGCGGCCACCCTTGCCGGGTGATACTCGTATCATCTATTGCGCATCTGCCATCTATGGCTTTGAGGATGCGATGCCGCTGAATGTCCCCGATCTCGGCGCTCTGCTCGACGAGGACACGCGTCCGTGGTCGTAAGCGGTCAAGTCGGAGACGCGTCCGTGGTGGCCTTCCTCATTGGGCGCGGGGAGAGCGACGTGGGCGGGGTTCGCGGAGCCGGCGGTGCACGGCCCCAGCCCGATGCGGCTGGGGGCTGCCTTGCCGAGTAAGCGGCGAGAATGGATCATGCCGGTGACGCGAAAGACGTGCGGGGGGCGTACATCGCGATGAACTCGGGCGCGCTGAGCGTCACCAAGGTCTTCGCCTGGCCCACCACCGAGGCGGTGCGCGTACTCAAGCGGCGCCAACTGGCCGCTGCTCCCGAGGAGGGCCGTGCCATGCACGGATACATCCCTCTTCAGCGGCTTAGGTCTTTTCCGCGAGCCCTCGGCGGCGCAGCCGGCTGATCCACCCCTGAGCTGTGTGCGTGGGGACGTCGTAGTGCTTGGCGACGCCGGCGATGCTGCTGGCCTCGCTGTAAACGCGCTGCAACTCCGCGGGATCGGGCATCTTGCGATAGGCCCTGGCCGTGGTCAGGCCACCGCCCGCGGCCGGCGCCTGGGGAGCGGCACGCTTGCGGGCAACCGGGCGGCGGGCAGGCTCGGCCTCAGGCGGCTCGGGTGCGCTCGGCGCCGCCGCCGGCGGCGGGGGCGGCGTGACCGCGTGCGCACTCTCCGTGGGGGCGAATGCCCTGGCAAGGTATTCCAGATCGACGAAGGGCAGCGGGCCGCTCGCCAGGTCGGCACCCACCTGGGCACGCATGGTGAACTCCACCACGTGCGGCTGACCGTCGATGATCTCGACGCGGACAACCATGTCAGGTTTTGCCTCTTGGCCGTCCACTACGGGGGCGATGGTTATCGCGTATTGCTTTGTCATGGCATCTTCCACTATCTTGCCAGCTGACTCTGAACTCAAGCCTCGGACGAGCCTACGCCGGTACAGAAGTCTGGACTCCAGGCATCGCATACTCGAACCTGCATGCATAATAGCAGAGCCCATGTCCATGGCCATGGGAAGGCGCCAACCACAGCTGTTACGTGCAGCTCGAGCAGCTGGACCCCATGAGCAGCACGGCGAGCCTGGACAGCTCATAGCTTTCCGCCGCCCCCGGGCAGACGCTGAGCAGGCCATCCGCCTCAAGGACGGCCAGGTCACGCCGTACGACGAGCAGGTCCTGGTTGTACCGGCAGGCCAGCTCCTCCAGCGTCCGCGGCTCCCGGAGATCTTCCAGCAGCCCGAGGGAATTCCCGCCGACGACGGAGCGGAGGTCGCGGGCCGTGCACGAGCGGCATCTGTCCCAGCTCTTCGCGCTGAATGCCGGATAGAGCAGCACCACCGGGTCGGATACGAGCAGCACGATCCGATTGCACAGCAGGGTCGGCATGAGCACGAGACTGTCAAAACTGCCGAGCTCGGTCTGGCATCGGGTGTCCACCTCGAGGATCTCGCCGTCGAAATGGACAGAGACGTTGAGGTCGGCGAAGAGCGCCTGAAGCCCTCCCGTCGCGAGCTTGCGCATCCGATACCGCAGATCCGCTTCCAGGATGTGGCGTAAGTCCGTCCACGCATCCGCCTGGGCCAGCGGCATCTCCTGGAACGGCCGTGTTCTCGGATGGGCCATGCCGGACAGGAGCAGCCTGCACGGTTGTCTGCCGGGTGGCCGCGGCGTGCGGCCCATCGCCCGCCTGACCTTGCCCGGGCAGCTGATGTCGGCGAGCCCGAAAGGGTGGACGGGTGTGACGTGCACCTGGGCTTCAGGGCTCGATGCCACCTCACCGCGGCCGGCTCTCCAGCGATCGTCGAGGAAGCGCAGGCTTGCCAGGGCCGCCGCCCGTGGAGACAGCCCCATCCGAAACGTCATTTCATGTCGGCTGTCCAGCAGCAGTCGTACGGCCACTGGTCAACACCCTTGGCATTGGTGCGGTTCATCAGCCCGTGATGTCACACGTCCGCGTCTGTTGCCATCCAGACATGAAGCATGGCTGGAAGTCACAGAGATCCCCCGTTCTTGACCCACCGATAGCAGGTTCTCAAACGCCTCGAACTCACGTCAATCCCCGAAGAACCCCACGATAGGTTGTGCCTTCTGGGGATCTACGTTATTTCAAAAATCATCGTGAAATCTCACTTTATGCGATCAATCGATCACCTAGTGCAACATATCCTCACTCTAGGCATAAGCGTAGATAGTAGATACCATGTTTGTGGTTCTGTTATTGACAAACCGTTACCAAGACAGGATTGTCATCCACCATGACAGCCAGTGTTGAGCTGAGAGACCTCAGCAAGTCGTTCGGCGAAACCCTCGCTCTGGACAAGCTGTCCCTGGAGGTCGCCGAGGGCAGCGTGGTCGGCCTGCTCGGGCCCAACGGCGCGGGCAAGACCACCCTGATCAACTGCCTCACCACACTGCTCAAACCCGACGGCGGCACGGCACGCGTCGCCGGGTTCGACCTGGTCGGGCAGCCCGAGAAGGTTCGCGCGAGCATCGCGGTCACCGGCCAGTTCGCCGCCGTGGACGAGACACTCACGGGCCGGGAGAACCTCGTCTTCTTCGGTCGCCTGTTAAAGCTGTCAAAACAAGAAGCAAGAGACAGGTCGCAGAAGCTTCTCGAGCGCTTCGACCTGATCGACGACGCCGACAAGCCCACCAAGGGCTACTCGGGCGGCATGCGCAGGAAACTCGACCTGGCGGTGAGCCTGGTCGTCGAGCGTCCCGTGCTCTTCCTCGACGAGCCCACCACAGGGCTCGACCCCACCAGCCGCGACGCTCTCTGGGCCTCGGTGCACGAGTTGCGCGCCACCGGCGTGACCGTGCTGCTGACCACGCAGTACCTGGAGGAGGCCGATCAGCTGGCCGACAGGATCGCGGTCGTCGACCACGGCCGGCTGATCGCCGAGGGCACGCCTCAGGAGCTGAAAGAGCAGACGGGCGGCGGCGCGGTCTGCGAGGTGCGCATCGCCGACGCCGCCACCAGGGCCAGGGCGCTGACCGTGCTCGACCAGGCCGTCGAGCGGGACGAGGCGGTCGTCGTACCGGCGCCGGGAATCGGCACGCTGTCCACGGTCATCAAGGCGCTCGAATCCGCGCACATCGAGCCCGACGACCTCACCTTGCGCAAACCAACCCTGGACGACGTCTTCCGCTCCCTCACCGGGGGGTCGCGGTGATCCGTGAGACCGGCGTGCTCGTGGGCAGGAATGTGCGCATCTCCCTCAGCCGGCGATCGTTCTTCCAGCTCATCGTCAGCCCGCTGGTCTTCTTCGGCGGCTTCCACCTCGTGCTCAACCACCTGCTGAGCTCGCGTGGCGTGGACTTCGCCCAGTTCCTGACGCCCGCGATCGTCATGATGGCGATGGGGCTCGCCGCGGTCTCGACGGGCTTCTTCATCGCCAGGGACAGGAGCGAGGGCATGCTCAACCGGTGCCGCACGCTCCCGATCAACGGACTGTCCATCCTGCTGGCCAGGATCGCCACCGACGCCCTGCGCTGCCTCGTCCCGATCGCGGCGATCGTCGCGGTCGGATACGCGATCGGCTTCAGGTTCTCAGGGCTACCGGCCGCTGTCGGCTTCGTGGCGCTGGCCGTCGCCTTCGCCCTCAGCTTCTGTCTCGGCGCCGCCGCGCTGGCGTTGCGGTCCGACGATCCCGAGTCGATCGCCTCGGCGTTGTTCCTGCCGATGCTGCCGCTGCTGAACCTGTCGACCGTGTTCGCACCGCTCAGCGTCTTCCCCGACTGGCTCGAGCCAGTGATCAGGATCAACCCGTACAGCGCGACCGTCGACGCCCTGCGCGCACTGGCGGACGGGCAGCCGGTGTCGCTCGCACCGCCGCTCATCTGGATCGCCGCCTTGTGGCTGGTGTTCGGCCTGGCGGTCAGCCGAGCCTTCAGGAGAGCATGATGACCGAGATGGCCCTGCTGACCGGGCGTAGCATCAAGCGCTTCTCGCGCACCCCGCCGCTGATCATCATCAGCTTCGCCTTCCCGGTGGTGCTGATGTTCACGATCCTGCCCGTGTACGGGGGGCTGATCGGCGACGACTACATCCAGCGCTTCGCCCCGCTGATCGCCCTGTCCACGGCCACGTTCGGCATGTCGCCGAGCGCGCTCGGCCTGTTCACCGACTTCCGGTCAGGGATCTTCACCCGGCTGCGCACCATGCCGCTGAGCGCGGGTTCCACCATCACCGGCAGGCTCGCCGGCGACGTGCTGCGCATCGTCGCGGTCGCGGCGGTCACGATCCTCGTCGCGCACATTCCCGGATTCCGCTTCTCCAACGGCGTGCTGCCTGTTCTGGGGTTCTTCGCGGTGGTCGCCGTGTTCGGCGCCATGTGCACCGCGGTGTCGTTGCTGATCGCGCTGACCGCGCCCGACGCGGACACGGTCCAGGGCTCGCTGGGCGCGCCGACCACGCTGGCGTTCTTCCTGTCCTCGGGGTTCATCCCCGTCGAGGCCTATCCGGGCTGGATCCAGCCGGTCGTGCAGGCGAACCCGCTGTCCACCGCGGGCAACGCGCTCATCGGGCTGGCCTCCGGCGGTCCCGTGCTGGTGCCCGTGCTGCAGACGCTGGCCTGGGCGGTGGGGCTCGGCGGCCTGTGCGGGCTGCTGGCCGTGCGGGCCTATCGCAGGCGAACCGCCTAGAGCAGATGGCCGGAACCGCCGGGCTAGCCAGGCCCGGCGGTTTCGTGTGGGATACGCAGGGCTTCGATGACGGCGGGCAGCCCGTGGCGCAGCCAGCCGTCGATGTGCCGGTCCAGGTCGTCGAACTCGGCCTCGAGCACGCACAGCCCGGACCCGGGCACGCGCGCGCCGAGTTCGAGGAGCAGCGGCCCCAGGTAGTGGCCGACCACCGCGCGGTGCCTGGTGCTGGCAGCCGTCATCAGCGGCACGGCCACGGTGCCGCGCAGGCCGCGCTGCGGCAGCAGGTCCATGAACATCTTCAGCAGGCCCGAGTAGGCGCCCTTGAACGTGGGGCTGGCCACGACCACCAGCCCGCCCGGCTGACGCACGCCGGTGAGCGCGTCGTCCAGCGCGCCGGGCCGGCCGCCCTGGCCGAGCAGGTCGGCGGTGTAGTCGACGAGGTCGATGACGCGCGGCTCGTCCATCGGCCGACCGGCCTCGACCAGCGCTTCGCGCAGGCCGAGCGAGAACCTCCGCGCCACCTCGAGCGTGCGGGAATGGGGCTTCGGGTTGCCCACCACAGTGATCATCGCAGTCATGGACGCTCCAGGATGCCCCGGCGGCGCAGCAGCGGCATGACGCCTTCGGCGAAGGAGTACGCCTCCTCCAGGTGCGGCTGGCCGGAAAGGATCAGGTGGTCGGCGCCCGCCGCGTGGTATTCGGCGATCCGCTCGGCCACCTCCTCGTGGCTGCCCACGAGTGCCGCGCCCGCGCCCGGCCGTACCAGGCCGAAACCCATCCAAACATTGGGGTGGACGACCAGCTTGCCCGCGTCGCCGCCGTGCAGGGCGGCCATGCGGCGCTGCCCCTCGGACTCGGTGCGCGCGAACCGGCGTTGGGCGGCCTCGATCGTCCGTGGTTCGAGGCCGCTCAGCAGGCGGTCGGCCGCCGCCCACGCCTCGTCGGCGCTGTCGCGGCTGATGACGTTGAAACGGGTGCCGAGCTGAAGCGTCCTGCCGTGCTCGGCGGCGCGCTTGCGTACCTCGTCGAACATGACGCCGAGCTCGCCGGGCGTCTCGCCCCAGGCCAGGTAGACCTCGGCCAGACGGCCCGCGACCCGGCGCGCCGCAGGCGACGACCCGCCCAGGAAGATCGGCGGCGGTACGGCGGGCGGCCTGGCCAGCAGCGCCGCCTTGTGCCTGAAGTGGGTGCCGTCGAAATCGACGGGATCGCCCGGCCAGAGCCTGTCCAGCAGGTCGAGGAACTCCTCGGTCCGGTCGTACCTGCTGTCGTGGTCGAGCCAGTCGCCGTAGCGGCGCTGCTCGTCGGCCTCGCCCCCGGTCACCACGTTGAGCAGCAGCCGGTCACCGGAGATCCGCTGGAACGTGGCCGCCATCTGCCCGGCCACCAGCGGCGACATCAGCCCGGGACGCAACGCGATCATGAATTTGACCCGCTCGGTCTGGGCGGCCAGCGCCGCGGCCACCACCCAGGCGTCCTCGCAGAACAGCCCGGTGGGAGTGAGCATGCCGGCGAAGCCGAGTTGGTCGGCGGCGCGCGCGACCTGGGCGAGATAACCCAGGTCGGGTCTGCGCCTGGTCACCTTGGCGCCGGGCTTGTGGTCACCTCGCTCGGCGAGGTCCCAGCCGTCCCCGTGGGAGGGGAGGAACCAGTGCAGTTGCAGAGCCAAGACGGATACCCCTCAGTGAGCCGCCGTGTCGAAACGGACGGGCAGGCGGACGATGGCGTTCATGAAGGTGGACCGCATCCGCTCCGCCGGCCCCGCCCTGCGCAGAGCGGGCAGGTGCGGCAGCAGGGCGCTCAGCAGCTCGCCCGCCTCCAGCCTGGCCAGGTGCGCGCCGAGGCAGAAGTGCGGCCCTGTGCCGAAGGCCAGGTGCGGGTTGGGGGCGCGGCCGAGGTCGAGGCGGTCGGGGTCGGGGAACACGGCGGCGTCCCTGTTGGCCGAGATGTAGTAGAGGATGACCTTGTCGCCGGCGGCTATCCGCCTGCCGCACAGGACGGTGTCACGCCGCGCGGTCCTGCGAAACTGCATGATCGGGGTGACCCACCGCAGCAGCTCCTCCACGGCCGAGGGCACCAGGCTCGGGTCGGCGACCAGCCTGTCCCGCTCGCCGGGGTGGTCGATCAGGGCCTCCAGCGAGCCCGACACCAGGTGGCGGGTGGTCTCGTTCCCGGCGATGACCAGCAGCAGCCACAGCTGGCACAGCTCGGCGTCGCTCAGCCGCCGCCCGTCGGTCTCCGCCAGCACCAGCCGGCTGATCAGGTCGTCGCCCGGGTCACGACGCCTGCCGGCGAACAGCTCGCGCGCGTAGGCGAAGGCCTCGGCGAACGTGCGCCGGTAGACCTCGACCTGGCCGCCGCCGTAGCGGGGGTCGTCGAACCCGACGAGGTTGTTGCTCCAGCCGAACAGCAGCCCCCTGTCGGCGTACGGCATGCCGAGCAGGTCGGCCAGCACCAGCAGCGGCAGCTCGGCGGCCAGCTCGGCCACCGCGTCCACCTCGCCGGCCCTCACGACCCTGGCCACCAGGGCGTCGGCGTGGGCGCGCACGGACGCGCGCAGCGGCTCGACGGCGCGCGGGGTGAAGGCGGCGCTCACCGTGCGCCGCAGCCTGGCGTGCGCCGGGTCGTCCATGTTGACCAGGAGCCGGCGGTTGCGTTCGAGGTCCGCCTGGGTGCGCGGGTCGGCGAGGAACGCGCCTTTCTCGGCGGAGGAGAACGTGCCGGGGTCGCGGGATGCCTCCACGACGCCCGCGTGGGTGGTGACCGCCCAGTAGCCGGTGCCGCGGTGGCGGCGGACTCCCGTGTCGCCGTGCCGTATCAGCTCCGGCTCCTCGACCCAGGAGACCGGGTCCGCGACGCGGCGTCTGGTGAATTCGGCGTGCGGGACGCCGCGGGCGTAGGTGGCCGGGTCCGCCAGCAGGGTCATATGCGGCGCGCCTCCCCGCTCCAGTACGGCTCGCGCAACGCGGCACGGGCGATCTTGCCGGTCGGCTCCCTGGGCAGCTCGTCGACCACGTCGTAGGAGCGCGGCACCTTGTACCCGGCGAGCGAGGCGCGGCAGTGCCGCTCCAGCTCCTGCGGCGACGCCCCCGCGCCGGGTTCGAAGCGGATCACGGCCTTGACCTGCTCGCCGAACTCCGCGTCCGGCACGCCGAGCACGGCCGCGTCGGCGATCGCGGGGTGGGCCAGCAGCACGGCCTCCACCTCGGCGGGGTAGATGTTGACCGCCCCGGACACGATGATCTCCACGGACCTGGCGGTGAGGAAGAGGAAGCCGTCCGCGTCGAGGTGGCCGACGTCGCCGACGGTGAAGGTCTCGGGCGTGATGAACGCGGAGGCGGTCTTGCCGGGCGCCTGGTGGTAGTGGAACCCGGCGCCGCCCCGCTTACGGATGCCGACCCTGCCCTCCTGGCCGGCGGGCAGCTCGTCGCCATCGGGTCCGACGATGACGATCTCGCTGGACGGGACGGACCGGCCCACGCTACCCGGCTTCTTCAGCCACGACTCGGAGTCGATCAGCGTGACGATGCCGGACTCGGTGGCCGCGTAGTACTCGGTGAACACCGGCCCCCACCAGTCGATCATCGCCTGCTTGACGTCGAGCGGGCAGGGGCTGCCTCCGTGCCAGATCCGCAGCAGGCTCTCGCCGCTGAACGCCTCGCGGACGTGCGCGGGAGCGCGCAGCATCCGGATGAACTGGATCGGCACCAGGTGCGAGATCGTGACCTGTTCGCGGTCGATGAGCTCGAGCACCTCGCTCGCCTCGAACCGGCGGCGCATGATCAGCGAGCACCCGTTCAGCAGGGGGTAGAGCGAGAAGAACGTCTGCGCCGAGTGGTACCAGGGCCCGGCCAGCAGTGCCCGGCCTCGGCCGGGGATGCCGAGCCCCTGGCAGAGCTTGGCGGTGGCCTTGGCCACCTGCTCGATCGGGGCGCCGACGGTGAAGCGGGAGTTGACCACGCCCTTCGGCCTGGAGCTGGTGCCGGAGGTGTAGAGCAGCACGGCGCCGGAGCTCGCCGGGGCGGGCTCGGCGGTGACGAGCGAGTCGAGCGGCTGGAAGCAGGTGCCGTCCACGTCGATGCGCACCCGGACGAGCCGGTCGGCCAGCGCCACCGCCTCGCGGACCGCGTCCGCGTACAACCCTTCGGTGATCACGCATTCGGCCCCCGCGTCGTCGAGGATGTAGGCGATCTCTCCGGGCGTCAGCCGCCAGTTCACCGGCACCGCGACCAGGCCCGTGTGCATGCAGGCCAGCAGCGCCTCGTAGGTCTCGATCCGGTTGCCCATGACCAGGGCCACGCGGTCGCCGACGCCGAGGCCGGCCCCGGCGAAGGCGGCGATCCAGCGGTCCACCCGGCCGTCGAGCTCGCGCCAGGTCAGCGCGGCGCTCTCGTCGGCCACCGCGCTCTCCTCGCCGCGCTCCATCACCTGCGGGTACAGAAGTTCGGCCATGACTGCTCCTAGAGATCTGCTGCGGTGTTCAGCACGTGTTCGCGTACGGGCCGGAAGTTGAGCCGCGCGATCGCGGGAGAGCCGATCAGCTCACGCGCCGCCCTGGCCGCGTCGGCCTCGATGAGCTGGGGCTTGCCTGCCGCCTCCGCCAGGAGCTGGGCCTGGCAGCAGCGGTCCATGGCCAGGAACCACCAGGCGGCCTCCTCCACCGACCCGCCGACCGTGAGCAGGCCGTGGTTGGCGAGGATGACCGCTTTGTTGCCGCCGAGCGTGCGAGCGATCCTCGTGCCCTCATCGCCGTCGAGGACGACCCCGCCGTACTCGTGGTGCACGACGTGGTCCTCGAAGAAGGCGCAGGCGTCCTGGGTCAGCGGATCGAGCGGGCGGCCCAGCGAGGAGAACGCCCTGCCGTACACCGAGTGGGTGTGGGCGGCGGCGACCACCTCGGGCCTGGCCCGGTGGATGCGGGAGTGGATGGCGTATCCGGCCGGGTTGACCTTGCCCGACCCCTCCACGACCGCGCCCTCGCGGTCGACGAGCAGCAGGTCCTCGACGCGGACGTGGCCGAAGTGGCGGCCGAACGGGTTGATCCAGAAGTGGTCGGGCCGCAGCGGGTCCCTGGCCGTGATGTGGCCGCCCGCGCCCTCGTCGAAGCCCGCCTGGGCGAAGGCGCGCAGCGCGATGAGGAGTTGCAGCCGCCGGTGGTCGCGTTCCTGCTGCGGTGTTCTGCGGGCGGAGGTCATCCGCACCCTCCGGAGGTGTCGGTGTCGTACGGCGAGCCGGCCAGGACGGGCGGCTCGACCGGCGCAGCGGGCTCTCGCGCGTCCATCTCGGCCAGGAAGCCGTCGACTCGGTCGAGTCCCCAGAAGCGGTGGCGGCCCATGCGGAAATACGGGATGCCGAAAATGTCGTCCTCGTAGGCCCGGTACAGGCACTCGACCCCCGCCGCCCTGATCTCCGGGTCGGCCGCGGCCTGGACCACCGGGTCGACGGGAAGCCCGCAGCGGCGCGCGACGCCGGCGATCACGTCCTGCGTGCAGATGTCCTCGCCCCGTCCCCACCGTGCCGCGCACACCTCGGCGTAGAACTCCTGCGCCGCACCGAGCTCGCGGGCCCGCAGGAACGCCAGGTGCGGCAGCTCCCACCAAGGCTCGACGTCGACCGGCCAGCGCATGGACACGCCGAGCTTGGCCGCCTCGCGTTTGGTGTCGTAGAGCAGGTAGAGGTGCTTGGCCTTGCTCATCTGGGCGTAGTGGAAGGTGGCGCCGCGCGCGGTCAGCGCCTTGTCGGTCTCGGGGTCCGGGCTCCAGAACGGGACGAACTCCAGCTCCCGCGCCCGTGCGCCGAGCCGCTGAAGCGCCAGCCAGCTGTAGGGGCTCTGGAAGCAGAAGTGCACCCTCGGTCCGCGTCTCATCCCGCGCTCCTGCCGGTCAGCGCCGCGAGCACGCCGGCGTCGAGCTCGGCCAGCCTGCCTGCCTGCGGGCCTCGGCTGACCGCGTAGCCGTGCAGGATGTCGGCCGTCGCCACGTGCACGAGCCGGTCTCCGCGGGCCACGTGGCAGTCCATGCGCGCGTCGTAGCTGACGCCGCCGAGCACCTCCTTCACCCTGAAGGTGGTCAGCACGGTCTCCTCCATGTGCGCGTCGGCCAGCATCCTGATCCGGGACCTGGAGACGACCGGGATCCAGCCGCGCTGATCGAGCATGGCGCCCACGGAGATGCCGCGGTCGGCGAGGAACCTGTCGACGGTCTCCTCGAGCGTGCGCAGATAGCCGGAGTGCGCGACCCGGTCGGAGAAGTGGCAGTAGAAGTACGGGGCGCGCCACGCCCAGCCGAACGCGCCCGGCTCGCCGTCCAGCACCTGCTTCAGTGGATCGCCGTCCGGCGGCAGCGGCAGGTCCCGCCGGCCCTCCCCCGCCACCTCGTCCACGACCAGCGCGGCCACCTCGTCCGGCGCGCCGCCTGGCGCCTGTCGTACCAGCGCCACCGTGGCCTTGGCCCGGCACACGGTGCCGGTCGTGGTCAGCCGCACGGAGAAGCGGCCGGGAGCGACCTGGCGTACCTGGGCGCTCACCTCGTCGTCCACGTCGAGCACCGCCGGCAGCATCATCGAGCAGTCCGTCAGCTCCAGCCCCAGCCCGAACTCGTGGTAAAGCCGCCCGGGGCCCAGGCCCCGGTCGCGGAACCACTGCAGGACCGCGGCCTCCACCAGGTAGCCGAAGTGCTTGAACCCCACCCACGTGCGGATGTTCGCGCCCTCGTATCCGGGCCGCGCGCGCAGCGTGCTCGTCTGTTCGGCCCCAACGGTCAATGTCACTGGATCTCCTCTATCGTCAGCGGCGGGACGAACGACCTGACCCGCTCGGCCACCGACTCGACCTGGTTCACATGGCAGAAATGGCCGAAGGCGGGCTCGACCACCACCCGCCCGCGAGGCAGCCGGCAGCCCAGCGAGGCGGCGCGAGTGCCGCTGAGCGCGGGATCCCGCCCGCCCGCGATGATGAGCGTGGGGGCGGTCACGGCGGCCAGGTCCAGTTCGGCGGTGGCGAGGAACTGCTCGAACAGGGTGGTGAACCCGACAGGCCCGATCTTGTCCATCATTTTGGCGAGCATGCTCCGCGCGATGTCCGGCTCCAGCCGTTCGAGCCTCGGCCCGAGCCGCAGCTCCAGCCCGTCCTTGATGATCTGCTCGAAGTCGCGCCTGGCCCGTTCGAACACCGGCCACGTGATGGGCTGCCCCGGCGGGCAGTAGAACGGCGTGACGAGCACCGCGGTGGCTCGCTCAGGCCGTGGTTCGGCGGCCAGCGCCTCCAGCACGGCGTTGGCCCCGAGCGAGTGCCCGATCAGCAGGTCGGGCTCGTCGTCGAGGCCGGCGAGCGCGGCCCGCAGCCACTCGCCCGCGCGGGCCCGCCTGCGCCAGCCGTGGTCGGAGCCCGCCTTCCACGGCATCTCCGCCGCGTACACCCGCCAGGAGGGGTCGAGCAGCCGGACCAGCGAGCGCCAGCTGCGCCACTCGTCCTCCATGCCGTGGACCAGCACGACGAGCCGCCCGTCGGCGGCGTCGGAGGTCATCGAGTGCAGCGGCGGCCTCATGCCCGTCCCACCCACAGCTCTCGCCCGCCGTCCACCCGATCGCCGCAGATCACCCGCGTACGCCCGCCGGGCTCCAGCTCGGCGACCGCCAGCGCGGTGCGCAGCACGCCGGCCGCCCCGTAGGTGTCGCCCAGCTCCTTGACCGGCGCGCCGTCCCCGACGTCGACGGGATCCGCGGACAGCTCGAGCACGGCCTGCGCGCCGGGCGCGGCCGGCGCCGATCGCAGCACGAGGCAGGCGGCGGCGGCTCTGAGTGAGATGCCGGGGACCGCGCCCGCGCGGCTCGCGTGCAGCGCGGCGGCCACGGGGTCGCCGGGTTCCACGCCGACCACCACAACCTGCTCCGCCCTGCCGGATCGCAGCAGCAGGCAGCCGAGCCAGATCGCGTCCATGCCCGCGGTCGCGCCCGAGCAGACGGTCAGGTTGGGCCCGCCGTATCTGAACCAGATCGCGACGGCGCCGGCGATCACGTTGCTCGACGCGGTGGGGGCGTCCAGCGGGCTGACCGACCTGGCGCCGCGCTCGCGCGCCTCCGCGGCGATCCTGGCCACGGTGGCGGTGTTGCCGAGGTTGGAGGCGACCACGACGGCGGTGGCCGGGTCGGCGGGGTGGTCGGGGCGCGGCGCGCGGGGTGGGCGGCCGAGCGCCCGGTGCACGGCGCAGAGCGCGAGCCTGGTGGCCTCGTCCTTGGCCAGCAGGCCCTTCCTGCCGAGCAGCTCGTGGGCCTGCTCGGCTGAGCAGGCGGGCACGCGCAGGGCGCCGGGCAGCGCACGCTCGCCGTCCGCGCCGGGCACGTGCACGGCATAGGCGGTGACCGCCGCCGTGGCGGCCCTGGCGATCGTGCCGCTCATGGTCGGGGTCGGCTTCATGCGAGGCGCTCCAGCAGTGAGACGGCGTTGACGCCGCCGAAGCCGAACGCGTCGACCTGGGCGGTGACGACGTCGGCCGCGTGCGGCGCGCCATGGACCAGCCGCAGCCCGTCCGCCTCCGGCAGCGGGTCGCGCAGGCCGGTCACCGGCGGCACCAGGCCCATCTCCATGCTGTGCACCGCCATCGCGACGCTCAGCAGCGCCGATCCGCCCGAGGTGTGGCCGACCGCGCCCTTGACCGCGGTCACCAGCGGCCCCGGGCTGCCGTGCAGTTCGCGCAGCGCGGCCGCCTCGACCGGGTCGTTCAGCGCGGTTCCCGTGCCGTGGGCGTAGACGACGTCCACCTCGCCGGGGGCGCGGCCGGCCCGTTCGAAGGCCTGCCGCATGGCGCGCAGGATGCCCTCGCGGTCGGGTGCGGTCGGGTGCGCGGCATCGCAGGACAGGCCCGTGGCCAGCACCCGCGCCGTGCCGGGCCCCTCACCGCGGTCCGGCACCAGGACCAGGGCGGCGGCGCCGTCGCCGAGCAGCACGCCGCGCCGTTCCGCGTCGAACGGGCGTACCCGGTCGGCGGGCCGGTCGGCGACCCTGCCGATCATCGCGAGCATCGAGACCGTCATCGCGTCCGCGCCGCCGACGAGCACCGCCTCGGCCTCGGCCAGCTCGATCAGGTCCTGGGCGAGCGCGAGAGCGTGGCCGCCCGCGCTGCACGCGCCCGCGAGCGTGTGCACGGCTTCGGTCTGGGGAGCCGCCTGCCGTACGGCGTGGGCGAAGTGCAGCCGCTCGGTCGCGAAAGCGGAGCCGTCCTCGACGGCGGACAGCTCGCGCAGGCCGGTCCCGATCAGCGCGACGGTGCGCTGCCTGGCCGGATCGACGCCGGACCGGGCGAGGGCGTCGCGCAGGCACGCGGTGAGCCAGTGGCTCCCGTGGAACGCCTCGGGCCGATCGTCGTTGATCTCGTAGCCATGCGTGACGCCGACCGCGGCATGGTCCTGGTGGCGCAGCGGGGCCACGCCGTCCTCGCCGCGCAGTAACGCGGCGAAGGTGGCCGGACCGTCGCCGAGGCAGGTCCGTACGGCGCTACCGGCGATCCGCGCGGGCATCGCCCCGTCCCTTCACGACCGCGGCCGCGACGGCGCCGTCGGCCGCGCGGCCGGTGATCACGGCGAGTTCGCCGTCGCCGAGCCTGCCCAGCACGCCGGCCAGGGCGAGCGCGCCGGCCGCCGCCCCGCAGTGGCCGAACCTGTCGCCGGGGCCCGCCTGCGGGAGATCGCGCCCGGCCACGGCGGTGACCGCGTCGGACTCCGCCCGCTCGCCCGGCAGGTCACCGGTGGCCATCAGGTCGATCTCCTCCGGCCGCGCTCCCGCCCTGGCCAGCGCGCGGCGCAGGCAGCTCACCAGCGCGCCCCGGTCCTGCCCGAAACCGGCCGCGACGGCCAGCACCTCGGCGACCGGGGTCCGCTCCTGCGGGTCCTTCTCCACGACGAATACGGCCGCCGCCTCTCCCGCCGGCCTGCCGTGGGCGAGCTCGGCGGTCCAGGCCCGGTGCGCGGTGAACTCCTCCACGGCGCCTACCAGGATCGTGTCGGCGTAGCCACGGTCGAGCGCGTTGCTCGCGTAGCGCAGCGACTGCAGGAAGGCCAGCGAGCCGCCGGCGATGGTGGCGTTGACGCCCTTGAGCCCGAACCAGATGGCGGCCTGCCCGGCGGCGCAGTTCATCACCGTGTTGGGAAACAGAACCGGGTTGACCAGGTAGGGCCGGTCCTGGACGAGGGTCTCCCTGGAGTACTCCATGGTGGAGCGGAGGCTGCCCTCGGTGGTGCCGAGCACCAGGCCGACGCGTTCGGGCGCCTCCACCTCCACACCCGCGTCCGCCAGCGCCCTTCCGCAGGCCACGATGGCCAGCCCCGTGGCCCTGTCGAACGCGCTGGTGCCCTTCCTGCCCAGCTCGGCCCTGATGTCGAAGCCGGGGATCGCGCAGGCGTCCGGTCGTGGGAGGTCGTCGTGCAGCGCCGACATGTCGGCCCGCGCGGCGCCCGCCCCGGCCAGCGCCGCCGCCGTCGAACCGGCGGCCGTCAGCAGCCCGTATCCTGTGATCTTCACTCCACCGCCCCGAACACTGTGATGGCGTTGTTGCCGCCGAAGGCGAAACCGTTGTTCTGCGCGACCCGCACCTCGGCGGGCCTGGACGTCCCGGCCACCGGGTCGATCCACGGCATGTCGGGATCGGCGGTGCTCCAGTTGATCGTGGGCGGCAGGAAGCCCTCGGCGATGGCCAGCGTGGTGGCGATCGCGCCGAACCCGCTCGCCGCCCCCATCGTGTGGCCGAGCATCGACTTGATCGAGCTGGTCGGCGGGGTGACCGCGCCGAACACCGCGCGTATCGCCCTGGCCTCCACCAGGTCGTTGGCGCGCGTGCCTGTGCCGTGCGCGCTGATGTAGTCGACGTCGCCGGGTTTGATGCCGGCCTTGCGGTGCGCGATGCGCATGCAGGCCGCGATGTTCTCCTCGTTCGGCGAGACCATGTGGCCGGCGTCGCAGTTGACCCCGTAGCCGAGGACCTCGGCGTAGACGCGGGCGCCGCGGGCGGCCGCGTGCCCCGCCTCCTCCAGCACGAGCACGGCGCCGCCCTCGGCGGTCAGGATGCCGCTCCTGGTGGCGTCGAACGGCCGGCACTCCTTCTCGGTGAGCGCGCCGAGCCGGTAGAAGCCCGCGTGCGCCCACCGGCAGACGGAGTCGGCGCCGCCGGCCACCATCACCTCCGCCTCCCCGGAGGCGACGCAGTCGTAGGCGTACCCGATCGCGTAGTTGCTCGCCGAGCACGCGGTCGCCAGCGTCAGCGCCTCGCCGGCCAGGCCCAGCTCATCGGCCACCGCATAGGACAGCCGCTCGGCGGGAAGCTGCCTGATCGATGCGACGGACATGCCCGCCAGACCGCCGGCCATCTGCTGGTCCACCAGCGACTCGACGACCTGCGACTCGCCGCTGGTGGTGCCGATGACGGCGCCGGCCTCATCGGCCCACGCGCCGCCCGGCTCGAGGCCGGCGTCCTGCGCCGCCAGCCGGGCCGCGCAGGCGGCCAACTGCGCGCTGTGGCCCCAGTCGCCGGGGCTGATCCTGCGCAGGATCTCCTCGGGCCGGAAGTCGCGCACCTCGCCCGCGTGGCGGTGCGGGAAGCCGGAGGCGTCGAAGCCCGCGATGGGGCTGATGCCGGAGCGTCCCGCCCGCAGCGCGGACAGGAACGCCGCCACGCCGATGCCGATACTGGAGACAGGGCCGAGGCCGGTGACCACGACCCTGCGCATGCCGTCATTCCTCCCAGCCGGCATACCGTGCCACCACCTCGTAGACGGCCTTCAGATTGCGCATCTCGTTGAGCTCGGCCTGCGGGATCTCCACCTTCCAGCTCTTCTCGATCCTGGCCAGGATCTCGATCGCGCGCAGCGAGTCGGCGTCGTACTCCTCCACGAAGTCGCCGCCGTCGGCCACCTCCTCGGGCTCCAGCTCGAGGACCTCGGCGACGATCTCCCGCAGTTGCTCGAAACGCTCGCTGGACTGGCTCATCCGGTGCTCCTTCCATTGGGGCTATTTGCTCGGCTTGATGACCGCCATGAGAGAGGCGAAAGCGGCAACCCGGCGAGGGCCGACCCTGCTCTCGCCGCTGGCGAACGCGGCGCCGTCGATGACCTGCTCCAGCCGGACCAGGTGGCGGACCACGTCGCCGGGGCGCACGCGCGCCTCGATCCAGCAGTCGCGGGCCGCGGCGAACATCGGCAGCCCGCCGGCCGCCGACGGATTGGAGATCAGCCAGAGCAGCGCAGCCGCCTGGCCGAACGACTCGATGAGCAGGCCGGCCGGGTAGTCGAAGCCGGTGGCCCCGGCATAGCACGGCTCGCTCGCGCTGATCGTCTTGATGGCCTCGAGCGACTGTCCGGGCACCGCCGCCTCCACCCGGTCCACCAGCAGCATGGGGTGGCGGTGCGGCAGCAACGCGCTGATTCGCTCGTGGTCGAGGTCAACCGGCATCGAACACCGCCTTGATCGTCGCCGCTGTCACCCCGTCGGGGCCCTCGCACCGCGCGTCCACCTCGAATCCGGACGCGGCGGGCGTGATCTGCAGATGAAAGCGGAAGCCGTCGCCGCTCAGCAGCGGGCGCAGGAACCTCGCAGAACGCAGGTGCGTGAGATGGACGGGCGCGCCGGTCACGGCGGCCACCGCGCGCTCGACGTCGTCGATGATGAAGACGCCCGGGTAGATGGTCACCTCGGGGAAGTGTCCCGCCAGGTAGGGCAGGCCCGGGTCGACCTTCTTCTCCTCGGTGACGTGCCGCGTGCCGGTCACAGCACCATCCCCCCGTCCACCTGGATGACCTGCCCGGTGATGTAGGAGGCCCGGTCCGACAGCAGGAACGCGACCAGCTCGGCCACCTCGCCCGGTTCGCCGAAGCGGCCGAGCGGCACCTGCGACAGCGCCTGGGCGCGCAGCTTGTCGGGAAGGACCGCGGTCATGTCGGTCTGCACGAAGCCGGGGGCGACCACGTTGACCCGGATCCCGTACCTGGCCACCTCCTTGGCCAGCGACCTGCTCAGCCCGATGATCCCGGCCTTGCTGGCGGCGTAGTTGGACTGGCCGGAGTTGCCGTACACGCCGGCGATCGACGACAGGTTCACGATGGCGCCGTGCTTGCGCTTGATGAAGCGGAAGGCGACCGTCCTGCAGACGTTCCAGGTGCCGGACAGGTTCGTGTCGATGACCGCCTGCCAGTCTTCTGGCGGCATCAGCACGGTAGGGCGGTCTCTGGTGATTCCGGCGTTGTTGACCAATGCGGTGATCGGGCCGAGCGCCGCCTCGGCCTGCCGTACGAACTCCTCGACCGCGGCGGGATCACGCACGTCGCAGGCGGCGAAGAAGGTTTCTGCCCCGTGTGCCTCGATTTCTGCCTTCGTCTTGCGCACGGCCTCGCCGTCGGTGGTGGAGCAGCCTGCCACGCGGTGGCCGTCGGCGGCCAGCCGCAGCGCGACCGACCGTCCGATGCCGCGTGACACGCCGGTCACCAGGACACATCCGCTCACTGTGGCCTCCATCAGATCGCCCCCGACGCACGCAGCGAATCGCGGGCCACGGCGTCGAGGCCGAGGCCGTCGAGGATTTCTTCGGTGTGCGCCCCCGGCGCGGGCGCGCCGGTCCGCACCCGGGTCGGGGTGTGGGAGAACTTGACGGCCGGGCCGGTGAGCGGTGCGGTGGCGCCGTTGCTCAGCTCGGTCTCCTGCAGCATGTCCCGCTCGTGCACGTGCGGGTCCTTGGCGGCCTCGGCGAACGTGCGCACGCGCTGAGCGATCAGCCCGCGCGCGGTGAGCGCGGATTCGACCTCGGCGGCGCTGCGCCTCGCGCACCAATCTGCGACCAGCGCGTTCACCGCGTCCCTGTTGCTCAGGCGTTCGGCGTTGGTGGCGAAGCCGTCCGCCCGCGCCAGGCCGGGCCGGCCGATCGCCTCGGCGAGCGCGCGCCACTGCCGGTCGAGCGCGACCGCGATGTAGACGTGGCCGTCGGCGCAGGCGTAGCAGTTGGCCGGGACGACGAGCTCGACCTGGTTGCCGGTGCGCGGCGCGGCCGCGCCGCCCGCGGCCAGCGTGAGGTGGCCGTCGCTGGTGGCCAGTAGCGCGTCCAGCATCGAGACGTCGACATGCTGTCCCGCGCCTGTCGTGTCCCTGTGGCGCAGCGCGGCCAGCGTGCCGATCACGGCGTGCAGCGCGGCCACGTCGTCGGCCAGGAAGGTCGGCGCCCTCATGGGCGGGCGGCCGGGGTCGCCGTTGAACGCCATCCACCCGGCGGCGGCCTGGATGGCGGGGTCGTAGCCGGGCCGGCCCGCGTCGGGTCCGTACTGGCCGAATCCTGAGATCGACACGTAGACGAGGTCGGCCTTGACCGCGCGGCACTGCTCGTAGCCGACGCCCCAGCGCTCAAGGGTGCCGGGCAGGTAGTTCTCGACGATCACGTCGGCGGTGGCGGCCAGCCGCAGGAAGGTCTCGGGGCCGCCCGGTTTGCGCAGGTCGAGGCCGAGGCTGCGCTTGTTGCGGTTGATGGTCTGCCGCATCCAGGACAGGCCGGTCCCCGGCAGTTCCGGGGGCATCAGCCCCTCCCTGTTGCCGGGCATCTCCACCCTGATCACCTCGGCGCCCAGGTCGGCCAGTGTGCAGGTGGCCATCGGCCCGGCCCAGACCTTGGTGACGTCGAGCACCTTGATGCCGTCCATGGGCCCCGGCACGTCGTGCCGGGCGCGCGCGTAGAAGCTCTCGCGGTCCACGCTCAGGTCCTGACCAGGATGGAGGCGGTGCCGAGCGAGCCGCCGCAGCACATGGTGACCAAGGCGCGCTCCTTGTCGCGGCGTTCCAGCTCGTGCAGGGCGCTCACCAGGAGGCGGGTGCCCGAGCAGCCGAGCGGATGACCGAGCGCGATGGCGCCGCCGTTGACGTTGACCTGGTCCAGGTCCGCTTTGTGGGCTTCGGCCCAGGCCAGCACGACTCCGGCGAATGCCTCGTTCACCTCCATCAGGTCGAGGTCGCCGATGCTCATCCCGGCCCGGTCGAGAATCTTGCGCGTGGCCACGATCGGGCCGTCGAGCAGGTAGTACGGGTCCGCGCCTGTGACCACCTGGTGGGCCAGCGTGGCGCGGGGCGCGAGGCCGAGGGCGTTCGCGCGCTCGCGCGACATCCACAGGATCGCGGCGGCGCCGTCGGAGATCTGGGAGGTGGTTCCCGCGGTGTGCAGGCCGCCCTCGAGGACGGGACGGAGCCCGGCCAGCGCCGCGGCGGTGGTGTCCCTGACGCCCTCGTCGCGGTCCACGCCGTCGATGGGCGCGATCTCGCGGTCGAAGCGGCCCTGCCGCCAGGCGTCGGCCGCCCGCTGCTGCGAGAGCAGGCCGTAGGCGTCGGTGTCCTCCCGGGTCAGGCCCTCTCGCGCGGCGATGCGCTCCGCTCCGCCGAACTGGGCCTTGGGCGGATCGTCCCAGGGGTAGTCGTCGGTTTTGTAGTGGCCGGGTCCCTGGTAGAGGTTGACGCCGATGGGGACGCGGCTCATCGACTCCACGCCGCAGGCGATGCCGACGTCGATGGCTCCCGCCGCGATCAGCGCCGCGACGAGGTGATTGGCCTGCTGGGCCGAGCCGCACGAGACGTCGACCGTGGTGCAGGCCACCTCGGGATCCAGCCCGGTGCTGAGCCAGGCGTTCCTGGTCACGTTGAGGCTCTGCTCGCCCGCCTGGGTGACGCAGCCCCCGATGATCTGCTCGACCTGTCCCGGCTCGATCCCGGCCTCGCGGATCACCTCGACCAGCACGTGGCGCAGCAGCTCCACCGCCTTGCGCGCGGCCAGTGCCCCGCCCCGCTTGCCCATCGGAGTACGGAGCGCTCCGACGATCACCGGCTGCCCCACGAAACCTCCAGCAGTATCTTCTATTCAGTCCACTCGTATTTCACCTTAGCAGCGAAGCTCTCAAGATAGAACATACTCGGTTATTGCTGAACACTAGATAACAGTCGATACTAGAGTCCATGTCCACAGTCGTCTCCGGTCTTCCACCCAGGTTCGACGCGCTCTCCCCAGAGGTCGTGGCCGACCCGTACCCGTCCTACCGCGAGCTGCGCGAGGCCGGTCCGCTGTGCAGAATGGGGCCCGCCAGCTTCGGGGTCACCCGATACCGCGACGTGGCCTCGCTGATGCGCGATCCGCGACTGGGCAGCGAGTTTCCCGACAGCTATCACCGCATGTCGGCGGGCGAGGGCCCGGCAGGCGAGTTCTTCGGCCAGATCGTGCTCTATCGCGACCCGCCCGACCACACCAGGCTGCGCCGGCTGATCGGCAAAGCGTTCAGCCCTTCACTGGTGCGGGCCTTCCGCCCGCGTCTGGAGCGGATGGTCGACGACCTGCTCGCGGAGGCGGCCGAGGGCGGAGGGTTCGACGCGGTGCGGGATCTGGCTTTTCCCCTGCCCGTGATGGTGGTGTGCGCGCTCATGGGCATTCCCGCCGCCGACCACGACCTGATCCGGCCGCACGCGCTCAACCTCGGCAGGGCTTTCGCGGCGATCGTCCCGCAGAGCGACAGGGCCGCGGCCGACGAGGCGGTCCGCTGGCTGCGCGGCTACCTCGGCGAGGTGCTCGCGACCCGGCGCGCGGAAGCGGGCGACGACCTGCTGTCCAGGATGCTGGCCGCCGAGGACGGCGGCGACACGCTGAGCCACGAGGAGATCGTCGACAATGCGGTGTTCTCGTTCTTCGCCGGGTTCGAGACCACCACCAACCTCATCGCCACGGGCTGTGCCGCACTGCTGGAGCACCCCGATCAGCTCGGCCTCCTGCGCGCCGACCCCGGCCTGGTGCCCCGCGCGGTGGAGGAGTTCCTGCGCTACGACTCCCCCATCCAGGGCGTGGCCCGCATGGTGCGCGAGCCCTTGGAGGTGGGCGGGCGCACCATCAGGGCGGGACGCGTGCTGATCCTGCTGCTCGGCAGCGCCAACCGCGACCAGGAACGGTTCGACGATCCCGACAGCCTTCTGGTCACCCGCGATCCCAATCCCCACGTGGCCTTCGGCGGCGGCACCCACCTGTGCCTGGGCGCGGCGCTGGCCAGGGTCGAGGCGGACGTGGTCTTCCGCAGCCTGCTGCGGCGCTTCCGCGTGCTCGCCCCGGCAGCGCCGCCCACCAGGCGGACGGGCACGTTCCGCGCCTACGAGTCCATCCCCGTCGCGGTCGAGGCGGCCTGATGGTTCCCCGGTTCGACGTGCTCGACCCCAAGGTCATCGACGACCCCTACCCCTCCTACGCCGAGCTGCGCGCCCACGGCCGGCTGTGCCGGGTACCGCCGGCCAGCTGGGGGGTCACCCGCCACGCCGACGTGGCCGCGCTGCTGCGCGATCGCCGGCTGGCCAACGAGTTCCCCGCCGACGATCCCCAGTTCAGGATGGAGCGGGACCTGGCCGAGTCGGTGTTCAAGCGGATCATCCCCACCCGCGCGCCCGCCGACCACAGCCGGCTGCACCAGCTGATCGTCAAGGCGTTCAGCCCCGGCGTGGCCAGGCGGCTGCGCGGCCACATCGCCGAACTGGCCGACGAGCTGCTTGCCCCCGCGCTCGACACCGGCCGCATGGACGCGGCGGCCGACCTGGCCTTCCCGCTGGCCGCGACCGTGGTGTTCGAGCTGATCGGCATGCCGGTGCGGGCCCGGCAGGAGATCTGGCTCCGGTCCGGCGCGCTGGCCAAGGCGTTCACCCCCTTCCTCCCCGAGGGGGACAGGGCCGAGGCGGACGCGTCGCTGCGCTGGTTCCGCGACTACGTCCGCGACCTGGTCCTGCAGCGGCGCCCCGACGAGCAGGGCGACCTGATGGGCCGCCTGCTGGCCGCCGCCGCGGCCGATCCCGTCGCCTACTCGGTCGACGAGATCGTCGACAACGTCATGTTCCTCTGCTTCACCGGCTTCGAGACCACGATGAACATGGTCTGCACGGGCTGCGAGGCGCTGGCCCGCGAGCCCGGCCAGTGGTCCAGGCTGCGGGCGGAGCCGGCCCTGGCCGCCACCGCGGCGGAGGAGTTCATCCGCTACGACGCGCCCATCCAGTACACCGCCAGGCTCGCGCTGGAACCCATCGAGATCGGCGACCGGCTCATCCGCAAGGGACGCTCGGTCATCCTGCTGCTGGGCTGCGCCAACCACGACGAGGAGGTCTTCGAGCGGCCCGACCGGCTGGACATCACCCGCTCGCCCAACCCGCACGTCGGCTTCGGCGGCGGGGTCCGCGGTTGCCTGGGCGCGGTGCTGGCCAGGGTGGAGGGCGGAGTGGTCTTCGAACGGCTGGCCACCCGCCTGTCCTCGCTCGAAGCCGCGCAAAGCGCCGTACGGGTGCCAAGCGCCCTGTTCCGCTCCTTCTCCAGCATTCCGCTCGCCGTCACGCCGGCCTGACCATGATCGGCCGTATCCTGCCTGACCGGGTCGCCGGCGCCTACCTGGGGGACTTCACCGCGGCGACGCCGCCGTCCCCGGCCGAGCTGCCCGACCTGCTGCTCACCGCCATCGTGATCCCACGGGAGGAAACCGCATGAGCCTCATCGGGCGGTCCAGGCCGCGCACCGAGGACGCCGCGCTGCTCACGACCGGCGGCCGCTACACCGGCGACCTGGAGGTGCCAGGCTGCCTGCACCTGGTCCTCGTCCGCTCGACGGTCGCCCACACCCGCCTGGGCGAGGTGCGGCCCGGCGCCGCCGCCGCGGCCGAGGGCGTGACCACCGTGCTCACCGCCGCCGACGTGCCGCTGCCGCCGATGCCGCCGGAGGTCGGCACCGTCCGCCAGGACATGCCGCAGCCGCTGCTCGCCGGCGACGTGGTGCGCTTCGCGGGCGAGCCCGTGGCCGCCGTCGTGGCCGGGAGCCGGGCGGCCGCCGTGGCCGCCGCACGGCTCGTCGAGGTGGACCACCAGCCGCTGCCCCCGCTCGTCGATCCCCGCGAGAGCCTGCGGGACGAGGCTCTCGTGCATCCCGAGGCGGGCACCAACACCGCGCTGAAGCTGACCTTCGGCCGCCCGCCCGGCCGCGCCGACATCTTCGCCGGATGCGAGGTCGTCGTGCGCCAGAGCATGGTCAACCAGCGCGTGGCGGCCTGCCCGCTGGAGGCCAGGGGCGGCGTGGCCGTCTGGGCGGACGACCGGCTCACCTACCACGCGGGAAGCCAGGCGCCGCATCTGTGGCGCGAGCGGCTGGCCGGCGCGCTCGGCCTGGACGAGTCCGCCGTGCGGGTCATCACCGGGGACGTGGGCGGCGCGTTCGGCTCCAAAGCCTTCCCCGGACCCGAGGACGTGCTGGTCTGCTGGGCCGCCATGGCTCTCGGCCGCCCGGTGCGCTGGCAGGAGACCCGTACGGAGAACGTGAGCCTGGGCGGTCACGGCCGCGCCCAGGTCCAGGAGGCGGAGCTGGGCGGCACCCGAGACGGGCAGGTGCTGGCCTACCGCCTGTCGGTCGTCCAGGACGCGGGCGCCTATCCCAGGATCGGCGCGGTGCTGCCGTTCTGGACCAGGACCATGCTGACGGGGCCGTATCTCATCGGCAAAGCCAAGTTCACCGCGGCCAGCGTCGTCACCACCACCCCGCCCGTCGGCTCCTACCGCGGCGCGGGCCAGCCCGAGGCGGTCGCCGCGCTGGAGCGGATGATGGACAGGTACGCGGCCGAGATCGGCATGGACCCGGCCGAGGTGCGCCGCCGCAACCTCATCCCGTCAGACCGCTTCCCCTTCACCACGCTCACCCGCGCCACCTACGACAGCGGCGACTACCACGAGGCGCTCGACCAGGTGCTCAACGAGGCGGACTACCCGGCGCTGCGCGCGGAGCAGCGGCGTAGGCGCGAAGCCGGCGGGCGGCTGCAGCTCGGCGTCGGCCTGTCGGTGTTCGCCGAGCTCACCGGCGCCGACATGCGCTCGGAACGGGCCGAGGTCACGCTCGAGCCCGGTGGCCGCTTCCTGGCGCGCGCCGGCACCTGCGGGCACGGCCAGGGGCACGCCACCGCGTGGGCGACGCTCGCCGCGGAGGTGCTCGGCGCCGATCCCGGCCTCATCGCCGTACGACAGGGCGATACGGACGCCATGGAGACAGGCGGCGGCACGGGGGGCTCGCGCTCCCTGCAGACCGGCGGGCTGGCCGTCAGGGAGGCGGCGCTCGCCCTGGTCGAGGAGGCCAAGGGCCGGGCGGCCAAGGTGCTGGGCGTGGGGCAGGACGAGGTGGCCTTCTCCGACGCCGTGTTCACCGGCCCGGACGGCGGCACGCTGGGGTGGGCCGAGCTTGCCGAGTCGGGTCCGCTCACCGTCGCCGCCACCTACCAGCCCACCTCGGGCACCTGCTCCTACGGCGCGCACCTGGCCGTGGTCGAGGTCGACGTGGAGACGGGTCACGTGCGGCTGGAGCGGGTCGTCGCGGTCGACGACGCGGGCGTGCTGGTCAACCCGTTGATCGCCGAAGGGCAGGTGCACGGCGGCCTGGCCCAGGGCGTGGCCCAGGCGCTGGTGGAGGAGGCCGGCTTCGACGCGCAGGGGCGGCCGCTGCACGCCGACCTGAGCGCGTACGCGTTCATCTCCGCCGCCGAGCTGCCCTCGTTCGAGACGGTCGCCATGCAGACCCCCGCACCGGGCAACCCGCTGGGCGTCAAGGGGATCGGCGAGTCCGGCGCGGTCGGGGTGCCGCCCGCCGTGCAGAACGCGGTCGTCGACGCGCTGGCGCACCTGGGCGTCACGCATGTGGACATGCCCGCCACTCCTCAGCGGGTGTGGCGGGCGATCCGGGAAGCGGTCAGCACGCGTTGATCGTCAGCGGGACGCGGGTGTAGCCGCGCAGGTCGGGGCGGAGGCGGCCCGGACCAGGAGGGCCGCCTCCGCCCCGATGCGCCGGTGCGGGTCGCGCAGGATCCGCCGGCTCATGGCGCGGCGCGGCAGCTCCCTGACCCTCGAACCTCGGCTTCATCGCTCTTCGAGCGACAACGCCTGCTTGGGGCATCGCCGCACCGCCGCGCGGACCCGGTCGGCGACGTCGCCGTCCACCTCCTCGACCAGGATGTGCACCCGATCGTCGTCTCTGATCTCGAACACCTCCGGCGCCAGGCCCTCGCACACCGAGTGACCCTCGCAGACCGACCGGTTCGGCACTACACGCACGGTCTCTTCCTCCTTCAGGAAGGCACGATCTCCAGAATCGGGAACATCAGCGTCGGCACGGTGCGCTCCAGGCGCAGCCCCGCCTCGGCCAGCAGGCCCTCGATGTGTTCCTGGGAGCGCGCGCCGCCGCCCACCATGCACAGCAGCAGCAGGTCGTAGAGCTTGCCGACGTCGAACTCGTTGCCCGTCCGCACGACGGGCTCGAGGATCAGCAGCCTGCTGTCCTGACGCATGGCCTTGCGCACGGCCCGCAGCAGGGCCAGGGCGTGCTCGTCGTCCCAGCCGTACAGGATCCGCTTGAGCAGGTAGCCGCCGGCGCCGGCGGGGATCTCCTCGAAGAAGCTGCCGCCGACGACCTCGCACCGCTCGCTCACGCCGTAGTCGGCGAGCCGTTCGTGCGCGCCCGCCACCACGTGCGGCAGGTCGAACACGGTCCCGCGCAGGCTCGGGATCTTGGCGAGGATGCCGCCGAGGAACGCGCCGTTGCCGCCGCCCACGTCCACCAGCGTGCGCAGGGCGGCCCAGTCGTAGGCGGGCAGCGAGGTACGCAGCTCCAGCCTCGTGGCGGCCTGCTGGGAGGCGTCGAACCTGGCGCTGTCGTCGGGATGGTCGGCCATGTACTCCCAGTAACCTCGGCCGTGCACGCCGTCGAAGGACGCCTGGCCGGTGCGGATGCTGTGGTCGAAGGCGGCCCACGCCTCGATGTCGGGGACCAGCAACGGATAGGCGGCGCGCAGCGAGACCGGGTGGTCGGAGCGCAGCGGCTGGGCCAGCGGCGTCAGGTCGAACACGCCCTGCTCGGTCTCGGTGAAGATGCCTTTGCAGGCCAGCGCGCGCAGGGCGCGGTGCAGTGAGGGCGCGTGGGTCCCCGTCGCCTCGGCCAGCTCCTCGACTGTGCGCGGCCCCTCGGCGAGGTGGTCGGCGACCCCCAGGTCGCAGATGGCTCTGATGGTGAACGGGATGATGTAGTCGGCCAGCTCAGTGAGCCGGAAGACGGACTGGATGTCGATGCGCGGGCGGGTCTTCACGGTCATCCCGTCGACTCTCTTCCTGTAGGGATTGCCTCAACGAGCGTGAGGGTCGGGGTCGGCACAACCCGGCGCAGGTCGAACCCCGCCTCGGCGAGCAGCGCGGCCAACTCCCGCCTGTCTCGGTGCCGGCCGCCGCTGACGACCAGGGTGTGCACGTCGACGAGCTTGGCCACATCGAACTTCTCGTCGTCGGCGATGACGGCCTCCAGCAGGACGAGCGTGCCCGTCGCCGGCATCGCGGCCCTGATGGTGCGCAGGATCGAGCGGGCCTGCGGGTCGGGCCAGCCGGGCAGCACGGTCTTGAGCACGTACAGGTCCGCACCCGCCGGCACCTGTTCGAAGAAGCTGCCTGGCACGATCTCGCACCGGTCGGCCACTCCGGCCTCGGCCAGCACGCCGGGCGCGGCGGCCACCACGTGCGGCAGGTCGAGCAGCACGCCGCGCAGGCCGTGGTGGCGGGCCAGCAGCCCCGCCAGGAACGCGCCGTTGCCGCCGCCCACGTCGACCACCGTGCGGGCGGCGCCCCAGTCGCGGGCCGAGGCGACGGTGCGCAGGTGGACGCGGTTGAGGCCGGCCATCCACGCGTCGACGGCGGCGCTCTGGTCCGGGTGGCGGCTCAGGTGGCTCCAGTAGTCCTCGCCGTACACGCGGTCGAAGGCGGCCCTGCCGTCGCGCAGGCACCAGTCGATCCTGGCCAGCGCGTTGATGTCGGCGGGCAGCAACGGATAGGCGGCACGCAGGGACAGCGGGTGGGCCGTCAGCAGCGGCTGGGCGAGCTGCGTCAGGCCGAACACGCCCGGCTCGGTCTCGGCGAAGACGCCTTCCCCTGCCAGCGCGCGCAGCAGCCGGTGCAGCGAAGGCGCGTGCGCGCCGGTGGCCTCGGCCAGGTCATCGACCGTGCGCGGCCCCTCGGCGAGGTGGTCGGCGACGCCCAGATCGCAGGCGACGCGGATGGCGAAGGGCACGACATAGTCGGCGAGCCTGGTCAGCTCGTGCAACGCGTCGAGATCGACGCCGGGCTCAACCGCCATGACACCCCGACTCGTATCTTGTCTTTAAATCCAAGATAACACTAGCTTGTACGTGTGAGACTTGTCATCGAGTATCTTCGGAGTCAGCATGCTCGAGGGATGTGTTCCGTGGCCTGACGAGGCCGCCGCCCGCTACCGGGCCGCGGGCTACTGGCGCGGCGAGGTGCTCGGCGACCTCACCGCCGACATCGCCAAGAGCGACCCCGCACGGGTGGCGATCGTGGCTGCGGGCCGCAGGCATACCTACGCCGAGCTGGACGAGCGCGCCTCGCGGCTGGCCGGCGGCCTGCACGCCCTGGGTGTGCGGCCGGGCGACAGAGTCGTGGTGCAGCTGCCGAACCGCTGGGAGTTCGTCGTCGTCTGCCTGGCGCTGTTCCGCCTGGGAGCCCCGCCGGTCCTCGCGCTTCCCGCGCACCGGCGCGCGGAGATCGCGTATCTGTGCGCGCACACGGACGCGGTCGCCTACATCTGCCAGGACACCCACCAGGGGTTCGACTTCCTCGGCCTGGCCGAGGACGTACGAGGCGAGGTGCCGGGGCTGCGGCACGTCCTGGTGGCGGGATCAGAAGGCGCGCAGCCCATGAAACCCGGCTTCCTGCCGCTCGGCGACATCGACGCGGAACCCGCCAGGCTCCCCGCGCCCGACCCCGGCGACGTGGCGTTCTTCCTGCTGTCGGGCGGCACGACCGGGCTGCCCAAACTGATCCCGCGCACCCACGACGACTACGCCTTCCAGATACGCGCCACCGCCGAGGCCATGGGGTTCGGCGAAGGCGACGTCTACCTGGCGGCGCTTCCCGTCGCGCACAACGCGGCGCTCGGCTGCCCGGGGGTGCTGGGCGCGCTGCGGGCCGGCGGCACCGCCGTACTGGCCGCGAGTCCCAGCCCCGACGAGGTGTTCCCGCTGATCGCCGCCGAGGGGGTGCGGCTGACCACGCTCATGCCCGCCTTCCTTCCCCTCTGGCTGGACCTGGCACCACTGTTCGAGGCGGACCTGTCGGGGCTGACGATCGAGGTGGGCGGAGCCAAGCTCAGGCCCGAGGTGGCCGAACGCATCCGCCCGGAGCTCGGCGCCACGCTCACCCACTGGTTCGGCATGGCCGAGGGGCTGCTCTGCTTCACCAGAGGTGACGATCCGCCGCACCTTCCCGTCCACACCCAGGGCCGTCCGCTCTGCGAGGACGACGAGCTGCGCGTCGTGGACGAGCAGGGCCGGGACGTCGCCCCCGGCGAGGCCGGCGAGCTGCTGGCACGTGGTCCGTGCGTGCTGCGCGGATACTACCGGGCGCCCGAGTACAACGCCCGCGCCTTCACACCGGACGGGTTCCTGCGGACCGGGGATGTGGTCCGCTTCGCCGAGACCGGAGAGCTGGTCGTGGAGGGGCGCATCAAGGACGTGGTCAACAGGGGCGGGGAGAAGGTGCCGGCCGAGGAGCTGGAGGAGCATCTGCTGGCGCACCCGGCGGTCCGCGACGCCGCCGTCATCGCGGTCCCCGACCCGAGGCTGGGCGAGAAGACGTGCGCGGTGCTGGTGACCGCCGGGACCCGGCCGGATCTGGCCGAGCTGCGCGCGTTCGTGGCCGGGCGCGGGGTGGCCGAGTACAAGCAGCCGGACCAGGTGCGCTACGTGGACGTGCTGCCCAGGACCGGGGTGGGCAAGGTCGACAAGGTCGCTCTTCGTTCGGCGACGGGGTAGCCGTGCCTCCGCCTGGTCGCCGGGCCGGCGACCAGGCGGACCTCGTCAGCCGGTCAGCCGGTACATGCGGTGGAAACGGTCGCCGATCGGCACCTCGACGGCGTCGGCGAACCCGGCCGCGACGGCCAGGTCGCGGACCGCCTCGGGGCGCAGCACCGTCCCCGGCCCTCCCTGACCGGGCCCCAGCTGCGAGACCGGCAGGCAGTGCAGGACGCTGGTGGCGTACTGGAAACGCTCGATCTCGTCCGCGGGCGCGGTGAAGTGGGGCGCGACCTTGGCGTCGAGCACCAGCACCTCGCCCTCCTCCGCGCGCAGCGCGCGGCAGGCCCTCAGGACCTCGACCGGCCGGGTCATTTCGTGCAGCGTGTCGAACAGGCACACCAGGTCGTATTCGCCGTCCGCGTGCGCCGCGTCCTGGGCACGGAAGACGACCCTGTCGGCCACCCCTGCCCCTTCGGCGTTGGCGCCCGCCGCCGCAATCGTCTCCTTGTCCAGGTCGAAGCCGTCCACCTGGGCCCACGGGTAGGCGCGGGCGATCGCGATGGCCGCCCACCCGGCGCCGCACCCCAGGTCCGCCACCCGGCTCGGGCCGCCACGCAGCCGGGCCGAGACGTCGGGCAGCGCGGAGCGGAACCAGCCGGGCAGCGCGTGCATGAACAACGCCCGGTTGGCCCCTGAGTGTCCCTCGCGCCAGTCCTGGCCGTACGCGTCGTCGCCCAGCCCCGCACCGGTGCGATAGGCCTCCAGCAGGCCGGGCAGCGCCGCCGCGACCCCGCCGAGCGGCAGCATCGTGAGCGACACCATCGACAGCGGGCTGTCCGAGGCGAGCAGCACCTCGGCGTGATCAGCAGGCAGGGTGTACACGCGCAGGGACGCCTCCGCCTCGTCGCTGACGTCGAGGAAGCCCGCGACCGCCTGCTGTTCCAGCCACTCGCGGGCGTAGCGCGCCCCGATCCCGGCGCGTCGCGCCAGCTCCTCGGCGGTCGCGGGGCACTCGGCAAGGGCGCTGTAGAGCCCGAGCCGCACACCCAGGTAGCCGGCCAGCAGCTCCTGGGTGTGCAGCATGGCCATGAACAGCCGCAGGTTCAGCGCCCTCCCGCGCCCGCTCTGAGCCGGTGACGAGGCCGTCATCCGGCCAGCGCGCCGCGCTCACGCAGGGAGGACACGACGTGCCCGCCCACGGCCTCGATGGTGGTGATCCGACGCGCGGTCTCCTCGTCGATGGGCTGCAGGTCGAACTCGTCCTCAAGGGTGAAGGCGAGCTCCAGCAACGCGAGCGAGTGAAAGCCGAGGTCCTCGACGAGTCGCGCGCCGCCGTCCGTGGCCGCCTGCCCTGGAGAGGGGGCGAGCTCCAGGATGATTTCGCAGACGTAGGCGCGCACTTCCTCTTCGGAGCGGCCGGGGGCGGTGGTGGTCGACTGTTCGGTCATGATGTGCCTCCTGTGATCACGGTTCCCTGCAGGCGGTCGTTGACAAAGGCCTGCCAGAGCTGGCGACGCTTCGGTTTTCCGCTGGAGGTCCTGGCGATCGACCCGCGCGGGACGGACACCAGCACGACCTCGGCCCCTTCCGCATGCCGAGGGAGCAACTCCAGCGCGGACTCAACCCAGCCCTGTTGTGCTTGCTCGAAGACGGCGACCACGGTGGCGGCGCCCGACCTGTGGCCGAGCAGTGCGGCCATCCGGTGCGGAGGGACTCCCGCGTGGTGCATGGTCAGCTCGAGATCCTCGGCGAACAGCGACCTGCCGCGCAGCTTGAGGCTGTCGCCGAGCCTGCCGAGCACGTACAGCTGGCCCTCGTGCAGGAAGCCGATGTCTCCCGTGCGCAGCCTGCCGTCCTCGATCGAGGTGGACGAGCCGCTCTGGCCGGTCACATACCCTCTGGCCACCGACTCGCCGCTGACGACGATCTCCCCGACCACGCCGTCGTCGAGTGCTTCGCCGTCCTCGTCCTGCACGGTGACGCTCACGCCGGCCATCGGCGTGCCGCACCCGATGACCGGCTGGCGCGCGTCGCCGGGGCCTGCGGGCTCGGCGGGCTTCTCGGCCCGGCCGCCGAGCCGGAGCTGCGACGTCTGCACGTGCAGCGTGGTCCACGCATCGTCCAGGCCGAGCCCCGTGACCGCGAGCGTGCCCTCCGCCAGCCCGTAGGCGGGCAGCACGGCCCTTCGCTTGAACCCGCACGGCTCGAGCAACCGGCAGAACCGCTTGAGCACCTGGTCGTCGACCCGCTCGGCGCCGACGATGACGGCGCGCAGCCGCGACAGGTCGAGCCCGTCCAGGGCCTGCGGCCTGACCCTCCTGGCAAGGTAGCCGAGGCCGAAGTTGGGCATCGAGGTGAGCACGGCGCCGCCCGCGTCGAAGCAGCGCAGGAACCTGGCGGGGTCGCGGATGAACTCTTCCGGCGGCATCTGCCGCAGGTCGCTGCCGTTGACCACCGGGGTGATCAGGCAGCCGATCAGCCCCATGTCGTGGTGCACGGGCAGCCAGGTCGCGGTGGCGTCGTCCCTGGTCATGCGGAGCCAGGAGCGGATGGCGGCCACGTTGGCGGCCAGCGCGCCGTACGGCACGAGGACGCCGCGCGCGTGGCCGCTCGACCCCGAGGTGAATTGCAGCAGCGCCAGCTCGCCCGGGTCGCGGATCGCGGGCGCCCCTTCGCCGGCCGCGATCACCTCCTCGGTGGGCAGCACGGGCACGTCGCCGACGATCTCGGCGATCCGCTCGACGAGGCCGGCGTCGGCCACGACGAGCGCGGGCCGCGCGGTGCGTACTAGCCCGGACACATGCGCGCGGTAGAGCTCGCGGTCCTGGAAGGTCATCGGGGGCGCGATGGGCGAGGCGGCCGCGCCGGCCAGCATGGCGCCGAAGAGCGTGCCGACGAAGTGCGGTCCTGCCCCCTGGACGATCGAGACCACCTGGCCGCGGCGCACACCCCGGGCGCGCAGCCCGGCCGCCACGCCCCCGGCCAGCGTCGCGAGCCTGTCGTAGGGCCAATGGTCCCATCCGTCGCCGCGAGCGAAGTCTATGCCGCGTGCCGGGTCGGGATCGGTGATCCAGTCGAGCAGCGACGCCTGGGCTTGCTTCTCGGTCAGCATGTGTCTCGCTCTCCGCATCAAAAAACAACATGCAAGGCTTACCGAATATGCTGAGAAGATACTAGCCTGAAATCAAGATACTAGACCCTCTGGGGAGCCTACGGTGAACGAGACCCTGTCCAGAGCCGTCGAGCTGGCACCCGTCATCGGCAAGCGCGCGGCGGAGATCGAGCAGGCCGGACGGGTGCCGTCCGACCTGGTCGGCCAGCTCGCCGAGGCGGGCTGCCTGCGCATGCTCGTCCCCGCACGGCATGGCGGCGAGGAGTTGCCTCTCACGCAGGCGTTGCGCGTGATCGAGGAGCTCGCCCGCGCGGACGGCTCGACCGGCTGGCTGGCAGGCCAGGTGGGTCTGGCCCATCTGATCTTCGCGTGCTTCCCCGAGCAGGCCCAGCAGGAGATCTACGCCGGCGGCCCCGACGTGATGGGGGCAGGTGCGGTCGCGCCGAAGGGGCGGGCGACCGCGGACGGCCACGGGTGGCGGGTCAACGGGCGCTGGCCGTTCGTGACCGGCGCGCCCCAGGCCGCGTGGATCTATCTCAACTGCCTGGTCGTCGAGGGCCGCACCCCGCAGGTCGACGCGCGCGGCGTGCCGCGGACCAGGATGACGCTCATCCCCGCCGCCGAGCTCGAGGTGATCGACACCTGGGACGTGCTGGGCCTGCGCGGCACGGCCAGCCACGACGTCCAGGCCGGCGCGGTCGCATGCCCCGCCTGGCGGGGCTTCAGCCTGGACAGCGAGGCGCCGCAGGCCCAGCGGGCCGTCTTCTCCATCGCCCAGGCCGGACTGCTCATCGCCGCGGTGGACGTGGGGATCGCGCAGGGCGCGCTCGACGAGGTGATCGAGCTGGCCGTGACCGGTCGGCGCCGCGCGTTCGCGCGCAGGTCGATGGCCTCCTCACCGGGGTTCCAGGACCGCCTGGGCGAGGCGCACATGGCCGTGCGGGCGGCCAGGGCGCTGCTGCACCGTGAGGCCGACACGGCGTGGTCGTCCGCCGCCGCGGGCCGGGTGGCCGCGCCCGTCGAGCGGGCGTGCCTGCGTGCCACCGCGGCCCAGGTGACCGAGCTGGCCGCGCAGGCCGTACGCGCCGCGCACGGGCTGGCCGGCGGTTCGGCCGTGTACAGCAGCTCGCCGCTGCAGCGCCGGCTGCGCGACATCCACACGGCCACCCAGCACTTCGTCAACGGCCGCGACTTCTACGGCACGGTAGGCGCGCTGCTGGTCGGCGAGGAGGTCGAGCCCTCGAGCTTCTGACCGGAGCCAGAAGGGCCCGAGGGCTCGCCGCGGCGGTCAGGCCGGCAGGCACTGCGCTGATCGCACGCCCGCGCCGTAGTACCGCTCGCGCAGCGTCTCCTCCTGCGGGTCGTAGGCCGTGCGGAACAGTCCGCGCCGCTGCAGCTCGGGAATCAGCAGCCGGCAGATGTCGTCGATGCCCTGCGTGGTCGGGCAGGGCATCAGGTTGAACCCGTCCACGTCCGCCCTCTCCAGCCACTCCTCCATCCGGTCCGCCACCTCCTCGACGGTGCCGAACAGCGTGACCGGGCTGTTCCTGCGCGGCCGTCTGGCCGTGGCCACCAGGTAGCGGACGTCGTCCACGGTCCACTCCTTGTCCGGCCCGAGCCGCTTGAGGAAGCCGACGAAGCTCTGGCTGCCCTGGCCGGCGATCTCCGAGACGGGCGTCTCGCCGGGGTAGGCGGCCAGGTCCACGTCCATCCAGCCGCACCACTTGGCCAGCTGCCCCTCCCCGCTCCACAGCCGTACGTACTCCTCCGCGCGCCGCCTGGCCTCCTCACGCGTGCCAGCCACCATCACCATCGACCCCTGCAGCGCCTTGACCGAGCGCGGGTCGCGGCCCAGCTCGGCGGCCTTGGCGCGCAGCTGGGCGACCTGCTCGGCGCCGCGCGCCGGATCGGGCAGCGTGAGGAAGACCACCTCGGCGTGCGTGGCGGCGAACTCGAGCCCCCGCGCCGACGCCCCCGCCTGGTACAGCACCGGCGTGCGTTGCGGCGACGGCTCGCACTGGTGCGGCCCGCGCACGTCGAACCAGCGGCCCCGGTGCGCGATCTCGTGCACCAGGCCGGGGTCGGCGAACATGTCGGCTTCGGCGTCCATGACCACCGCGCCGTCCTGCCAGCTGCGCTCCCACAGCGCCCTGGCCACAGCCACGTACTCGTCGGCGCGGTCGTAGCGCTTGTCGTGATCGAGAAAGTCGCCGAGCCCGTTCTCGGTCGCGGAACGCAGATACGAGGTCACGATGTTCCACCCGATCCTGCCGCCGGTCAGGTGGTCGAGTGAGCTGAACAACCGCGCGCACTCGTAGGGCGGGTGATAGGTGGTGGAGTAGGTCACGGCGAATCCGAGGCGCCGGGTCACGGCGGCCAGAGCGGGGATGACCAGCACCGGGTCGATGGAGGGGATCTGCACGGCCTGCCGCACGGCAGGCCGCCACGACCCCTGGTAGACGTCGTAGACGCCGTGGATGTCGGCGAAGAACAGCGCGTCCACGCAGGCCGCCTCGAGCTGCCTGGCCACGCCCGTCCAATAGTCGAGCGACCGGTAGCCGGTCGCCGTGCGGTCGGCGGGATGCCGCCAGAACCCCTTGAACTGGGGAGAGGGGGAGCACTGCGTGAAAACATTCAGGTGCATACCGGAACGCTACGCCCAAAGCTATCTTCTATTCAAAGCTTCTCGTATCTTGATAGCAGTGTTGTGTCTTCGAGGAGAGGCGGCGGAGTGGTCACGCGTCCACGCATCGACATCCAGGCGGTCACCGAACTGACGGAGCTCGCCGACTACATCGTGCCGTTCGCCATCAGGGTGGTGTGCGATTTCTCGGTCGCCGACGAGCTGACCGAAGGGCCGCGATCAGTCGAGGAGCTGGCCAAGGCGACGGGAACGCATGCGCCCACGCTGCTGCGCGTGCTGCGGGCGCTGGCCGGACGTGGGATCTTCGCCGAGGTGTCGCCGGAGGTCTTCGAGCTGACGCCGATGGCCGAGCCGTTGCGTTCTGACCATCCGTTCTCGGTCAGGGAGTGTTTTCCCCTCATGCCGCCGGACATCCGGTCCTGGGCGCGGCTGAGCGACAGCATCCGCACGGGCCGCACCTCCTTCGACGACCTGCACGACCGGCCGTACTACGACTGGATGGCCGCCCACCCCTACGAGTGCGTGCGGTTCGAACGGTCGGCGGAGAGCGTGAACCCGCTGGTGCTGCGGACGCTGGTGCCCGCCGTGGACTGGTCGGGCATCGGCACGCTGGTCGACGTGGGGGGTGGGCACGGCACCTTCCTCGCGGGGCTGCTGCGCAGGCTGCCGGAGATGCGGGCCGTGCTGCTGGACCTGCCGCACGTGGTCACCGAGGTGCCGCAGGTCCTGGACAGGGCCGGGGTGAGCGGGCGCTGCGAGGTGGTGGGCGGCGACTTCCTGCGCGCCGTTCCCGAGGGCGGCGACGCCTACCTGCTGAAGACCGTCCTGCACGACTGGGACGACGAGCGGGCGGCGCTGATCCTGCGCAACGTGCGGGCCGCGATGCGCGAGGACAGCCGTGTGCTGGTGGTCGAGTCGATCCGCGAAAGCGGCGACGGCTACGACGTGGGGAAGATCATGGATGTCAAGGCGCTGGCCCTGTTCGGCGGGCACACCAGGACGCAGGCCGAGTTCAGGTCGCTGTTCGAGGCCGCCGGGCTGCGCATGGCCGGGGTGAGCAGGACGCCGACCATGTCGGTGATCGAGGCGGGGGCGCGCTGAGCCATGCCGCGACTCGATGGACGCACCCACATCAACCTGACCGTGACCGACCTGGAGGCGAGCACCGACTGGTACTGCAAGGTGTTCGAGATGGTGCAGGTCAACGACGTGACCCCGCCGGAGTCGGGGTTCCGCTTCCGCACCCTGCTGCATCCGGCCTCGTTCGCCTCCGTCGTGCTCGGGCGGCCCGAGCACGGCATCGACGGCGACGCCTTCTCCGAGGGGCGGGTGGGACTGCACCACCTGGCCTACCACGTGCCCGAGCGCGAGGAGCTCGAGCTGTGGGTGAAGCACCTGGACGAGCAGGGCGTCGCCCACTCGGGCGTCACCGATTCCGCGCACGAGGCGGGCTCGCAGATCTGGCTGCGCGACCCGGACGACATCTGGCTGGAGTTCTACTGGGTCAACCGCGACTTCTTCGCCGACCGGCTGCGCCGGCAGTGGCGGGCCGCCAGGAAGTCCGGCGCCCGCCCCTGGTGAGCGGGCCGCCGGGAGCCCCCGGTGGTCAGGGCAGATCGCCCTCGCTGCGCACCACCACGCTCTCGCCCAGCACCAGCAGGTCCAGCTCCTTGCCGCGCAGGAACGTGGAGACCGCGTCGGCCGCGGAGTTCACGATCGGCTCCCCCGCGAGGTTGAACGAGGTGTTCACCACGGCGGGCACCCCGGTGGCCTGGCGGAACCGCTCGATCAGGGCCCAGTAGGCCGGGTTGGTGGCGCGGTGGACGGTCTGCGGCCGCGCTGATCCGTCCACGTGCGTGACGGCGGGCACGCTCGTCCACGCCTCCCGGCGTACCGGGGCGGCGGCGAGCATGAACCGTGAGGGATCCATGAGGGGGCCCTCGATCAGGGTGCCTGCGTGCTCGGCGAGGATGCTCGGCGCCACTGGGCGCCACATCTCCCGCCCCTTGATGACGTTGAGCCTCTCCAGGTTCCTGCGATCGCGTGGGTCGGCCAGGATGCTGCGGGTGCCCAGTGCCCGCTGCCCGATCTCGCCCCGCCCGCGCGCCCAGGCCACCACGTCGCCGGCGGCGATGCGGCCCGCCACGAACGCGGCCAGTTCCGGCAGCTCCAGCCGCTTGGCGAACAGCCCCGCCTCCGCCACGGCCGCGTCCGTGGAGGCGGGCGTGACGTCCTGGCCCCAGTAGGCGTGGTCGATGAGCGTGGGCTCGAACCGCTCGCCCTCCCTGGCCACGACCAGCGCGGCGCCGAGCGAGACGCCCGCGTCGGTGGGGACGGGCGGCACATAGATAGAGTCATACAGGCCGCTGCGGACGAGCCTGCCGACCATCGTGCAGTTCATCGCCACGCCGCCGGACAGCGTCAGCACGGGGCTGTCCACCCGGCGTCGCAGCTCGGCGGCCAGTTCGAGGACCGCCTCCTCCAGGGCCTGCTGAACGCTCGCCGCGAAGTCGGCGTAGGCGATCGGCTCCTCGCCCTCCCGCTCGGCGAAGGGGAAGACCCGGGCGAAGGCGGGCTTCACCGCCTCGGCGACCATCGGGTAGTAGGCGAGCAGCGGTCCCGCGGCCGAGTTGCGCACGCCGACCTTCTTGGCGGCCTCGTCGTGGAGCAGCTCGTAGCCGCCCTGCTCGGCCCGCAGCGGCATGCCGGGCCCCGGCCTGCCGTACGCGGCCAGCCCCATGAGCTTGCCCGTGCCCCAGTAGCCGAGTCCGGCCCATTCGGCCGCGGCGTTGTAGAAGAAGCCGAGCGACTGCGTCACCGGCCACTCGCGCAGGATCGAGATCTCGCCGTCGAGCGCGCTGCCGATCGAGGTGGCCTGGCTCTCCCCCGCCCCGTCGATCACCAGCACGGCAGCGTCAGGCACGCCCGCGCTGTAGTAGGCGCTGGCCGCGTGCGCCACGTGGTGCGGGATCCATCGCACCGGGGGCATCTCCAGCCCTTCCGCGTCAGGGAACAGCATGGCGCGCAGGCCCTCGGGGCTGAAACGTTTGTTGCGGCCGAGCGGCAACGCGCGGAAGTCCCACCCGATCGCGACCGCGTCCAGGTCCTGCGGGCCGATGCCTTCGTGCGCGAGGCACGCGGCGACCGCCTGCGCGGGCGGCTGCCCGACGGCGTGCTTCCTGCGGCTCAGCCGCTCCTGCTCGATCAGCGCGCACAACGCCCCGTCGCGCAGCAGCGCCGCGGAGGAATCGTGAAAGCCGATGTTCACTCCCAGAACGTAGCCCGTGGGCATCACGCTTCCCCTTCCTGGCCCGCGGCCAGCACGGCGCGGATGATGTTGTGGTAGCCGGTGCACCGGCACAGGTTTCCGCGCAGCCCCTCGCGAGCCTGCTCCTCGCTCAGGCCCGGGTGCTCACGCAGCAGCGACACGGCCGCCAGGACCATGCCGGGCGAGCAGTAGCCGCACTGCACGGCGTGGTGCCGGCGGAAGCACCGCTGCACCGGATGCAGTTCGTCGCCGGTCGCCAGCCCCTCGGCGGTGACGACGTCGCGCCCGTCCGCCTGTGCGGCCAGCACCGTGCACGACTTGACCGATCGGCCGTCGAGCAGGACCGTGCAGGCGCCGCACGAGGTGGTGTCGCAGCCGGAGTTGGCCGCCTTCAGTCCGAGCGCGTCACGCAGGTAGTCGAGCAGCGTGGTGCCGGCCCCGACGTCGGCTGCCGCGCGGGCGCCGTTGACGGTGGCCCGCACGGTAAGCGTGGTCCGGCCAGGCGGAAAGGTCATGAACCCTCCTTCGTCGGGCCCATGTTTCCCAGCTCACTGATGACCTCGACAAGCTCGGTCACGCCGCCTCCTTCGTCGGCCCCGTGATTCCTTGCTCACTGATGACCTCGACAAGCTCGGTCATGGCGGCACTCCGATCTCTTCCAGTGCCCGCCGTGCCAGGACGCGGGCGAGGTGGCGGCGGTAGTCGGGGGCGGCGCGCGGGTCGGACGGCGGCGCGGTGCCGGCGTCGGCGAGTTCGGCGGCCGCGTGCGCGCCCAGCCCCCGGGCCAGCGCCTCCTCCACGGCCGGCGCCCGCATGACCGCCGGACCCATGCCGGACAACGCCACGCGCGTCGGCCCGGTGCCGGACCCGGCCGGGTCCGACGTGACCGCGACCACCCCGACGATCGCCCAGTCCAGCGCGTTCCTGCTGAACTTCTGGTAGCTCCAGGCGGCGGACGGCACGGGCACCAGGACCTCGACCACCAGTTCGCCGGCTTCGAGCCGTAGCGCGTCGAGGCCTGCGGTGCGGCGCCCGCGCGGGCCCTCGATCACGGCCTGCGCGTCCAGCGCGAGCCCCGCCACGGCCAGGTCGGCCGCCGGGTCGGCGTTGGCCAGGGAGCCGCCGATGGTCCCCATGTGGCGTACCTGGGGGTCGGCGATCGCGGCCGCGGCGGCTCGCAGGGCGGGTGCCCTGGCCGCCAGTAGTTGCGAGCCGGCCAGCTCGTGGTGCCTGGTGGCCGCGCCGATCGCGATGGTGTCGCCCCGGTCCTCCAGGTGGCGCAGCTCGGCCAGGTGGCCGATGTCGAGCAGCGTCGCCGCCGTCGTGCGCCCGGATCTGAGCGCGGGCAGCAGGGACTGGCCGCCCGCGAGCGGCGTGATCCGGTCCGGGTGCCCGGCCAGGAGGCCGAGCGCCTCGGCCAGGTTCTCCGCACGGTGGTAGGCGATCACGGTCCCGCCCCCCATCCGCGTGACAGCGGGCCGAGCAGCGCGCCGACCACGCGGGACTCGCCCGGGACCAGGTAGAAGTGGCCACCGGGGAAGACGATGCGGCGGAAGGAGTCGCAGGTCCACTCGGCCCAGGCCTCTGCCTCGTCGAGCGTGACCTCAGGGTCGTCGTCGCCGGTGAAGGCCAGCGTCGGCACCGGCAGTGGATCGGGCGGCCCTGGCGTGTACGTCTCCGCGGCCTCGTAGTCGGCGCGCAGCACGGGCAGCGCCAGCTCCTTGATCGGGTCGCTGTCGAGCACCTCGTTGCCGGTGCCGCCGAGCCTGCCGAGCTCCGCCCAGAGCGTGTCATCGTCGGCCAGGTGGACGGCGCTGTCGCGGAGCCGATGCGGCGCGGGCCGCCCCGACACCGCCAGGGCCGCCGGGGGCAGCCCCTGCGCGGTGAGCCTTCTGGCCGTCTCGTGGGCGACCGACGCGCCGAGGCTGTGCCCGAAGAGCGCGACGGGCCCGATGCGGGCCAACGGGGCGACGGCCGCGGCCGCTCGGCCGGCCATCTCGTCCATCCGCCGGATCAGCGGCTCCGATGCGCGGTCCATCCGCCCTGGGTACTGGACGGCCAGCAGCTCCACCTCGCCGGGCAGCCGGGCCGCCCACGAGCGGTAGAAGGCCGCGTTGCCGCCCGCGTGCGGGAAGCACACGAGCCGGATCCTGGCCGACGGCCTGGGCTGGTAGCAGCGCAGCCAGTCCTGTCCGGGCGTGGCGCGGGTCTGGATTTTCATGCCGCCCCCTCCGCCGCCGCGCCCAGCTCCTTGACCTCGTGCGGGCCGAGCATCTTTGGGGCGGTGGCGCGTACCAGCTCGGGCGGGCCGAGCAACGCGGTGAGCTCCTGCCACAGCGTGCAGAGCGTCAGGTGGTATTGGCCCGAGGGCAGGGGTGAATCGCCCGCCTCGGCCGCCCGCGCCAGGCGGCCGAGGGCGTGCTCGATGCCCTCAGGCCACACGGTGTCGAAGATCCTGCGGTAGCTGGGGGCCTGCGCCGGGCCCAGGGGCATCGCGCTCGGCACGTCGAGGTGGTCCTCTCCGCCCTGCCGGGCGAAGTGCACGATGCCCGACTCCGCCGTCTGGACCTCGCGGGGGAAGTCGGGCCGCGGGCTCCACACGATGGGGCCGTGCGTGCTGACCAGGGTGAGGTTCCCCGCCTCGGTGCCGATGGTGATCCGGTGCAGGAGGTGCGCGTAATTGTCGGGGTCGGCGGGGTCGAGCTGGTTCTGCACCCTGAGTGTGGCCGGGATGCCGCCCAGCACCCCGTCCAGGCTGACGAACGGCATGTCGAGCGAGGTCAGCCCGGTCATCGCGGCGCCCCGCCCGGCGGGCCGGGTGAACGCCCACGGGCGCACCCCGCCGAGCGCCTGCCCGAGGATGTCCAGAAGGGCGTAGGCGACCTGGAAGCCGGTGGCGGCGTCCACGTACCGAACCTGTCTCCTGGCCCGCAGCTCGGCGGCGGCGGCGAGGAAGCGGCGCACGGGCGCGGTGTTGGCGTAGAAGGAGTTGAGGTGGTAGACGACGCCGTTGGCCGCGGCGGTGCGCAGGCATTCCGCCAGCTCGTCGCGGTGGAGCGGGTGCTCCTGCAGCACGTGGATGCCGCGCTCCATGAGCTGCCTGGCGATCTGCGCGCCCGGCCCGCCGAGCAGGCCGCCGCGGATGACCACGCAGGCCAGCCGCACGTCCGCGGGCACCTGGCCGGGATCGGTGTAGAGGGGGACGCCGTAGTGCTCCGCGCAGGCGCGCGAGCGTTCGCTGCCCCTGGCCAGGATCCCGGCCAGCTCGTACGGGCTGCCAGGGCGGCGCAACCCCTCCAGGTAGACCTGCCCGAACTTGGTCCCCGCCACCAGGACGCGGGTTTTCACAGCGTGCCCTCCTCCTCTGCCGCCTCGCCGGCCAGCACGTGCAGGCCGATGACGGCCGGGCCGGCGGCAAGGCGGCTGACCGCCCATTGCGGATCGAGTGCCTGCGGCAGGTGCCAGACGCCGGGCGGCACCAGGCCGTCCAGCACCGCGATCACGGCCGTGGCGGCCGCCGCGCCGCTCAGCGCTCCTGCTCCGGTGGCGCGGCAGACGAGCCGCCTGCCGTCGCCTGATTCGAACACCATGAGCTGGTAGCGCTGCCGGCCGAAGCTGTCGAGCTCGGCCGCCGCGCACAGTCCCGCGGCGTCCTCGCCCCTGCTCAGCGCCGCCACCACGTGGGGACCCGTGAACACCGAGTACCAGTCGACCTCGGCCGCGCCGAGCCGCTCGGCCAGGCGCTCGGTCTCCGTGCTCAGGTACGGCACGGCGGTGACGGTCCCGGGGAAGCCGGGGATCCGCGCGTCGCGCAGCGTGCCTAGCGCGATCTTGCCTCCCGCCCGCCACGCGACCCCGCTGCGGCCGTACCCGCCGGCGGTGGCGGCGAGGTAGTCGCGCGCGGCGACCGGCGTGAAGGTGTCGCAGCCGCCGACGTAACCGGTGAGCCGGGCGCACGGGCCCAGCAGCATCGGGAGCAGCCCGGACAACCCCGGCATCATGCCCGCCGACAGCACGGCGGGGCGGCTCCCCGTCCACGGCAGCGCGGTCAGCGCGGCGTGCAGCGGGTCGTCGCCGGCGGCGTCCACGTAGGCGGCGCCCGCGGCCTGCGCCGCTTCGGCCACCCTGGCCCCCACCGTGAGGGCGGGTCCGGCGCAGTTGAGCACCACATCGCTGCCGGCGCAGAAGGCGGCCAGCGAGCGTGCGTCGGTGACGTCCACGGTCATCGGCTCCGCGCCCGCCTTCTCGGCCAGCGCCTGGGTCCTGTGCGGATCGCGGCCCCCGACACGCAGGTCCGCGCCGCCCAGTTCGGCGACGGCGCAGGCGCCCACCTCTCCGTAGGCGCCGACGACGGCGACGCGGCCCATCAGCCGCCCTCGCCGTCGAGCGCCCGCCCGAGCGCGGCGGCGCTCGCGTCCTCGGTCTCGAACACCTGGAATCGGCCCAGGCAGACGCGCTCCCACCAGTCGGCCATGTCCGGCCCGCCGGGAGTGCGGATCACGGTGATGTCGGTGGCGCACGGGTCGGCGGGCCCGTCGTCGGCGAGCGGATCGGTCAGGGTGAGGCCCGTCAGCTCGACGCCGCTCTCGGCAAGCTGCCTGGCCAGGTGGAGCGCGAGCGCGCCGCCGCTGCCATAGCCGACCACCCGGTACGATCCCTGCCTCGGCACCTCGGCGACCACATCGGCGACCAGCCGGTCGCGCAGCAGATGGGCGGGCAGGTCGCGATGCCTGGCCAGGAGCTCACCCGACACGCCGAACACGGTTCCGCGCTCCCGCAGCGCCCTGAGCAGGCGCGGATGGCCGACGAAGGAGCCCGTGGCGTCGTGCGCCAGCAGGTAGCGCCGCTCACCCGTGCCACCGAGCGGCACCAGCACGGGCTCGCCTTCCGGCTGCTCGGCGAGCGCGTCCGGCTCGGCGGGCAGGGCCGAGTCCTGCCCGGTCAGGTAGGCGGCCAGCGCCGCCACCTGCGGATTCTCCAGAACGTTGCGCAGCAGCTCGTCGAAGAAGACCTCGGCGGCCTCGGGGATCTCCTCGATGATCCGCGCTCCGAGCCTGGCCGCCTGCAGCGAGTCGCCGCCGAGGGCGAAGAAGTCGTGGTCGCGTGCCACGTGCTCGACGCCGAGCACCTCGCCCCAGATCGCGGCCAGCCGCCGCTCCAGGCCGGTCCTCGGCGCCTCTCCCGCCACCGCCGGGGCGCTCCCCCCGCGGTCCGCCCAGCGGTTCAGCGCCGACCTGTCCAGTTTGCCGCTGCTGTTGTACGGCAGCGCGTCCACGACCTGGATCGCCGGCGGAATCATGTAGTCGGGCAGCCGGGCGGCCAGATGTTCGCGCAGTTCGGCCGGGTCGAGCGGAGTCCTGCCGGCCTTGACTCTGGCGGCGAAGGCGCGGATGCCCACCTCGGCCATCGCCTCGGACGGGCCGGGCAGGCACAGCACCGGCTCGGCCCCCGCCTGCTCCAGCATCGCGGTCCACTGTTCGGCGTCCAGGAATGTGGCGTCCGTCCCGCGTCGCAGGTCGGCGAAGTCGCCCAGGCTCTGGTCGAGCCGGACCAGCAGTTCGAGCGAGGCCATGATCTGGTAGTGGTCGCGGGTCATCTCGACGAAGACGATCCAGCCGCCCGGCTTGAGCACCTGGGTAAGGTTGGCCAGGGTGGCGCCGATGTCGCGGGTCGCGTGCAGCACGTCGCCGGCGACGACCAGGTCGACGCTGTTGGGCGCCAGCCCTTGGGAGCGCAGGTCGACGTCCAGGTCGAGCGGCGCGTAACCGACGTCGGTCCGGTGGCCGAAGCGCCGCCGCGCTTCGTCGAGGAAGAACGGGGACAGATCGGTGCAGAGGTAGTCGACGGGGATGCCGTCGAGCCGGTCGAGCACTTCGGCGGTGGTGCCGCCCGCTCCGGCTCCGACCTCGAGCACGCGGGCCGTTCCCCGGTGGCCTTCCAGCAGTCCGCGTACGGTGGCGGCAGCCATCCGGCCTGCCCACCGGTTGAACAGCGTGCCGGAATAGAGCCGGTCGGAGACGTCGAAGCGGCCCTCGGGGAACAGCAGCTTGGCCGGATCCTCGACGTCCCTCAGCAGGTCGGGCAGGCGTTGCGCGGAGGTGCGGAAGTAGCCGAGCAGCTCGGCGTCGTCCTGCCCGGCGGCCGCGGCCAGGGCCGCCACCGGTCGCCACGCCTTGGCCTGTTCGTGCTGGTCGACTGTCCTGCGGAGCTGGTAGCGGCCGCCCGTGCTCAACCCGAGCACGCCTTCCGCGGTCAGGGCGCGCAGGAAGCGGCGGACCAGCCGCCGGTGCCTGGGGGCCACGCCGAGCCTGGCGTTGATCTCGTCAAGGGTGTGAATGTCGCCGGGCCCGGTGAACAACCCGCTGTGGCGGAACGCGTCGAGCATGACGAGCAGGCCCGCCTCGTCCAGCTTGCGGAGGAATGCCAGGTAGGCGGGGACGTTCAGCCCTTCAAGGATCTCGGCTCCCGCCCGGGCCGCGCGGCCGGCCAGGTCGTTCCCGTCGGGCAGTGGCGGCGGCTCCCGCCTGGCCTGCTCGGCGAAGGCGGCCAGGCGGCGCTGGGCCGGCTGGTCGCCGTGGGCGATGACCGCGCATCCGGCCACGCCGGGGTGGGTGCCGAGCGCCGTCTCGATCTCGGCCAGCTCGATGCGGTGGCCGCGGATCTTGACCTGGAAGTCCTGCCTGCCGAGGAATTCGATCGTCCCGTCGGGCAGATAGCGGCCCAGGTCCCCGGTGCGGTAGAGGCGGTCTCCCGTGGCCGGCTCGGTGATGAACCGCTCGGCGGTCCGCTCGCCGTCGTGCAGGTAGCCCTCGGCCAGTCCGATCCCGCCGATGTAGAGCTCGCCGGTCACCCAGTCGGGGTTCGGGCGCAGTGCGGCGTCCATGACGTGGAAGGTCTGGTTGGCCAGCGGCACGCCGTACGGGATGCTGCGCCAGGCGGGATCGACCTGGCCGATCGGGTGGTAGATGGACCAGATGGCCGCCTCCGTCGCGCCGCCGAGGCTGATCACCCGCAGGCCGGGCAGCCCGCCGCGGATCTGGTCGGGCAGCGGGACGGGGATCCAGTCTCCGCTCAGCAGGGCCAGGCGCAGCGTCGGCAGGTCCACCTCGGGAGCGGCGCGCAGGTAGTCGGCGAGCATCTGGAGCTGGGCGGGCACCGAGTTCCACAGGGTGATGCCGTGGTCGGCGACCAGCTCGGCCCAGTGGACCGGATCGCCTCGGCCATCCTGTGCCGGCAGCACGAGCGCGGCGCCCGCGGCGGGCGGGCCGAAGATGTCGTAGACCGACAGGTCGAAGCCGAGACTGGCCAGGCCGAGCACGCGATCGTTCTGGCCGACCTCGAAGCGCTGGTTGATGTCGGCGACGGTGTTGAGCGCCGCCCGGTGGCTGACCATCACGCCTTTGGGCGTGCCGGTGGAGCCCGAGGTGTGGATGACGTAGGCGAGCGCGTCCTGGCTCGTCGGGGACGGCGGCAGCACGCCGGGCAGCGTGCCCGCCAGGTCGTCGACGGCGACGGCGCGGCAGGTCCGCGGCCACTCCTGGCCGGCCAGGGCCGCCTCGGTGAGGACCAGGCGGCAGCCGGCGGACGTCAGGATCTGGTCACGCCTGGCGGGTGGCTGGTCGACGTCGACGGGCACGTACGCGGCTCCGGCCATCAGCGTGCCGAGGACGGCGACGATCTGGCGCCAGCCCTTGCCCGCCACGACGGCGACGAGGTCTCCCGGCGCGCAGCCGCTCCGCACCAGCTCTTGGGCGACGCCGTCCGCCCTGGTGACCAGCTCCCGGTAGGTGAGCGTGCGGTCGGCGGCGATGACGGCGGCCTCGTCGGGGCTGTGCAGCGCCCTGGCCAGGAGGGGTTCGTGCAGCAGCCCGGCGGGCACGGGTGCGACGGTGTCGTTGACCCGCTCGCGGCGGGCGCGCTGCGCCTGCGGCAGCGGCACCGGCGAGACCTCGTCCCAGGCGTCGTCGGCGGTGGCCAGGCGGCGCAGCAGCCGTTCGTAGGCGGCGAACATGTCCTCGACGACGCCGTCGGGGAAGACGCCTTCGCGCACGTCCCAGTTGGTGACCAGAGTGCCGCCGTGCTCGATGTTCTGGCAGTCGATCCAGACCTGTGGTGTCTGGCTGATGCCGTAGCCGGGGTGGGCGAACCCCTCGCGCGCCTTTCCCTCGTCCAGGCCGATCGCGCTGGTGAACACGACCGGCATGATCGCCGCCGCGCTGCCGCGTCTGCGGGCCAGCTCGCGCACGACCTGGACGCCTGAGCAGAGGCGATGGTCGAGGTCTGTCCAGAGCGCGGCCTGCAGGTTCTTGGCGCGGGCGTGGAAGGCCAGGCTGCCGTCCGGCTCGACGGCGAGCAGGTTGACCGAGGTGAAGTCGCCGACCAGCTCGTTGACCTGCGGGTGCAGCGGCATGCGGTTGAGCAGCGTGATGTCGAGGGTGAAGCGGGGCCGGCCGCTCCACCGCCCGATGACCTCGGCGTAGGCGGCCAGCACCGCGACGGACGGGGTGACGCCGTTCGCGCCCGCGCGACGGCGCAGTGCGGCCCATTCCTCCTCCGCCAGCTTCAGCTCGTACCGGGCGAACCTGGGCGGCGCGGATTCGGCGTCCGCGTTGAGCGGCAGCTCGGGGGCCGGCGGCAGCTCGTCCAGGCGGTCCAGCCAGTAGCCGCGGTCGCGCTCGGCGAGCGGGCCGGAGCGGGCCGCCCCCTCGGCCTGCAGGTAGTCACGGAAGGTGATCTCCAGAGGTGGCGGCTCCCGGTCCGGATGGTGGTAGGCGGTGTGCAGTTCGTCGAGCAGGACGCGGATGCTGACGAAGTCGCAGATGAGGAAGTCGATGGAGAAGTGCAGGAGCGCCTTGCCGGGGGCGCGGGTGACGCGCAAGGTGAACAGCGGCCACACGTCGGGCCGGTAGACGCGGTGGCTGAGCTCGGCTCTGGTGTAGGCGACGGCCTTGTCGAAGCCCGCCTCGTCCGCCTCGTCCACGTCGATGCGGTATTCGGGCACCTCGGGCAGCACCCGCTGGGCGCCTTCCTGCTCGATGACCGCGCGAAGCATGTCGTGCCTGGCGATCAGCCGCCGCCAGGCCGCCTCGAGCCTTTTCACGTCGAGGCCGGGCAGTTCGATCTCGCCGTAGCCGTGGCATCCGACGCCGCCGTAGGCGAACGTCTCACGCCGTCCGATCAGGTAGGCGGCCTGCACGTCGGTGACGGGGAAGGGGTCGTGGCGCTGTTCGGGGTGCGCGACCGCGACGGGACCGCGCAGCTCTTCCAGTACGGCCTCGCGGCGCGCGGTGAGCGCGGCCTTGCGCTCCTGCGTCATCACGCCGCTGGGGGCGCGGAAGCGCAGCCTGCCGTCCTCCTCCCACAGCTGGACTCCGGCTGCGGCGAGTTCGTCGATCAGTTTCCTGGCGGACCCGTCCCGGTCCATCACAGCACGCCCTCCTCGTAGTGTTCGCCCTGTTCCTCGACGGCGGCGGCCAGGTCGGCCACGGTCGGCCGGTCGAACAGCAGGCGTAGCGGCACCTCGGCTCCGTAACGGGCGCGGACCTGCCCGATCATGCGGGTGGCGGTGATGCTGTCGCCGCCGAGCGCGAAGAAGCTCTGCGTACGGCCACGCACCGGGCAGTCGAGCAGGTCGCTCCAGAGCTCGGCCAGTTCGCTCTCGATGCCTTCGCGTGGTGGTTCGTCGGCCGTGTCCGCTGCGGTGCCGTCGAGCATGCGGCCGAGCTCGTCGCGGTCGATCTTGCCGTTGCCGGACAGCGGGAACGACTCCAGCACCAGCATCTGATCGGGCACCATGTAACCGGGCAGCCGCTCACGCAGGAACTCCTCCACCCCCGCCGGCAGCCCGTCCCCGGCCACCACCGCGGCGGCCAACCGCCCGCCGACCGCCACCGCCACCGCGTCCCGAACCCCCGGGAAAGCGGCCAACGCCGCCTCCACCTCGCCCAACTCGATCCGATGCCCCCGGATCTTCACCTGGAAATCGGCCCGGCCCAGGAACTCCAACGTCCCATCCGGCCAATACCGGCCCAGATCCCCAGTCCGATACCAGCGCGTCCCTCCCACCGACACGAACCGCTCAGCCGTCCGCTCCGGATCCCCCCGATATCCCTCGGCCACGCCCGCGCCACCGATCCACAACTCACCGACCACCCAATCCGGGCAATCCCGGCCCCGGGCATCCACCACCCGGAACAACTGATTGCGCAACGGCCGCCCATACGGAATCGACCGCCAATGCGGCGGCACTTCGTCTACTTCGTGGAAGTTGGACCAGATGGCGGCTTCGGTGGCGCCGCCCAGCGCGATGAGGCGCGCGCCGGGGACCAGGGCGACCAGGCGGTCGCGCAGGTCGAGGCCGACCCAGTCGCCGGAGACCATGGCGACTTTGAGCGTGGCCAGGTCGTCGGGGCCCGCGTTGACGAGCAGCATGTCGAGCAGGGCCGGGACGGTGTTCCATACGGTGACGCCGTGGCGGCGGGTGAGATCCAGCCACGCGTCGGCATCGCGGCGCTGATCCTCCTCGACCAACACCACCGCACCACCCACCCCCAGCAAAC
>NZ_JBHSBI010000033.1:0-146859 GCF_042650645.1 Nonomuraea purpurea
CGGTCAAGGTCACTGTCTGAAAGATCCTGTTCTCGCCCTGATTGAGTCACAGAAGACTACTTCGTCCCCAGGTCTCACGAGAGTCTGACAGAGAGGGCGGGGGCTGAGGGCTGATGACTGTGTCACACCAGGGACCTGGGGAGTACGCCATCAATTCCAGCCACGCGGCCGAGACGCGGCAAAAGCTCACTTTCTGAGGTTTTGTCTTGTCGATCTGGTGCAAACCAGATCGTCGGTCTGGTGAAGGGATCGGAAGTCCGTGATCGTTTCTTGGAAGAAGGATCCATGACACTGGCAAAGAAGGCCTCTGCAGCGGCGGTTCTGTGCGCATCAGCGCTCCTGATCACAGCCGTCGCCTCGGCCGCACAAGCCGACACCATCGGCCCGGCTCATGTCGGCAGCCACACCATCGCCGTCGCCCCGAATTCGTGGCTCTGGGCCAGCCCGAACACAGCCGATCTGCGGGCGACGCCGACCGGCCCGTACAGCACCACCGCCCTGGCCACCTGCAAGCGGTGGGGCAACATAGGGTGGATGTACTACGTTCGCCACCACCAGCTCGGTCGCACCGGATACGTGGCCCCCACGAGCACCAACCTGACGCATTCCCACCTCCCCACGTGTAGCTGACGCAGGCTGGCGCTCTGCCGTAGCACCACCCCCTGCGGGTCCCACGGCTGGCGCCCGTCGACAAGCTCCGTGCCTGGTGCCCGGCGCGGCGCCGGCCTCGGTGTGGGGGCAGCCGGTTGGGTGATAAGCCTGGGGCGACCAACCGGCTGTCCCCCTGCACACGCACGATCCGGCGTGAGCACCCGCTGCGGCATCCCCGGCCGGCGCAGCGGGCTGAGCCGCCGACAGTCTTACGTGTGCGGCGAGTGATTGCCGCCAATCCTGACACGCGCGGGGCTGGTCTCGGCGTACCGTCATCGTCGTGACACACCAGGACGTGACAGCCGCCCCGTCACCCGAAGGCGCCGACCCGGTGATCGCGCTGGTCGACGCCTGCCGGCACTTCGCCACCCATGTGAGCCTGCTGGCCGACCAGCTCGGCGAGGCGCGGCTGAGCGCCGACGACGCCGAGCACGTCACCGACGCCGTTCACCGGGTCTTCGCCGCGGCCGGGCTGGCGGCCAGGCTGACCATCGGCCTGCGACGGCACACCCGCGATGACCGGTGCGCGCACTACAACGTGCTCACCGCCGCCGAGTGGGGTCCGCTGGCCGGGGGCGCCCACGAGCGCAACGCCTTCTACGGGTGCGGACTGCGGAGCGGCCACCGACACGGCCTCGGAGTTCGTGGCGCAGCTGAAGACCCGTATGAAGAACGTGGCCGCGGCCGTGGACGCCGGCTATCCGGACAACGCCGACCTTCTCATCGACGAACAGGGCCGGCCCTCGCTCAAGGCCCGCAAGTCCGCCGGGCACAGCGCCGAGGCGCTCAAGCTGGCCACGGTCGTCAAGGATCGGCTGCCGGAACGCTCTCTGCTGGAGATTCTGACCCGGACCACTCGGCACCTGCGCTGGTTCCGGCATTTCGGGCCGCTGTCGGGGTCGGAGGCCAAGCTGGCCGACCCGCTGGAGCGCTACCTGCTGGTCGCTTTTGCCTACGGCTGCAACCTGGGCGCCGCCCAGGCTGCCCGGCACCTGGGCGGCCGCATCAGCGCGCACGAGCTGTCCTACACGGTGCGTAAGCATGTCACGCTGACCAGTTTGAACAAGGCGATCGCCGATGTGGTCAACGCCTACCTGCGGCTGGATCTGCCCAGGTTGTGGGGGGAGGGAAACGCGGTGGCCGCCGACGGCACCAAGTACGACATCTACGTGGACAACCTGATCGCCGAGTTCCACATACGGTATGGAGGCTACGGCGGCGTTGCCTACCACCACATCGCCGACAATTACATCGCGCTGTTTTCAAGATTTGTGCCGTGCGGGGTGTGGGAGGCGGTCTACATCATCGAAGGGCTGCTGGAGCAGGAGAGCGAGGCTGCCCCCAAGGAGATCCATGCCGACACGCAAGGCCAGTCGTTCCCTGTCTTCGGGCTGGCGCACTTGTTCGGGTTCGAGCTGCTGCCGTGTATCCGCAACTTCCGGGACCTGACCTTCCACCGGCCCGAGCCGGGGCGTGCGCTATCGGCATATCGACGCGCTGTTCGGCGAGCCGATCAACTGGCAGCTGATCGAGGATCACTGGCAGGACCTGATGAAGGTGGCCATCTTCATCCGCGAAGGTGAGCTGTCGTCGATCACGCTGCTGCGGCGGCTGCGGCACGACTCCAAGCGCAACAAGATCTACCGCGCCTTCCGCGAGCTGGGCCGCGTGATCCGCACCATGGTGCTTCTTCGGTACGTCTCCGACGCCGCGCTACGGGAGAACATCACCCGGGCCACCAACATGGTCGAGTCCTACAACAACTTCTCCAAGTGGATCGGGTTCGGCAACAACGGAGTGATCGCCGAGAACGACCCGGAGGAACAGGAGAAGGCGATCAAGTTCAACATCCTGGTCGCCGACCTGGTCATGTACCAGACCACGCTGGACATGTCCTTGGTGCTCAACCAGCTGCGCAGCGAGGGCGAGACGGTGCAACGGGCCGACGTGGCCATCATGTCCCCCTACCAGGAAGACAACGTGCGCCGCTTCGGCGACTACATCTACGACCTGACTGCGCCGCTGGAGAACATGGAGGTGCATCTCAACCTTGGGGAGGAGACCGACATCGCCACAAGCACGTCATGACCGGCCTGAGGCGGTCTGATCGGATGTGCGTGGCCCCAGCCACCGGGACGTTCCACGTCGAACTTTCACGATGCGGACCCGTCGCTGACCTCGCATGAGGCGTTCGACTCGGGCGGTGCTGGGGGCGTCCGCCGGCCGCCCGGCTGCTGGATTATGGCACGCAGTCAAGCGGCCAGCGCGGCCCGCCCGTCGTCCGGCGGACGCAGACTCAGAGGCAGCCTCTCCGCTTCAAGGACTTGGACCAGGCCGGGAGTACGTCGGTGGTCTGCGGACGGGTGACGGACCAGAGTTCACGCCCTTGCCCCGGCACGAGTTCCTGGCCGCCCAGGAGGAGGTAGGAGGTCTTGTCGAAGATGAGGGATTCGCGGGAGATGGCGCCCCCGCGGCCTCGGTTGTCCACCCGGGTCACGGCGATGCCTGATTTGCCGGTGGCATCCTTGAGCTCTTCCGTCTCGATGCCTGGCAGGGTCGCGGCGATCTTGAAGATGGCTGCCTGCTGCTTGGGCGGGACCGGGCTGCCGAGGATGTTGAGGACGCCGTTCCAGGTCTGGGTCGCTGTGTCCTTGTTGGGGACCATTTCGTTCCCGCGTTCGGCCAGCTTGTGCCGGAGCTGCTCTTGGTCGGTCGGCCACTTTTGGAGGTCGGCGTAGGTGGGGCGCCCCGCGCCACGTTCGGGGCACCGGGTCAGGAGTTCCTTGTACTCGTGGTCTTGTGGCCTGGATTTCGACGGCTTGTGCCAGAGGAGTCCTGGGCGGGAGCCGTCGACGGACTCCCAGACCTCGCCCGTGATGTGGCGCGGACCGACGTTGGGAACCCCGTTTTCGCTGCGCGTCTCCGCGATCCGCTCGTAGCGGAGGTACTGGTCGTCGCGGGGTTGCGGCCACGGGGTGGCGGTCGCGGCGTCGGCCGCCATCCTCAGGACCTCGGCGGCGCTCGCGGGCGCGGAAGGGTTGAACGTCTGGACGGCGATCACTCCTGCGGTCATCGCCGCGACCAGGCCGCCCGCCAGCACCAGACGCCGCAGGCCGGCCTGGGTCCGGGGCCGGTGCTTCGTGCGGGCTTCGGCCAGGAGGGCGGTACGGGCGGAGGAGAGGCGGTCCGCCGTGGGGTGCGGCTTGTCGGCGAACAGGTCCCGCAGTTCGGTCAGGTCGTTCAGTTCATTCATGAGGTCTGCTCCGTCGTGGGGTCTGTGCTGCCAAGGGCGTTGCGGACGATGGCCCGCGCACGGTTGAGGCGGGAACGGACTGTTCCGATCGGGATGGACAGGGCGTTGGCGACTTCCTCGTAGGTGAGGTCGGCCCAGGCCACGAGTAAGAGGACGTCACGGTCACGGCCCTTGAGCGAGGCGAGCGCCTGGGCGAGAGGTCGGCGTACGGCATGCGCGCTCGCCCGCTCAAGAGCTTGTTCCGCGGCGTCGTCGGCGTCGGGAAGCACGCCCACTTTCGAGTACGCCTTATAGCGGTGTATCTCGGCGCGCCGATGCTGGCGGATGAAGTTGGTCGCGAAGCCGTACAACCAGGGAAGGGCCTCCGGACGGGCGGTGTCGTAGTCGCGGCGCTGCCTGAACGCAGCGAGGAACGTCTCGGAGACGACGTCGTCGGCCGTGTCGTCGCCGAGCCGGCGGGCCACATAACGGTGGATGTGTCCTGCGTGCCTGTCGAACAACAAGGCGAAATCCTCGGGATCTCGCCACGACCGTTCGATCAGGGCGGCGTCAGACAGGGTCGTACTGAGCGGCATGTGGTTGGGCCTTTTCAAGGAAGTAGTGTCGCCCGTCTTTCACACGAGTGAGGAAACGAGTTCACGGGACGCTGCCTACCGCCCGGAAGGCTCGGGTGAAGGCCAAGAGAGCGCACGCGCCAAGATTCGCCGCTGCGCGGCCAGGCGCGGGAGGGCTCCGTGCTGAAGACTTCCGAGATTAGCTCAATCTCGGAAGTACACTCCGAGATGTGAGTTCCGAGATTACGCGCTCCGAACCCTCACAGGGGTTCGGATCCACTTCCGAGATTACGAGGCGCCGTCCGGGCACCCGCCCCACCCGGCTCCCGACCGCCTATGACGGCGTCTTCGGCGAGTACGCCGCGGCGCTGGAGCGCGCGCCGCTGTCGGATGAGACCCGGCGCACCTACCGCTCCCGGGTGCGCATGTTCCTGGCCTGGCTGGCCGATCACGCCGCCACCTATTCCGCCGATCCCCTCGCCGATCGGCAGGCGCGGGACTGGCGGTGCGCGACTACCGCATGTGGCTGCTGCGCGACGGCCCCGCCAAGCGCAGCCGCGTCTACGTCAACTCCGCCCTCACCGCATTGGACGATTTCCACGTTCGCCGAGGCTTGGGCAAGGCCGACGTCGCCCGCGAAGACCTGCCCAAAAGCGCACCGCGCGCCCTGGAGGAGCGCGCCCGCATCCGCTGGCTGCGCGCCGTGGAGGCGCATCTGTCCCCCCGTGGCCGGTGCATCGCACTGATCCCCTACTACGCCGGCGCCCGCATCAGCGAGGTCGTCCGCCTCGACGTCGACGACATCCAGATGTCGGCCCGCAAGGGCCGGCTGCGCCTGTACGGCAAGGGCGACAAGTTCCGCGAGGTCGACATCCACCCCAAACTCCGCACCGAACTGCAGCTCTGGCTCGACGAACGCCCCAACTGGCCTCATGCCGACGACAACCGGGCCCTGTTCCTCAACGCCAAGGGCGGGCGGCTGACCGCCCGCGCTGCAGGCGGCATCATCGCCGAGATCGCCCAGACCGCCGAGCTGGACGATCCCACCACGGCGCACGTCCTGCGCCACACGCTCGCCACCACGCTGGTTCGCGGCAAGACCGACCTGGTCCTGGTCGCCGAGATCCTTGGCCACGCCCGCCTGGAGACCACCCGCCGATACAGCTTGCCCTCCGACAAGGACAAGGAAGACGCCCTCAAATTGATCACAGTTGACCGCTGACCGCATGCCTGCCTGCGGAAAAGGGCATCAAGATCGACTCATGGCCGGTTTTACCCGTATCTCGGCTGGACCCGTGCTCACCCCGCCTGCCCGACGACGGCACCGTCTCGCGGCACCACTGCATGCTCGACATCAATCCGCCGGAGATCCGCATCCGCGACTTCGGCAGTCTGAACGGCACCTACGTCAACGGCAACAAGATCGGGCAGCGAGACAAGGGCCTGTCGCCCGAGGAGGCGGCCACGCTGCGGTTCCCCGAACACGATCTTGTCGACGGTGACGAGATTCAGCTCGGAGAGACGGTCTTCCGCGTCGATGTGCACGCTCCGGCGCCCGCCCCTCGGCCGGCCACCGCGATCATGCCGGTCGGCACCCTGTCCGGAGACGACCCGGACGCCAAGGTCCGCTCCCTCATCGATCTGGCCCCCGGCGGCGAGAGCGGCCTGGCCTCGATCGCCGGATACGAACTCCTGCGCACGCTCGGCCGCGGTGGCATGGGCGCGGTCTACCTGGTCTACGACCCCAGAGCCGAGCGGCAGGTCGCCTTGAAGCTCATGCTGCCGAAGGTGGCGGCGCAGGCGGAGGCACGCCTGCGTTTCCTTCAGGAGGCCGCGTTCAGCGCCACGCTGCGCCATCCCAACATCGCCGCGCTCTACGACTACGGCTACGCCGACGGAGCGTTCTTCTTCACCCTTGAATACTGTCCCGGCGGCAGCCTGGACCAGTTGCTGAGGCAGCGTGGTGGAACCCTGCCCGTGGGCGAGACCGTCCCGCTGATCGTCCAAGCCCTGGACGGCCTGGCCCACGCGCACGCCAACACCGTCGTCCACCGCGATCTCAGCCCGCACAACATCCTGCTCGCCGACGTCCCCAAGATCGCGGACTTCGGCCTGGCCAAGTCCTTCGACCAGAACGGCCTCAGCGGCCTCACCCGTACCGGAGCCGCTGCGGGCAAACCCTTCTTCATGCCCCGCCAGCAGGTCGTCCAATTCAAGAACGCCGACCCGGCGGTCGACGTGTGGGCTGTCGCCGCCACCCTCTACCACTGCCTCACCGGCGCCTACCCGCGCGACTTCACCCCTGCCAAGGACGTCTGGCAGACCGTGCTCCAATCACCTGCGGTCCCCATCCGCCGACGTGACCCCTCCATCCCGAGTCCCCTCGCCGACGTCATCGACCATGCCCTCGGCGAGCGCCCCGCCATCGGCTTTCAAACGGCGACCGACTTCCGCCAGGCCCTCCTCGCCGCCTGCCCATAGCGGACGTCGGCTGCAGAAGTCGTTCAGACTATGATCCTTGTTGATCATCTCCGCGCTGGGGAGACCGGGAGAAACCAGGGGTCACTACTTCGCCTTGCCGTCGAAGGCCTGCGCTCCTTTGAATCGGGAAACACGCAGTAGAGCACGGGATGCTGCCCGCTCATCGTGTTGTCGGCTGCCGGCCGCTTCCATCCTGCGACCGTGGTCTGCTCTTCTCGCTTCGGGCGCGGATCCTCCCCGACCTCGTATCTGGCGGCTGGGAACCCGTTCAGGAGAAACCGCAGATCCGCGCCGCCCGCCGACGCCGCGATCAAGCGACGCGCTGGAGAAGCCCTCACGGCTAAACCGACCTCCATCGCTGCAATCTTGATCGTCATGTTGCGGCCCTTTCGTCGATCTTGGACTGAGCCGCCCGGCGACCGCGCCTTCCTACGATCGGCCGCCTCCTCCGTGGGCGGGCGAAGCCATCATTCTGGGCTGCTGAAACGTCCACCATGGGGTTATCCCTGAGCGCACGTTCCAATGGCGACGTGCACCGATCACCCGCGTGCACGCGCGGCCGCGAGGGCCGACTGTGCGTTCCGGAGCAACCCGACGGCGCAGCCTGGGGCCGGCAAAGGTGGGGGGTCAACGCCCAGCGCGTCGCAAACCCGCCCGCCCGGTAGCGAGACCCGGTGTACGACACCGAGAGTTGCGGCCAATAACAATGGGTGACTGTCGTGATGCGCGCGCCGACCCCGCCGCTTTTGCTCGGGGTCTTGGGACTATCCGGCCGGAGTTGAACGATAAGCCTCCGCCGCAGGTCAGAAGGTTGCGGGCTGAGGCGTCGCGGACGACCTGATCTCGGCTCGGGCCGGAACTCAGTAGTAGGCCACGTTCACGGCCAGAGCGGCCGCCGCCAGCGTGAAGAACACCGACCATGCGCCGAAGTGGTGGTCACGGGCCCGCAGGTGAACGCAGAACGCGCCGAGGAAGTACAACACGAGGCCGGCGGCGGCGAGCAGGCCCAGCACCGGAACGGCGAACCCGGCCAGCAGTCCCAGCGAGCCCGCCGCCAGCATCACGCCCAGCGGGAGCGTCCATGAACGGGGCACGCGAAGCTGGTCCGCCTGCTTCTTGGGGTATTCATGGCCGATGACGTTGGCGATGGCGGCCAAGCCGACGACGGCCGAGGCGAGGAGAGTGATCACGAGGTAGGCGGCGAACACGATGGTCCCCTTGTCCGTGAGAGCGATAGGCCAGTTGCGCGCTACACGGACGAGATGAGCGCCGGGAACGTGACAGGCCCCGGTGTGATACGGGTCACGGCTCCGCCGGCCGACGCCACGGACGACATCACATCGGTTGAGCACCAGGTGCATGACATGGTGAAGGACACACACCTGCAGTGGCCCAACGAGCTGGTCAGACCGCGTCAGCGCGGGTGCTTCGGTCAGTTCGGTGAGCACGTCCCAGGCCATGTTCAGTCGGTGAGCCGGCGCTGGGTCTGCTCCAGGCGCCGTCGTACGAGCAGGTCGATCGCGTCGGCCGGCGTGAGCGCGGTCATGGCCTCGTCGACCAGGCCGAGCGCGGTGAGTTCCGTGAACACGCGGCGTGCTTCAGGCATGACTAGGTCGGCGGCGAGGGCGTCCGGAGACACGCCTCAGCCCGTCGTCCAGCGACGGAGTTTGTCGGGGTTGCGTACCGCCCAGATGCGCTTGATTCGATCGCCCGCGACCTCGAACGCGAACACCGTCACGGTGACGCCGTCCTGCTGAGCCACCAGACCGGGCTGACCGTTGACCGTACGCTCCAGGAACGTCATGTTGCCGGGCCTCTGCTCGGCGATCTCGACCCAGGCGCGCGCGATCTGCTCGCCGCCCTCGATGGGGCGCAGGAAGGTGATGGCGAGGCCGCCGCCGTCGGCGATCGCCGTGGCGTCGGGGTCGAGCAGGACGATCAGGGCGTCGATGTCCTTGGCCTCCCATGCCTGCTTGAAGTCCCGGACGATGCGGGCCTGCTGGGCTGTCGGACTCGCGGGGCTCTGCGATTCGCGAATGCGGCGGCGGGCCGAGGAGGCCAGCTGGCGGCATGCCGCCGGAGTCCGGCCGACGATCTCGGCCACTTCGGCGAAGGAGTGGCAGAAGACATCGTGCAGGATGAATGCGACGCGTTCGGCCGGGGTCATCGATTCGAGCACGACCAGGAAGGCCATGTTGACCGACTCGTCCAGGGTGACCCAGTCGGCCGGGTCGATCGTCGCACCGCCCGGTCGCGCGCTGATCCACTCCGTGCGCTCGGGCAGCGGCTCGGGGATCCACTCCCCCACATACCGCTCCCGCCTCGCGCGCGCCGAGCCGAGCACGTCCAGGCAGATGCGCCCGGCGACCCTCGTCAGCCAGGCGCCGGGGGACTCGATGACGTCCTGCTGCTGCCGGGACATGGCATACCAGCGGGCGTAGGCCTCCTGCACGACATCCTCGGCCTCGGCCAGGGAGCCGAGGAGCCGGTAGGCGAAATTGATCAGCTGGCGCCGCTCGCTCATGATCGCACTCAGGCCGTGTCCTGACTCGGATCGGGTGGTCATGGTGTCGATGGCTCCCTAGGTCGTTTCTGCCTTCACCTGTTCGACGAGATAGCGCGCCGACCTGTGAGGTCGGCGCGTCGCCTGACATTCCGCGCGTTTGTGTCGTCGGACTGCCCAGACGAACACATCATCATCCAGCGAACAGGAAGCTCAGAGACATCATGACTACCTCAATGCCGGCATCACCGTTCGCCGGTCCGGCACGCAGACATCCACGTCCGAAAGCCGTTGCCGCAGGCCGTCGCTGAACCTCGGAGAGTGCCCGGCACCACACCGGTGCCGGGCACTCTGGACCCGTGGCCGGGTCTCAACGACGGACGCCCCCGAACGTCGGCGACTCGTCAGGGCTCGAGGTCGGCCACGCCCTTGCCGCTCGCGAAGTCGAACGGCACAGAGGCCTGGTCGTGCGCGATCAACCAATGGTCGTCGCTCTTCCGGAAGCAGTACGTGGCCCGGACCCACATGCCACTCGTCGCCGTCCCGTTCCGCAGCGTGCCGCTGAGCCGACCGAAACCGTGGCCGAATGCCACGTCACCGCCCACGGTGACGGTCAGGTCGCGAATCTCATAGTTCACGTCCTGGAAGAACGTGAACGCCCTCGTCCAGTTCTCCATCTTCGCCTCTATCCCCACGTGCTGCAGCGGCGGCTCGACGTCGAAGGAGACGACGTCTGTCGCGTAAAGCCGTCTCAGGCCGTCGAGGTCCTTGGCGCGGATTCCTTCGACGATCTTCGCCACCTGCTGCTTGATCTTGGCTTCCTCTACCTCGCGGTGCGCAGGCATCGCTACCCATCACTTCCCATCGGTGTGGAATCTCGGCTTTTCACCAGACCGACGACACAGCACCCCGGGATGTCAGGCCCGATGAAACCCCGGACCGAAACGAGGACGCGGAATGTAATCCGGCGTTCCGATGTGGGTAAGTATCGAAGGCCTAGATCCCGCAAGCTGGCGAATCTTCTCCAGCGGGTAGGTGGCCTGTCTGCTCCGGCGCTGGAACGTGCGGTAGAAGTCGGACATCACGGCGGCGATCGGCGCGTGCCGGGCGATGATCGCTGCGGCCTCCTCCGGGATTCCTGTGGGGCGCTCGCCCTCCGCGTAGGCGCGCACCCGCTTGTAGCGGCCTTCCCCGTCTTCTCTCCGCAGTCCGTACAGAGCGGTGACCAGCCAGTCCACCCGATACTTGGCGGAATAACAGCGGTCGTAGGTCTGGTGTCGGCCGAAGAAGTCGGCCTCGTCCTGCGACAGCTCGAACCCGGACGAAATCGCGAGGCCGTAGTCGGCGAAGTAGAGGCGCCGGCCGTCGGTCAGGATGTTCTCAAAGTGCGCGTCGAAGTGCAGGAGCCCACGGCTGTTCATGAACGAGATGCCGGCTGCCAGTTCCCTCTCCACCATGGCGCAGGCTCGGTTGGCGGCTTGGTCGCCTGCCTCGACCTGGGCACCCAGCCACTGGTGCAGGTTCTGCGGAATGTACTCCAGGAACAGCGCGACGCTCGCCGAGGACTGCTGAAGAGCCTGGATCCGGCGGCGTACCTGCGATCCGCCGCCCCAGTAGGCGACCGCCCGGTCGATGTCGGCCAGTTCTTCGGGCAGAGGCGTCGAGTCCGGCAGCACCCGCCAGTGGTACGTCAGTGGAAAGCCCTCATATTGCGCCGCGAGCACCCAATTTGTCGTCATGGTGTGCACGGCGAGCTCCCTCCAGACTCCGAAGCCCGGCCCGCCGATGGCGCCGACGCCGTAGTGACAGAAGACAGGCAGGTCGAACAGATTCGCCGTGGATCGGACATGCTCAGACTGCCTCTCCAGATCGGTGAGAGGCACCCGCTTGACAAAGACCGGGGTTCCGGCAACCTCCAGCAGTGCCGACTTCCCGCCGATGCCGGATCCCAGCGGCACGGCCGTGTCCACGAGTTCGCTCAAGGCGCGGTCACTGCACAAGGCCAGGGATGTGGAGACGGCACTATGGGCGGTAAGACGCGCATCGCGCGACATGTCAGGACACTTCGCTTCGGCTTCCACCTGGGTACCGACCTCGATTCTGCAATCGCCACGCAGTCGCGCCGAGCGCAACGGCGCGAGGCTCTGCGGTGTGGCCTCCGGAGCGGGCAGAGGGCGTCCAATATCCGTGTGAGACGACAGACCTGGACGCACTCCTGACAGCACCCTAGTGAAGATCGACGACAACATGGGAGCCCGGTGCCCGGTGGACCGCGCAGCGGAAGCCGCGAGACGGCGCTGGCGGTCACGCGGCCCGTGCCTTTACACAGCCGAGACGCGTGTGATCATCGTTGCCCTCGGTCAGACACTCAGGCCATGGATGTGGGCGAGAGCCGCGGCCTCGGTACGGGTGGCGACTCCCAGCTTGTCGAGGATGTTGGCGACGTGGAACTTCACCGTGTGCTGGCTGATCAGCAGGTCCTCGGCGATCTGCCGGTTACGCAAGCCGCGCGCCAGCCGTTCGAGCACTTCCAACTCGCGCGGTTTGAGCACGGCCAGGGCATCGTCAGGAACCTCCGTGACAGGTGGCGTGAGCGGCAGCGCCGCGGTCACCGTGGTGCCCCAGCCTGGAACCGCGTCGAGCGAGAGGCGGCCGCCTACGGCCGCTGCCAACTCGGTGAGGCGGCGCACCGGCAGGGCGTCGACGGTCAGCACCCCCGGCCCGTCGTCGCGGATCGCCACGTGGAGCTCGGCCCCGGATACCTCCCAGGTCACGCGGATCCTGCTCAGCCCTGCGTAGTCGAGCATGGTGACGACGGTGTTCCTGGCCAGGGCCCGGGCCGCGTTGGCGATGTCACCAGGCAGGACGTGATCCGGCTCGCGCGGGCCGTTGAGCTCCAGCGACACCTCGCTGTAGCGGGTGAGCGGCGCCAGCTTCCCGGCGAGCCGGTTGAAGGCGACTCCTGCCCGCTCCTCGCTCAGGGTGGAGTCGAGGTCGGCCGCCGCGCGCAGTTCGATGAGCGCGGAGACCGCCAGATCGGTTGCGGTGCGCCGAGCTGCCGCGTCGTCGAGTGTACGGCTGCGCAACGTGCTGAGCAGCGACTGGAGCGTGGCCGCGTGAGCGTTGGTGAGTTCGGTGATGGCACGGGCGCGCTCGCTGGCCGCGACCCGGTTCCCGCTGAGGTCGGCCGGTCGGAGATTGACGGCCCGGTGCGACAGGTGCAGCGCCACCAGATCCCACAGCGCCTGCACCAGCACGCGCACCTCATCGGCGGGTTCATCGCCGGTCATCACCACGAGCAGGGCGCCGTCGGCACCGGGTGGCTGGGATGCGACGGCGAGCGCGGGAATGAGTTCGCCCGCCAGGTGGGCCTGGCCGAACCATGGCCTGCCCAGCTCCACCGTCCCGCCCACCCTGGCCAGCTCGGTGCTGGTGATCTGCTCGGTCAGCGCTGCTTCGCCATACGCCTTCATGGGGTGTCTGGCGCAGTCACCGGTCAGCATGGCGAGCGCCCGGTGCGGCAGGTACTCCGACAGCGCTGCCGACAGGGGCTCCAGAATGCCGCCGACCGGGGCCCGGAGCACGGAAGCGGCGGCGGCGAGTGCGACGGCGGGGTCAGGCAGGCGCATGGCCTCATGCTAGGGCCGCTCGTTCGGGCAGCGGATACCAGCCGAGCGGGCAGTGCGTCAGCTCACGTCTCACCCGCAGGCTTGTTCCCATGAAAGCCCTTGTCGCGCCGGGTTATGGCGCTGTTGACCAGCTTCGCGTGTCCGATGCGCCCGAGCGCCCGCCGGCTTCAGTCGTCGACCTGATCAACGCCGGCCCCGAACTCGCCTCGACGGCAGCGCTCGTCCGGCAGGGTGGACGGCTGATCTCGACCTTGTACGCGCGCGGCAAGATCGTGATCACTTTCTGAGGAGACCACAATGATGACCCTGCCCACCCGCGCGGGCGACCGTCCCAAGACAGGACCGTCCGTGCCGCACGTCCAGCTCAGCCAGCTCAGCCCCGACGAGATCCGCGAACAGCTGACGAGGTGGATGAGCACCGCGCTCCCCGCGACCGAGATCAGGCCCAGCGAGATCTCCGAGCCAGGCGCGACCGCCTTCTTCCTGGAAGGCGACACCAAGCCACCCGAGGGAGCGGTGCTTCTGCCGCCCCGCCTGATCGCCGAGTTCGCTCACGTCCACACCGACGGCAGCCTGCACCTGGCCCTGTCTCAGGAGGACCAGCAGGAACTCATCGTCAAGGGCTGGGGCGAGCGCCACCCCCTGTACTCACCGACGATCAACGTGGTGATGCTCTACGGGCCTCGCACCGAGGAGGAACTGGAGGTCGCCAAGAGCGTCGTCGCTGCCTCCTACCGCTACGCGACCGGCAGGACACTGCAGCGTCCTTCAGCTGTCAGCTGACGTAGACCTGGAGTCGTCGGGTGCTGCCTCGGTCAACGCCGCGTTGATCTCCGCCAGCTCGAACTCGGACGGGACCTGCGACGTTTCGCCCCGAGGGGACCCCGCCGGGTCGGTGCTCGTCCTCGACGACCATCGGCTGGCGCTGGCCGACCGGCCCGGCAACGCCCGGCTCGACAGTTTCCGCAACGTGCTGGACAACCCCCGCGTGGGGTTGCTGTTCCTCGTGCCGGGGATGAACGAGACCCTGCGGGTGAACGGGCGCGCGACGCTCGTGTCGGACGCGCCGTTCTTCGACGACCTCACGGTCCAGGGTAAGCGGCCGCGGCTGGCGGTCCTCGTCGAGGTCGAAGAGCTGTACATGCACTGTGCGAAGGCATTCCTGCGTGCGCGACAGGTAGGGCTCGACTTGGCGGAGGACCTCCCGCGTCAGGGGCGGGACGTGACAGCCGAGGCGCAGCAGGGCGCCCCTCTAAAGGCGTTTGGCCTCGCCTGCGGCGGCGCGGGCTTCGCGGGGGCGGCCGAGGTGTCTGAGCTGCCTGGCGAGCCACATCAACGCGTCGTAGAAGCCGTCGCGATGGGCGTCGGGCTCGCGGACGTACAGCGGACGGAGCAGAGCTATGGCTTCCTCCGTCGAGGTCAGGGACTCACTGTGGCGGCGCAGGTGCCCCAGGGCAACGCCGCGGTTGTAGAGACTGCGGGCGAGCCCGGCGGGCGAATCGACGCCTCGGCGGTGGAGATCGATCGCCTCGTTCAGTGGAGTCAAAGCGTCCGTGAATCTCTTGACTGCCAGCAGCGCCCAGCCGAGGTTGTTCAGGGAGGAGGCGAGTTGGGGCCGGCGGCGGTCGTCGGTTCTCGCCGCGATGCGATGGAGGTTCACAGCGCGTTCGAGGGGTTCGACGGCTTCGCCGTACCTGCCGAGTTTGGACAGCACCACGGCGAGGTTATGGAGCGGAGAGGCCAGCATGGCGTCGGTGGACTCTTCCTCCAGGAGGTCGATCACCTGCTGGAACTGCGCAACGGCGGCATCGAGGCGCCCCTCCCCCATCAGGCGCAGGCCTTCCTCGTTGAACTCGTGCACGCGATCCGCCCTCGATCCGCCGTTGCGACGGAAGCCGGTCGTGGTCACGGTGTAGCCACGCTGCGCCAGCAGGTCATCCATGAAGCCGATGAAGCCGGGCTGAGTTTCGCGGACGTGGCGGTGGTAGCGGGTGGCCATGTCCTGGTACGGCTGGGCCTCGTCGTCGCGGCCCATCTGGTGCAACTGGTGGATGAGCGCGAGGAGCCCGCCCCAGTGGTCGATGGCATCTTCCGTCGAGCCCGCTTCGATGAGCGGACGGCGCAGCTCCATCGCTTCGGTATGCGCGTCGAGCGCCTCGCCGGAAAGACCCATTTCGCCCAGCTTGATGCCGAGGTGCTCCAGGGATGAGGCCAGCTCCAGGCTGGAGCCGTGACGGCGGCACAGTTGCACGGCCGCACGAATCGAGACGAGGGCCTGGTCGTGGTGGCGAAGCTCGGCCAGTTGGTTGCCGAGGTTCATCAGTGATGAGGCGAGGCTCATGGCGTGCATGTCCGGGCGGCGGCCGCTCAGATCGCGCAAGACGTCGATGGCCTCTTCAGCGATCGGAACGGCCTCAGCCCTTCTCCCTGACAGGCCGAGGACGAGTGCGTAGTGGTCCAGCGCGATCCCCAGACCGGGCAGATGCAGGTCGGGATCGCCCACGACGAGTCGCCGGTATTCGCCTACCGCCTCCTCAGCCTCGGCCAACGCCTGCGCCAGGTACTCGTGCGAGTGGGACACGCGGCGACACTAACACCCCGCCCCGACAGGGCTTGGCGGCCCCGTGATCCAGGGGCCCGAACCGATGGGCGGATCGCCGCACGACGATTCGTCACGACACCCGCGCATCTTCTTCGCCGTCGCTCGGGTACGTGAACTCGGTGGCACGGCAGAAGATCCGGTCAGCATCCCTTCCGGGGCCTACGCCCACTGCACAGACGATCAGGGCGTGGAGTTCAGCCTGTCCCAGCAGGCCGGCACCGACGCGTTCGTGATGGCCGCTCTCCTGCCGGCCCTTGAGGTCAGGGCCGAAAAGCTCCTGACTCAAGGGACGACCTGCACATCATCGGCGGGGAGAGAGGCGGTGGCGCGCGAGCGCATCGTGGAACGGCTGGTGGTGCTCGGCGATGCGGCGCAGGTGCTCGTTGGTGTCGGGCGTCTCGCGCTGCTTGGGCGTCTGGGCCACCAGCCCGCTGCTCTCGGCCACCTCCGCGTGCCACCGGTCCGTACGCTGCCAGTTCGCCCACTGACCGGGATCCCAGCGCATCGCCTCGGGCATGAACTCCAGCCCGACCCGCTCGCAGTATGCCCGGATCGTCGCCTCCGGATCGGCCACGAGATCGTCGCCGTCGATCACCAGGGGGACTTCGCCGGTGACCGACCGCACGGCGTCGAAGATGGCGTGCAGGTATTCGAATCCGTACTCGTCCAGGGTGGCCTCGGGGTTCATGGCGTAGTGCGAGGAGATGGCGTCGTGCGGTTCCCGGATCATGAACGTGTTGATGACGTCGCAGAACAGGCGCTCGTCCTCAAGCAGCGGCGTGTAGGTGTAGTCGGAGGTGTCCTTGGCGAACACCCGGCGCTCGTTGGCGTTGACGTCGAGCATCACGTCGAGCAGCTCGACCGCCGACGTGACGCGCCTGCCCCCGAGTTCGAAATGGCCGTCGGCCTGCAGGTAGGAGAACGGCTCGTGGACCACCTCGAGGTCGCCGCGCTCGAGCATGATGCGCAGGAACGCGGTGGAGCGCGACCGGGGCACGGCCCACAGCACAATGGGCTTCGGCGCGGCACTCATTGCGACCACGCAGTGGGCCGGCGGTCCCAGCGGTGTTCGCGCAGCCGCGCCATCAGCTCTTCGCTCAGCGGCTCGGCGTCGCTGGTGGCGAGGTTGGCGCGGACGTGGGTGAGCTTGCGCATGCCGGGGATGACGGTCGCGACGTCGGGGTTCTGGAGGATGAAGCGCAGTGCGAGTTCGGGCATGGTCATGCCCTCGGGCACGATCCGCGCCAGCCGCTCGGCGCGCTCCACGCTCGGGAGGAGGTTCTCCGGTACGAAGTAGGTGTTGCGCCAGTCGCCTTCAGGCCAGCGGGTGTCGCGGGTGAGGGTGCCGGTGAGGGTGCCTTCGTCGAAGGGCACCCGCGCGATCACCGCGACATCCGACTCGCGGCATGCCGGGAACAACTCGTCCTCGGGGGCCTGGTCGAAGATGTTGTAGATGACCTGCACCGCGTCGATCAGTCCGGTGCTCAGGGTTTGCAGGACGTTCCAAGGCTCCCATCGGTTGACGCTGATGCCGACGCCTTTGATCAGCCCGCGTTCCTTCATCTCGATGACGGTGTCCTGCCAAGCCGCGTCGTGCGCCCAGGCGTCCTCCCAGACATGGAACTGGAACAGGTCGACGGACGGCGTGCCCAGCCCTTCGAGGCTGCGGTGCAGGTACTCCCAGAGATGATCCGGCGGGTACACCTCGGACAGTTTGGAGTCGCGGGTCGATGGCCAGTTGCGATCCTTCGGCGGGGGTTTGGTCGCGATGTGGAGGCGGCGATCCGGGTGCCGCTTGACCGACTGCCCGAGCATCCTTTCGCTGTGTCCGCGACCGTAGATCCACGCGGTGTCGAAGTAGTCGCACCCGAGCCGCACGGCTTCGTCCAGCGCGGTGTCGCCGGTCTCGTCGTCGGCGCCGGTCCATCCGCCCTCGCCGCCGGCTATGCCCCACATCCCGTAGCCGACGTCGCTGACCATCCAGCCCAGCCGGCCGAATCGACGCTCACGCATCGTTTTCTCCTTTCACGCCTGAAACGGCGATTTCCTAGCTCCAGCGGTTACCGCCCGAGCCGAACCGAGTCTGCTGCGCCACGGGGCTGGCGACCTTCATCCGCTCGACCTGGACGATGCCCCGGTGGACGGACAGGGTCACCCTGCCGCCGGCCTCGCCGACGAGCCGGTCGATGCCGTCTCGCGCGGCCTGCGCGGCGGGTTCGAGCCACCGCGCCTCGTACATCGCGGCGCCCAGTACGGCGGCCAGCCGATCGTAGAGTTCGCGGCCTGCCGCATCGAGGCCGGCCTGCAGGATGCGGGTCCACGCGCGTTCGAGCAGTTCCAGGCCGGGCGCCTCGTAGATGCCCCGGCAGACCGTGCCGATGATGCGTCGCTCGACCACGTCGCGAAGCCAGATGCCGTGCCGTGCGCCGATGTCGTTGGCCAGCGTCATCCACTCGACCGGGTCGGGGCCGCTGCCGTTGACGTCGGCGACCCGCCCCTCGTGGAAGGTGACCGTGACGGTCTCGGGCTCGGCCGAGGTCTGCCCGGGCCAGCCGCTCCACCGCGGCTGGAGCCGGGTGACGGGCGTTTCGAGGTCTTCCAGCTCGGCCGACTCGTGCGAGATGCCGGCGAGGTTGGCATCGGTGGACCGCCCGGCGCCGCTGCCCAGGTCGAGATGCAGCCCGTGCTCGGCGACGGCCGCGAGCATGGCCCCGCGATCGGGGAAGCGCTCAAGCGCCCGCGGATCCGTCCACGGCTCGATGACGGACAGCTCCGGTGTGACGTGGGCGCCGTAACGCGCGAAGCGGCGCTGGTCGTTGCCCCCGCCGACACAGCCGTGAGCGAACGTGCGGCATCCGTCGGCCCGCATCAGCGGCGCGACCTCGCTGACGAGCACGAAGCGCGCCGCACCGGTCGTGTTCCAGTAGCCGCCGTCGTGGCGGGCCCGGTAGCGCAGCAGGTCCGACGCCACGGCGGCCATCGACGGTCGTAGATCTATGACGACGACATCGTTTCCCGATCTTCGCAGCGAAGAGGCGAGCGCGTCCATCTCCGCGCGATCTGATTGGCCGATGTCGGCGATATAGTGCCGCGTCGGAGCGGACCGTTCATGAAGCCAGACTCCGACGGCCAGGGCGGAAAGTCCTCCCGATTGGAATAATCCGACGGGTGCGTTGCCATTGGCTTGCGGCACAACCTTCCCCTTTACGCTGGTGGACGGGGCGATGCCGGCGCTCAATACGCCGACCGCCACCGACCCTACCCACGGAAGGCGAGCATTCACGCCCCGCGCACCGATGATCTCGAATTCGCAGTCGTCCGCCCGTGTCATGCCACTGCGGTCCGCCGGATATGTCCTCAGGGATTGTCCAAAAAGCATGCGTGGATTGGCCGGAGCCGAGCCGGGTAAGGCCGGGTATGCCACTCAGGCCTTCGCCAAGCCGGCGCCGCAGCTTTCGCGCCGCATTCCGCACGCCCGCCGCCGGGCCGCAGCCGAATTCAGCGCGGATCAATCCTTCATTTTCGCAGGCCATGGCGACATCCGCGACGGGCCACGACGGCTGCGGCGACACCCGGGGTTGCGGATCCCGGCCGCGTATCCCAGTATGGACGTAACCCTTTAAGCGCTCAATATCGGTTACTCGATATGCCGTGCAGCACTCAGTCGTCTGGCGAAGGGAGGACCACGTGTTCACCGCACGCATGCTCGCGTCAGCTTCCCGATTCCCGCGCGTTTCGGCACTTCAGCGAGCTATTCGCGGAGGAGCAATCGTTGTTGCGGAGCCATCACCGGCGGCACGGCACCGGAGGGTGTGACAACCCGGCGCTGTACGGGACGCGCGTCTCCGACGCTGGGACGGCCTGATCAGCCGGTCAGCATCGGTGCTACTGCGGCAGCTGGCGACTCGGGACCGCTCAGCGGCACGCCGAGCCAGGAATATCCGACCGCCCGCGCACATTTTCCGAAGCCTGACAATTCGCGCGACACTCAGCCACCTATTCACGGCCGCCTGACCCGGTAAAACACCTGGCCACCTGAAATTCGCAGACCTGAATAGAGACAGATCTGCCTGACACGAGGATCTGTTGCCGGTCGAGAATATGGGAGCACGATGCCACGCCATCAGCCGACGCACCTGACCGAAGAAGCCATTCGCTTATCCCTGGGGCCACCCAACGCGTTCCCCCGGCAAAGCACCGTCCTCGACCTGTTCTGCGAACAGAAAGAGAACGCACCGGACCGTCCCGCCGTCCGCTACCGGGACACCATGATGACCTACGCCGACCTCGATGTCGCGGCCAATGTGACGGCAAATCGGCTGATCGGCAACGGCGTACTCGAACGACAATTGATACCCGTGCTGGCGGCGGACGGCCCCGAATTTCCGGCGTCGCTCTTCGGGGTGATGAAAACGGGCTCGGCGTTCGTGCCGCTGGATCCGGCCTGGCCGATCGACCGGATCGGCGCGATCCTCGCCGAACTGTCGCCCCCCGCCATCGTGGCCTCGCCGGCGACCCTGGAGACCGTCGCCGAACTGGAGTCAGCCCTCCCGACAGTGATCGTCGACTGCGCGGAGCCGTACGATCCCGCCGAACGGACACCCCCGCCCGCCGACCGTAGGTCCGGACCCGAAGACCTGATCTACGGGTTCTACACCTCCGGCTCGACGGGCACGCCCAAATGCGCGCTCAACCACCACCGCGGCCTGGTCAACAGGTTGACCACGATGTCGCGCCGGTTCGGTGACGGGGCCGATCACGTGACGCTGCAGAACAGCCGGTCCACGTTCGACTCCTCGATGTGGCAGGTGTTGTGGCCCCTGGTGTCCGGTGGGCAGGTCGTGTTGCCGCACCGCGACGGGATCCTCGACCTCGAGGAGACCGCGGTGACGATCGGCCGCTACGGCATCACGATGACCGACTTCGTGCCGTCCGTGCTCGCGGCGTTCGTGTCGCTGCTGGAGGTGCGCGAGGACCTGCGCGAGGCGACGTCCAGCCTGCGGCGCATGCTGATCGGCGGGGAGGCGGCCGGCCCCGGCGTGGTGCACCGGCTGCGCACCCTGCTGCCCGAGCTCAAGATCACCAACACGTTCGGACCGACGGAGTGTTCGATCGGGTCGGTGTTCCACGAGGTCACAGACGACGACCTGGACCGGATCCCCCTCGGGCGCGCCATCGACAACACCGCCGCCATCGTGCTCGACGACGATCTCAAGCCTGTCCCGGTGAACACGCCCGGCGAACTGTACCTCGGCGGTGAATGCATCGGCGCGGGCTACCTCAACGACCCCGAGCGCACCGCGCGGGTGTTCGTGGCCAACCCGTTCCCCCAGATCCCCGGCCGGAAGCTCTACCGGACGGGCGACCTGGCGCGGGTCGGCGACGACGGGCTGCTGTACTTCATCGGCCGGCTCGACGAGCAGGTCAAGCTCGGTGGGGTACGCGTGGAGCTCGGCGATGTCGCCTCGGCCCTGGCCAACCATCCGCTCGTGGGCAGCGCGGTGGCGGTCGTGCTCGGTGAGGCGCCCGAGTCCACTCTGGTCTGCTGCGTCACGCCGCGCTCGCCGGACGATTCGCCGTCCGCGGAGCAGCTTCGCGGGTACGCGGCGGAGAAACTGCCGGCCGAGCAGGTCCCGCAACAGATCGCGGTGCTCGACGCGCTCCCCCTCAACCGCAACGGCAAGGCGGACCGCAAGGCATTGGCCGCGCTCATCGTGGCCGAGTCCGCGCGGCAGGAGGGCCAGGAAGAGCGCGTCGAGCCGCCTGCCAACCCGATGGAGGAGCTGGTCTGCTCGGCGTGGCGCGAAGTGCTCGAGCGGGAGCAGGTCTCGGTGGCCGTCCCGTTCTCCGACTACGGGGGCACCTCGCTGATCGCCTACCGGCTCACCACCGCGGTCAGCCGGCGGCTGGGAAGGCCGGTGCGTCCCAGGGACCTGCTTGTCGCGTCGACCGTGCGCGCGCAGGCGGCGCGGCTGGCCCAGGGCATCGACGACGACAGCGCCGAACTGGCCTACATCAGGCACGACCTGGCGTGGCGCCCGCCGCGGGCACTGCTGCTCACCGGCGCGACGGGGTTCGTCGGAGCGCACATCTTCGCCGAGTTGCTGATGCATTCCAACGCCGAGCTGATCTGCCTGGTACGGTGCTCCGATCCCCCAGACGGCGCCCGGCGGCTGACCGAAGCCCTTGAGCAGTACGGGCTGACGTCCGCCTGGCAGTTGCTGCCCATGGCGCTCAAGACCGGACGGGTCGAGGTGGTCCCCGGCGACCTGGGCAGCGATCTGCTCGGCCTGCCGCAGTGGCGATTCGACGCGATCGCGTCGGCCGTGTCCGGTGTCGTCAACGCCGCGGGCGCGGTGAACTTCCTGTCCGGCTATCTGGACCACCGCCCGGCCAATGTGCTCGGCGTGCAGGAGCTCATCAAGCTCGCCTCGGGCGGTGCCCGGGTGCACGCCCTGTCCACCCTGAGCATCTTCCCGCCCGCCGGCCCGGCCGCCCCGCGCATCACCGAGGATCAGATCCCGGAGGCGGACCAGGTCGCCCCGGACGGCTACAACCGATCGAAGTACGTCGCGGAAAGCCTGCTCACCGGCGCGCACCGCCAGGGCGTCAGCTCGGTGGTGTACCGCCTCGGCGAGGTCTGGCCGCACCAGGCGACAGGCGTGGCCAACCCGGATTCGCTGGCGCACAACCTGCTGTACGCGTGCGCGCGCACCGGATGCGTGTTCAGGACCGAAGCCGAGACCGACGTGACGCCGGTGGACGTGGTCGGCCGGTTCGTGGCCCGCGCCGCCACCGGCGACCTCAAGGTGCCCGACGGCGCGATGCACGTGCTGTGGCCGGCCAGGCTGCGCTTCGCCGAGGCGTTCGAGGTGCTCGCCGACCGGTGCCGGCTCGACCGGGTCGGCTACGCGCAGTTCCACGATCGGCTGGAGGCCGTCGCCGAACCCGACGACAGGCTCGCCAGGCTGCGCCTGCTGCTGCCGCCTCCGGACGCCGGTTGCGACGCGGCGCCGATCGAGTTCGACCAGATGTTCACCGACGGCTCCCGGCGCTTCGACGCCCGGCGGTTCAGCCGGCACGCGCTCTCGCTGGCGCGGCCGACGGCGGACGGGCTCAAGGCGCTCGATCGCTACCTCAGCGAGCTGACCGACATTCCCGCCTTCGCACCTCAAGAAAGGTAAGCGCAGTGAAAGACGAATTCGTCGTGGTGATCAACCACGAGGAGCAGTACTCGATCTGGCCCGCCGGCCGGGAGACACCGAACGGCTGGCGCGAGACCGGAGTCGAGGGCGGCAAGAGCGACTGCCTGGCACACATCGCGCGGGTGTGGATGGATCTGCGCCCGTTGAGCGTGCGACGGTGAGGAGGAGACCGAGATCATGTCCACCCCGAAGGAACGCAACGTCGCCGACATCAGGCGCGCCTTGCTGGAGATGAAGGTCCGCCAGCGCGTGGCGGAGAAGGCCGAGCGGGAGCGGATCGTCGCCGTCCCGCGCACGGGCAAGATGGCCATCGCCGAGCAGCAGCGGTTCCTGTGGTTCCTGCACCAGATGGTCGTGGGCGCACCGGTCTACAACGTGCCGTTCGCCATGCGCCTGCGCGGGCCGCTCGACGTGGCCGCCCTCACCGAGGCGCTGCGCGGGATAGTCGCGCGGCACGAGAGCCTGCGCACCCGGTTCGGCGACGAGCACGGCGTGCCCTTCCAGAGCGTCGATCCGCCGCCCGAGACGTGGGATCTGCCGGTGACCGACGGGACCGAGGAGTCCGTCCAGGACTGGATCGACGGGCAGGTGCGCGAGGAGTTCGACCTGCGCAACAGCCCGCCGTACAGGTTCGCCCTGCTGCGCCTGGGCCCCGAGGACCACGTGCTGTCCATCGTCTGGCATCACATCGTCATCGACGGATGGTCCTCGCGCCAGTTCGCCGAGGAGCTGACGGCCCGCTACACCGATCCGAGCGGCCCGGAGTTCCCCGCGCTGACCCTGCAGCCCGCCGACTTCGCGGCGTGGCAGCGGCTCTGGCTGCTCAGCGAGGAACCGGCCAAGCAGATCGAATACTGGCGCTCCGCGCTGGACGGGATGGAGCCGCTGGAGCTGCGCGCCGACCGGCAGCGCCCGTCGGCGCCCACCGGGGCCGGCCGCATCTACGAGACCCGCCTGCCCGAGGACCTCGCGAGGGGGATCCGCGACCTGGCCAGGGCCGAGAACGTCTCCCTGCTCGCCTTGACGATGGCCGGATACCAGGTCGTGCTGAACCGCTACACCGGCCAGCACGACATCGCGCTCGGCTCGGTCCTTTCCGGACGGACGCGCTCGGAAACCGAACCCATGATGGGGTTCTTCGCCAACACGGTGGCCGTCCGCGGCAACCTCGAGGGCGATCCCGTCTTCCGCGACCTGGCGCACGCCACCAACGACTCCATCCTGGAGGCGATGGCCCGCCAGGACGTGCCGTTCGGCCGCATGGTGGAGGAGCTCGAACCGGAGCGGCTGCCAGGGCGGAATCCGCTGGTCGCGCACCTGTTCACGCTTCTGCCCGAGCCGATGATCGCGCGCTGGCGCCTGCCCGGCGTGGAGGTCGAGATGCTGACCCCGCAACCGGGCACGACCCGGTTCGACCTCACCTTCCAGATCAACGACCTGCCGGACGGCGGGTTGGGCGTGTGGATCGAGTACTCCTCCGAGCTGTTCGACGCCGAGCGGGTCGAGCGGCTGGTGGAACACTTCGCCACGGTCATGGCCGACGCGCTGTCCAGGCCGGACGCCCGGGTGGACGCGCTGGACGTCATGCCCAACAGCGAATATCTGCGCGTGCTCACCGAATGGAATCCCGCGCCAGGCGAGCACGACGAGCGCCTGCTGCACGAGCTGTTCGCGGCGCGCGTGGCCGGGGCGCCCGACGCGGTCGCGATGCGTTTCGCGGACCAGGACCTGACCTACGCGCAACTGGACGAGCGGTCCAACCGGCTGGCGCACGCGCTCGTCGAGGAGTTCAAGGTGGCGCCGGGGAGCGTGGTCGGGGTACTGCTGGAGCGCGGCTTCGACCTGCCGGCCGCCGAGCTCGGCGTGCTCAAGGCGGGCGGGGCGTGGCTGCCGCTCGACCCGCAGTATCCGCCGGAGCGGCTGGCCTACCAGCTCGGCGACGCCGACGTGGCGACGGTGGTGACGACGTCGGATCTCGCCGACCGCGTGCCCGCTGACATGGAACGAATCCTGCTGGACACCGACGCGCTCGACGGGCGGGCGACTACGCCGCCTGCGGTGCGGGTGGCACAGGAGGACACGGCGTACGTCATCTACACCTCGGGCTCGACCGGCACCCCCAAGGGCGTCATGGTCCCCCACCGGGCAGTGGTCAACTTCTGCACCAGCTTCCAGCGGATGTTCTCGGTGACGCCGGACGACCGGATCCTGCAGTTCTCCAACCCCGCCTTCGACGTGAGCGTGTCGGACGTGTTCTCCACGCTGACCGCCGGCGGGACCATCGTGGGCGCGCCGCGCTCCGAACTGCTCGACCCGGAGGCGTTGCAGGGGCTGCTGGCCCGTGAGCGGGTGACGATGGTGGACATCCCGCCCGCGGTGTTGGGCCTGCTCGATCCGTCCGCTCTGGACGATCTGAGGGTCTGCTTCATCGGCATGGAGCCGTTCGGCCCCGATCTCGTCAACCGCTGGAGCAAGCCGGGACGCGAATTCCACAACGGGTACGGGCCCACGGAGGTCACCGTGACGTGCGTGGACTACCTCTGCCCGCCGGAGCCGTTGGACGGGACGCCGCCGATCGGCCGGGCGATGGCCAATCAGCGGGCCTACGTGCTGGACAAGCGACTGCGGCCCGTGCCTGCCGGCGTTCCCGGGGAGCTCTACATGGCGGGCGCCGGTCTGGCCGTCGGCTACCTCGGCCGGCCCGACCAGACCGCCGAGAAGTTCCTGCCCGACCCGTTCGCCGTCACGCCGGGCGAGCGCATGTATGCCACCGGCGACCTGGTGCGCTGGAACGCCGACGGCAATCTGGAGTTCCTGGGCCGGGTCGACCGCCAGGTGAAGCTGCGCGGGCTGCGCGTGGAGCTCGGCGAGATCGAGCACGCCGTCGAGAGTTTCAACGGCGTACGGCAGTGCGTCGTGACCGTGCGCGACCCGGGCACGGCATCGGCCTGGCTGGCCGCCTACGTGGTCGGTGAGTTCGAGCCGGACGCGCTGCGCGAACACCTGGCCGGGCGGCTGCCGCTGCACATGGTGCCCACCGACTACGTTCAGCTGGAGCAGCTCCCGCTGACCTCGACAGGAAAGGTGGACCACGCGCGGTTGCCCGATCCGCGCCCCGACAGCGAGGCGGGACAGGTCGAGCTGACCACCGAGACGCAGCGCCGGCTGGCCGAGATCTGGCAGGGCCTGCTGAGCCTCGACGCCGGCCGCATCGGCGCGCAGGACAACTTCTTCGTCCTCGGCGGCAACTCCCTGCAGGTGACGCAGATGATCTCGCGGGTGCGCGACGCCTTTCAGGTGACGCTCGACCCGCGGCGGCTGTTCAGCTATCCGCTGCTCAGCCAGTTCGCCGCCCAGATCGACGATGCGCAGCGCGCGCTGCTGGGCGATGACGAGGTGGCGCGGCTGGAGGCTCAGGTCGCCGATCTGCCCGAAGAGGAACTCGATCGGCTGCTGAAGGAGTCGGGCTGATGGCCGCTTCGCATCCCTCCACGCTGGAGGAGAAACGACGCGAGCTGCTGCGGCTCCGGTTACGGCGCAAGCGGGAGGAGGCCCTCGCACTGATGGGCTCCGATCGGCAGCCGGTGTCCCCGCTGGTGCCGCTCAGTCCCGCGGGCACGAAGCCACCGCTGTTCCTCGTGCACGCGGCGGGCGGATCGGTGGCGCCCTACGCGGCGCTGGCCGCGCTGCTGGGCGACGACCGGCCCGTCTACGCGCTGGAGGATCCGGGCCTGCACGGCGCCACGATCGGGGAACGGCGGCTGCCCGCCCTCGCGGCCACCTATCTGGCCGCGGTCCGCGCGGCCCAGCCCGACGGGCCGCTGCATGTGGGTGGCTGGTCGGTCGGCGGAGCGGTGGCGCTCGAAATGGCGCGCCAGGACGGCGATGTCGCGTTGACGTTCGTGCTCGACACCGCCATCCCGGACGAGGCGCCGTCCCGTCCCGGCGATGACGAGCTGAGCGCGTGGTTCGCCGCCGACGTCGCGGCGATGGGCGCCGAACCGGCCGAGGCCGAGCTGGCCGAGCGATTCCCGGTGTTCGCCGCGAACGTGCGTGCGCTCCTGACGTTCCGTCCGTCGCGGGTGGACAGCCGCGTGGTGCTGCTGTGCGCCGAGGGCTCGGGGCCAGGAAGGCTCGACGGATGGCGTGCCTATGCCGACGAGATCCAGGTGGTGCGGGGCGACCACTACACCATGCTCCGACCCCCACACATCGAAGCGCTGGCGGAAGCGATGCGCGACAGGCTGAGGGAGGTGGGTGTCCGATGATGCCGGCCTTCACGCCGGAACAGGACGGCTTCCGGGAGGAAGTCTGCAAGCTGCTGTGCGAGGACGCGGTGCGCGCGGAGATCGCACAGTGCCGGCGGATGCCGTACGGGCAGGAAAGCGGGCTGCTCGAGGTGCACCGGCGGCTGGGCAAGCTCGGCTGGCTCGCGGTCAACTGGCCCGGGCGTTACGGCGGAGCGGACGCCACGATCGTGGACAAGGCGATCCTCACCGAGGAGATGATCCGCCACGGCGTGCCCGACAACGTGCACTCGCTGGGCATCGACATCGTCGGGATGGCCATCCATCTGTTCGGCACGCAGGAACAGAAGGAACGGTTCCTGCCGAGCCTGGCGCGCGGCGAGATCACCGCCAACGTGCTGTTCAGCGAGCCGGACGTCGGCTCCGACCTGGCGTCGCTGACCACGCGCGCCGAGCCGGACGGCGACGGCTGGCGCCTGTACGGCCGGAAGATCTACAACATGAAGGCGCAGCACAGCGATTTCGCGCTGTGCGCGGCCCGCACCTCGACCGGTCCGGTGAACTTCTTCGGGATCACGCTGTTCCTGGTGCCGCTGCAGAGCATGGGCGTGGTCATCGAGCCGGTGTGGAATCTGTCCGAGGAGCGGTTCGACCTGGTGACGCTCGACGGGATCCGGGTCGGGCGCGAGGACGTGCTCGGCGAGGTCGACGACGGCTGGCAGGTGCTGGGCAGGGTGCTGCCGCTGGAGCGCACCGGATTGGACCACTCCGCCAAGGCGGAGCGCACCCTGGCCGCGCTGCGTGAGCACGCGCCGCCCGGGTGCGAGCAGCGGCTGGTGCAGCTGGAGACGCGGGTGCGCGCGGCGCGGCTGCTGGCGTGGCGGTGCGTGGCCAACCTGCGGGAGGGGCGGCCCGACGAGGTGCACTCGGCGACCGCCAAGTGGTACACGTCGGAGACGGCCAAGGAAGTGTCGGTGGCGGCGGTCGAGTTGCTCGGGCCGCGGGCGCTGCTGGACGCACGCGATCCCGGGGCGATCGCCGAGGGCGTCTTCGACGCCGCGCTCCGGGAGGCTCCGGGGCTCACGCTCGCCCAGGGTTCTTCGGAGATCATGCTCTTCTTCGTCGCCACATCGAAATTGGGGTTGCCGTCATGACCGCGGTGGAGACCACGGCGATCGCCGACTTCTTCGACGAGGATCTGGCGCCGCTGGTGCGGCGGATGGCCGATCGCCCGCGCTCCGAGGGCGGGGGCGGCGACGATGACAGCCGCGAGATCCGCGCGATGGTGTGGGAGGGGCTGGTCGGGCTCGGCGCCCTGCGCGCCTCCCACACCGTAAGGCTGGCCGAGCTGCTCGGATCGGTGCTGTACCAGGGGCCGCTGCTCGACACGCTCACCGCTCGAGAGCTGCTGCGGGACCACGACCTCGGCCAGGCGCCGGTGGCGCTGGCGGTCGCGACCGAGCCCTGGACCGACCAGGACGGTGCGATCTCCGCGCGGCGGGCCTTCGTCGGGTTCGCGGCGGAAGTGGACCACTTCATCGTGGGCGGCGTCGGCACCGCCGGACTGCGCCTGGCGCTCGTACGTGCGGACCATCCGTCCATCACGATGCGCCGGTACGAGGAGACGAGCCGCGGCGAGGCGTACGAGGTCGAGTTCGCGGGCACGCCCGTGGCCGCGTGGGCCGGCTCCTCCGCCGAGTGGGAGGCGGCGCTGGCCAACGCGCGGGTGCGGCAGGCGGCGTATCTGGTGGGCCTCGCCCAGGCGGCGCTCGATCACGCCGTCGACCACGCCAAGACGCGCCGCCAGTTCGGCCAGCCCATCGGCAAGTTCCAGGCCCTGGCGTTCCGGCTCAGCGAGCTGTCCATGCACATCGACGCGACGCGTCTGCTGGTGCACGACCGCGACGCGGCCGCGCACGCGGCGGCCAACCTCGCGGCGGCCTCGGACCTGGCCCGCACCGTCACGACGCGGACCATGCAGGTCCACGGTGCCGCGGGCATGCGGTCCGACAACGACGCCCAGTTGTACTACAGGCGGGCGGCGGCCGAATCGGTGCGGCTCGGAACGCCGTCGCAGCTGCGATGTGAAGGCCGGGAGACGCGATGACGGAAGCCGCGGCGGCCGACTACGTGGCGCGGGAGTAAACCGATGAACCTGGTGATACAGAAGTACGGCGGAACATCACTGGGTGACGTGAGCAAGATCAGTCACGCGGCCAAGCGCATAGCCGCTGCGGACGGGTGCGTGGTCGCCGTGGTCTCCGCGATGGGCAGCGCCACCGACACCATGCTCGACCTGGCACGCAACCTCACGGCCACGCCACACGCCCGGGAACTGGACCTGCTGCTCAGCACCGGTGAGCAAGCCTCCGCGGCCGCCCTCGCCCTGGCGCTGAACGAGCTGGGCGTGCCCGCCCGCTCGTTCAGCGCCCGCGACGGCGGCATCATCACCGACGGAGTGCATGGTTGCGCCCGGATCGTCAGCATCGACCCGGTACGGATCCGCGAATGCGTCGCGAGCGGCCACGTCCCCGTGGTGACTGGTTTCCAGGGCATCGCCGCGGACAGCGGCGAGCTCACCACCCTGAGCCGAGGCGGCTCCGACACCACCGCTGTGGCTCTGGCCGCGGCGCTACGGGCCGCGGCCTGCGAGATATTCACCGACGTCGAGGGCGTGTTCACCGCCGATCCGCGACTCGTCGCCGAAGCCCGTAAGCTGGACCACCTCTCCTACGAGGACATGGCGGAGCTGGCCGCTGGCGGAGCTGCGGTGCTCGCCCACTCCAGCGTGGAGTACGCCAGCACCCATCGCGTTCCCGTTCACGTCCGATCCAGCGCGACCGAGACGTCCGGCACCTGGGTGACCGGCTTGCGCCCGGCCGCCCCGCTCGACAGCGAGCGGTTCACCGCCGTCGGCGTCGCGCACCGGACCGGTCAACTCCGCTGCCGGCTCGACGGGGTCTCCCCCACCGCCCTGACCACGATCGCCGCCGCACTGGCCGATTCGTTGCTGCACGTGGACATGCTCGGCTACCTGACCGCTGACAGCCCCGCCGCGGCTTGTTCGCTGCGGTTCGTCGTCAACGCCGGCGACCGGGACCAGGCCGAGGGGGTGCTCGCCGGCCTGCGCGCGGCCGATGCCTTCACCGGATGCCACTGGTCCGGGCCCATCGGGAAAGTGTCGTTGGTGGGCCGCGGGTTCTGCACCCACCACCCCCAGGCGCGGCTCCTTCTGGGCACGCTCAAGACCCACGGCGTCGCCGTGCGGGACATGAGCGTCCATGCCCGGCGGATCTCCATCACCTGCGCCGAGCACGACGTACTCGACGCCGTGACGCACCTTCACCGGATGTTCCTTGACCCGACACCCGCGAAAGGGATGTGAAATGAGCGAAGCATCGTCGCAGGCGGCTGGAAGGGTGGAGAGCAGATTCCAGTCCCGGCATTTCTGGCAGCTCACCGTCATCTGCGGCACCCAGTTCCTGGTCGCTCTCGACTATTCGATCATCAATGTCGCCGCCCCAAGCATCCGCGAGGGCATGGAATTCACTGGAGAGGGCATCGCCTGGGTTCTTTCCGCCTATCCACTCGCCTTCTGCGGCTTCCTCCTCCTCGGGGGAAGGGTCGCCGATCTGTTCGGCAGAAAGCGCGTGTTCATCTGGAGTATGGCCGGCTTCGTTCTCGCTTCGCTCGTTGCGGGGCTCGCGTGGTCGCCGGCGGTCCTGATCGCGGGCCGCGCCTTGCAGGGGGTCGCCGCCGCGTTCATCGCCCCGGCGGGTCTGGGGCTTCTCCAGTCGGCCATCCCGGAAGGAGCGCAACGCGAGCGGGCTCTCGGCATCTACGGGTCGGCGCTGTCGGCGGGGTTCGTCTCCGGCATGGTTCTCGGGGGTGTTCTCACCGAGTACGCCGGTTGGCGGTCCGTCTTCCTGATCAACGTGCCCATTGTCCTGGTCGCCGGTCTGCTCGCGAGAGCCTGTCTCGTTGAGAGCCGAGACAGGCACGCCTCCCGCCACCTGGATCTCCTCGGCGTCGCCCTGGCGACCATGGGAATGGCCGCGCTCGTGTTCGCCCTCACCGAAGGCGGCAAGTACGGCTGGTCGTCGGCTCCGATCCTGCTCTCCGCCGGGATCGCGGTGCCCGCCGTGGCCCTGTTCGTCTGGGTGGAGTCCCGGAAGGACAACGCCCTCGTGCCGATCTCCATCTTCCGCACGTCCGCCATCGGCGCGGCCAATCTGGTCACCGTCCTGCTGATCTGCTCCTACGGCGGAATGCTGTTCATTCTCACCCTCTACCTTCAGACGCATCTCCGTCTGGGCGCGCTCACGACCGGCCTGACATTCGCCGTCTCAGGCGCGATCGCGATCGTCACCGGGATCTATGCGGGAAAACTCGTCGAGCGCTTCGGGCTTTACCGCGTTCTCCTTTCCGGGATCGTCATCGAGATGTTCGGCATTCTGATCCTGGTGGGCCTGCCGGAAGGTTACGGAGTCGCTTTCGTCCTGGTCGGCACCTCCGTGAACGCCTTCGGCCACATCCTGGCGCTGATCACGACGAGCATCGCCGGCACGAACGGCGCCGACGAGGGGCGGCGGGCCACGGCGGGCGCTCTGATCAACGTCTCTCAGCAGCTGGGGCTGGCCGTGGGGGTTGGAGTCGTGACCTCGGTGGCGGCCCATTTCGCCACGGCCTCCGCTGGCCCCGATGCCCTCCTCGCAGGCTGGCGCTGGTCTCTTTGGTGCTCGGTCGGGTTCGCGGTCGCGGCGGTCATCGCGACCGTCCTTCTCAGGAAACGATTCAGGGGAGAGATCACGTAGACCTGGCCCACGACAGAGAAACCGTATACACTCCTTATAATGGTTACTTTTGCTTCGAAGGTCCGACCGCCCTGGCAGGACGCCCACTTCGTCGGCGGCCACCCGGTCCTGGACCTCACGAACACCGTCTTCGACCGCCCGCCCCCGACCGAGGACGGCGAGCTGCTGAAAACACCCTCGGACGTCTTGACGTGGTGCGCGTCCGCGGGCCTGTTCGAGGAGGTGCCGCCCCTGACGGAGGCGGCCGCGAGCGGGCTCGTGCCAGAGGTTCAGGCCGTCCGCGAACACGCGTGGGCCGTCTTCAGCGCGGTCGCGCACGGCGAGGAGGTGCCGGCCGAACCGTTCGGCGCGCTTCTCGAACGGGCCGGCACGGGCGTGCGGGCCGGGCAGGTCCAGCAGATCGATGCCGCGCTCGACCACCCCATCGTGGACTGGACGGCGCCGGGAGCGATTCCCGCGGCCCTGTCATTGCTGGTGGTCCATGCGCTGTTCACCCTTCCGCGCGACCGGATCAGGGCATGCGGCAGATGCGGCTGGCTGTTCCTGGATTCCTCGCGGGGCGGACGCCGCCGCTGGTGCAGCATGAACCTCTGCGGCAATCGCGAGAAGGCGCGCCGCCACCGCCAGAGCCGGACCCGCTGACTCTCCGGTCATCCGGCATCCCGGAGCGCCCGCCGCATGATCGGTCGATCGCCACGCGGGCGAGCCACCTCGGAGAATCCGGCATCGAGGAAGGCGCTGGCTATTCCGGTCATCGCCGTGTCCGCGCCCGCGCGTTTCCCGGCGCGGGGCTCGACCGGATAGCCCTCGGCGGTCGTGTATCCCGCGGAAGCCGCGTACGCGCAGACGGCTTCGAGAATGGGCGACAGCAGCCCGGAGCCACGATGCTTTCTCTGGACGAGGATGCACGTGATCGCGCAGACCGGCCCGTCATCGAGGTTCGCCAGCAGCGGCGAACGCTCGAGTCTCGGGAACGAGGAACGCGGCCCGAGCGAGCACCATGCCACCGGCGTGTCGTTGTCGTAGACGACGACGCCGGGCACCGGCTCGCGCTGGGCCAGACGCCTCATCGCCTGCTTGTTCCCCTCGCCCTTTCCTTCCATCCACTCCGCGATGGACAGCCGCCAGTGCATGCACCAGCACCCGCGGGCTCCTCCGTTCGTTCCGAGAACCGTCTCGAAGTCGCTCCAGGTCTGCTTCGACAGCTCTTTGACGGTCAGAGAGCTCTGATCGCCACGTGTGTTCATCACCGCACCGCCAATCTGGCCTCGTAACCGATATCAAGCTTTTATAGGTTACTATAGAGCGGCATGGCTATCTGAGTCAGCGACGACGGAGGGCCGACACGTGGCCGAAGAAGACGTCCTGGACATGCTCGAAGCCGAGGCGATCCACGTGATGCGCGAGGTCGCCGGAGCCTTCCGCCGGCCGGTGCTGCTCTACTCGATCGGCAAGGACTCCTCGGTGCTGCTGCACCTGGCGACCAAGGCGTTCGCGCCGGGCACCCTCGGCAACGGGCTCTCCCCCGCCACGGCGTACTCCGCCACGCTGGTCTGGACCGCCGAGGAGCCGCTGCGGCACGGCCGCTCCTACCTGCTGCTGGCCGGGTCGCGCACCGTGCCCGCCGTCGTCACGACCGTGCGCGACCGGCTGGACGTGGTGTCCGGCAAGCAGTTCGCCGCGCGTACCCTCGGCCTCAACGACATCGGCACGGTCGAGCTGACCACCGATACCCCGATCTGCCTGGACAGCTACGGAACGTGCCGGGAGACGGGCAGCTTCCTGCTCGTGGACCGGGTCGGCAAGGAGACCATGGCGGCCGGCATGGTCCGGCACGCGCTGCGGCGCGGGCGCAACGTCGTCCCGCACGCCTACACCGTCAATCGCGACGCCAGGCAACGGCTGAAGGGGCAGCGGGCCAAGGTGCTGTGGCTGACCGGCCTGCCGGGCGCCGGCAAGTCGACGATCGCCAACGCGCTGGAGCGGCGGCTCCACGCCTTGGGGCTGCACACCTACGTGCTCGACGGCGACAACGTCCGAAGTGGACTGAACAAGGACCTCGGGTTCACCCCAGAGGATCGCGCGGAGAACGTGCGCCGGGTCGCCGAGCTGACCCGCATCCTGCTGGACGCCGGGCTGATCGTGATCGTCGCGCTGGTCTCGCCGTTCCGGACGGACCGGGCCGTGGCCAAGAGCCTGTTCCAGCCGGGCGACTTTGCCGAAGTCTGGGTGAACACGCCGGCCGAGATGTGCGCGCGCCGGGATCCGAAGGGCCTGTACGCCCAGGCCAAGGCCGGCACACTGCCGAACCTGACCGGCCTCGGTCAGGTCTACGAGCCGCCGGAGCACCCCGACCTGGTGGTCGACGGCGCCGGGTCGCTCGATGACGCGACAGACGAGCTGTGCGCCCTGCTGCGCGATTGAGACCGTCGTTCCAGCTGCTCCACCTGTACGGTACCGACGCCCCAGCTCGCGCACGTCCTCGGTCTGAAGCTCCCGGAGGACGGCGCGCGACCGGGTTCGCAGGATCAAACGCCCTCTAAATGACCTTACGACGGAAATGCCCAGAGGTGGACTGAGTCGCAGTGGGCACTACTGATGATCACGGGGCGGCTGTCGAGATCGGCCACCCGCAGCCCGAGCACCTCGCTGCTGTGCCCCTGAAGCGGCCGGCCCAGCAGCCGGTGCTCGGCCAGGTCCCACACGCAGATGGTGCCGTCCCTCGCTCCGGTGACGGCGAACGGACGACCGTGCACGGTGCCCGCGGTCAAGCAGCTGATTTCGTCGCCGGGCACGGTAACGGGTTCGTCCCACTCGTTGGATTCCGGGTCTCCCAGCACGAGGCTCTGCCCGCCCGCTGCGACGACCCGTGTGCGACCGCCCACCGAGGCCAGGGCGAACTCGGTGGGCGTCTCGTCGAGGTTGTCAAATTTGGCGAGGTGCCGCTCTTCCTCGATGTCCCACACGAGCACGCCACCGTGCCGGCCACCGGCCACCACAACCGGCCGGCCTGCCAGCAGTCCCGCCGCGGCAGCGCTACTGGCGCGCGACTGGCATTCCAGCTCCTCAATGTCCACGAGAGAGTCATAAGGCGAGGGCTGCCCCGGCTCTGTCACCGGATCATCCTCGTCCTCGTCAGATTCGGTCACCCTGGAGTCCACCAAGTCCACGCCGCCCGGATAGCCCGCGACGAACACTGAGCGGCCACCGAAGTCGGCCCTGACCGTTGAATTTGTACTGCCCCGAAAACTGGCGTCGTTCTCCAGCCGCACCTTGCCGGTCTCCAGGTCCCATATCGCGAAGCCATGGTGGTCACCACCACCGCCGACAACGATCCGGCCGTCCACCACAGCGGCGCCGACAACAGCGAGGTCCGGCTGATCGTTGTCGAAAGCCGGACCGTCAAGCTTGTATTCGGCCCAGTGGTCGCTCACCGGATCCCAGGTGCATACATCCACGTGGTGTCCGAGAGCGGCGGCGACGAGGATCAACTTGCCGCCGAGAGTCACGAGATCGAAGTCCAGGATCTCGTGACGGGACGAGGGCAGGCTGGTGATCAACGGTGAGTGAACTGTCATACCGACACCTTGCCAGCCCTCATCATCCTGTTGTCCCAGCACACCGCTCTCGACAAGATCTACTACTCGAAGGCGTTCCCCGCGTTGCGGGCTCTGGGTCCGCTGATCTTGTATCATGCCGGCTCAGCGGGCCTTGGCATGTCAGAGGAGAGGGCGGGATATCTTGCCTTCGGTGCCTCGAACCGCGTGACCGGAGGAGCCGATGCTGGGATGACGGCAGAGCGACCGATGCCCACACAGGACGACGTGCTCGGGTACTTCAACACGCTGTCGAACTGGGGACGGTGGGGCGACGACGACGAACTCGGCACTCTGAACCACATCACCGACGACGTCCGGCTGGCGGCGGCGCGGGCCGTGCGCCACGGCAGGAGCGTGTCGTGCGCATGGGAGGTTGCCGTACCGGAAGACATGGAGCGGTCGACGACGACGTGCCCGTGCGCCGCCGACATGCCGGGGGCCGAGAACATGCCGGTGCCCGCATTCCACAACGATCGGCGCTGGGGCTTTTCGTCCGAGCGACTCGGCATCACGTTCCACGGCAACACCCTCACCCACATCGACTCGCCGTGCCACATCTTCTGGGACGGCACGATGTACAACGGGCGGTCGCACTCGCTGGTCGACGCCGCAACGGGATCGGCGTGGGCGGCCGTCACGGCGGCGGCGAACGGGATCATCACGCGTGGTGTCCTGCTGGACATTGCGAGAGTCCGCGATGTGCCGTGGCTGGAACCGGGGCAGGGTGTGTTTCCCGACGATCTTGAGGAGGCCGAGCGTCGCCAGGGTGTGCGGGTGCGATCCGGTGATGCGGTACTCCTGCGGACCGGCTATGGCCGCGTCCGGCACGAGGCCGGTGAGGCCGGCGGTTTCACGCAAGCCGGCTGGCACGCGTCCTGCCTGCCGTGGCTGCATGAACGGGGGGTCGCGCTGATCGGCGCTGACACCCCCCAGGACGTTCAGCCGTCGGGGTACGAAGAGGTGTTGATGCCGGTTCACGCCGTGAGCCTCGTCGCGATGGGTCTGTGGATGCTCGACAACTGTGACCTGGAGGCGTGCGCGACGACGGCTGCCGAGCTCGGCCAGTGGGACTTCCACCTCACGGTCGCGCCGGTCCGCTTCGCCGGTACGTCCGGCAGCCCAGTCAACCCGATCGCCACATTCTGACCGCGGTTCACGAGGGGTGCGACGCCATGAAGGACCCGGTTCGGATGAAGATCTTTAGGCGTCGATGGGTGAGTGCTTGCCGTTGATGAACCTCGCCCCGGGGCGGACCAGAGCGGCGAGGTGAGGCGCGTTGACCGCAACTTGGACGACAACAGGCACCAGCGCTCAGATCACTCCGACAGCGTCGCGTGCCCAAGCATGCCGCCAGCGGTGTAGGTCCTGGTCGTCGAAGGTCCAGGGGGAAGCAGCAGCGACGCCGCCCGGCCGACGACCTCGCCTTCGACGTGTACGCTGATGTGGCACGGCCGGTCCGCCGGGATCTCGAACGGCACCGTCCCCCAATAGACGATGTATTGCCGGCCGTCGATCGAGACAATCGGTGGGACGTTCGCCGTGATCAGTCCGCCCGCACTCAAGTGCATCGTCAAGATGCGTTTCTGCCCGATGTGGTAGTCGACGTACGGAACAGCGTTCGGCGGCCCCGCTGGTGGCCCATCAAATGATTGCGTCATGCCGGGATTCTCCCACTGCTCATAGGTTTTCCCGGCATGGCCGATCTCTCTGGCTCGCGTGCTTGCCGGGCTCGATGACTACCGCGTTCGCTTCGCTGACGCCCACGCGTCGGTGCGCTTGTCGTTGACGCGCGGGGCCGTGACCTCCATCGCGCCGGGCTCAGCGTGTTGAAGTTCCTGTTACCGTCCTCATCGGGGATGCCGTGGGCGCGGTAAGCGTGGCGAGAGGATCACCTGGTGCGAGCGTTGATTTTGACCGGACCTCCGGCCGTGGGCAAGAGCACGATCGGTCGCTTCGTTGCCCAAGATCGACCATGTGCCGCCTTCATCGACGTCGACGATGTTCGCCATCTGGTCGTCAGCGGCCACGCCGCGCCCTGGAACGGTCTGGAGGGTCTTCGCCAACAACAACTCGGGGTACTCAACGCCTGTGCGTTGGCCCGGAACTTCTTGGACGGCGACGTCGACGTGGTCATCGTGGATGTGCTGACGGACAGCACTGCCGAACTCTATCGAGCCCGGCTGACCGAGGTGCTGATTGTGAAGCTCGAGGCGGACTTCGGTGAGACGGAGAGACGAGCAGAGAGCCGGCCTGTGCACCTGACACCGGAAGAGTTCCGCGAACTGCACGACCAGCAGCACGATTTCACGGGTTGCGACATCCGGCTGGACGTCACGCGGCTGTCTGCTCAAGATGCTGCTGCGCAGGTGAAGGACATCTGGCTGTCCGACCGAGGGCGAGAAGGAAACGCTCGGCCCCGGGCCTGAGCGAATGCTCTCAGGGCGGCGTGTTCAGGATGAAAGCGTGCGAAAAGGTTCAGGCCAGGCGGTTGCCCCGAACACCTCGTCGATCATTTGGATCTCATGCGCAACCACTACTGGTTGGTCTGTTCTCGGTAGGATCGCCTGATGGCGACGGCTCTTCTGATCACCGGCACCGTGGGGGCGGGCAAGACGGCGTCTGCCGACGCTTTGGGGGATCTGCTGACTGACGCCGGCGTGCCCAACGCCGTCATCGACCTCGACTGGCTCCGGCGCGCCTGGCCTGCGCCGCCCGACGACCCCTTCCAATCTGCTCTGACGCTGCGCAACCTCGGTGCGGTCACCGCCAACTTCTTGGAGGCCGGTGCCGAGCGCTTGATACTCGCCGGAGTCATCGAGAGCCGCGAGGAGCGTCTCCGTCACGAAGCGGCACTCGGAGTCCCGCTCACGGTGTGCCGGGGGTGACGTTCGGTCCGGGCAGTTCCAACTGCGCGCAGCTCCTGGTTCTCCAAGGTGTGCTGGTGGACGGCTCGGACCAGGGCGGACGTCTTCCCGGATCTGGGTGAGTTCCTTGTCCACCAGCGGGCGCGGCGGAGGCAGCGGTGACAAGAGCGGCTCCGCGGGCGGGGAGGGCCAGAATGACGAGTTGACGGATCTGGTTGGCGAGCGAATGACTCCTGTCCGACCCTTCGGGATCGGACAGGAGTCATTCGCGTTCGGTCAGTACCAGCGCTGCAAGGCGTTGGGGTTGCTGACGTTGCAGCTCCACAGGCCCACGGGGCTGCCGTTGCCGCGCCAACTGCTGCCGTAGCCGTCGAGGCAGACGGCGTCAGCGGTGTGCTCGGATGAGAGCCAGAGGTCGGAGCCGCTGACGTAGATGTGGAAGTTCTGGCCGGACCAGCCGCCGTCTCGGCAGTCGTAGACGTTGAACTGGCGACCGGTCTGGCCGCCGGCGGAGGCCGGGTAGTCCAGGCAGCGTCCGGAGGCGTTGTTCACCAGCTCGGCGCCGTAGAAGCGGTTGCTGTCGAAGACCCGCCACCGCCACAACAGGGTCCCGCCGCCGTTGCACGCCCAGAAGCCGACAGGGGAGTTGTTCTGCCCTCCGCCGGAGGCGAAGTTGTCCAGGCAGTAGCCGCTACCGTAGGAGCGGACGCGCATGAGGAAAGGCGCGGAGTCGTACACGGTGGCACCGTTGGCCAGCTTCCGACCGCCCTCACCGGCGGCAGCGGCTTGCTGGACCTGCTTGTAGGCTTCGGCCGCGGTGACGACGGCGGGTTCGGCCGCCGAGGCGGGGCTCGTGATGAGCGCGATCATCGCAGTGATTAGAACCGCGACAGTGATGCATAAGCGCCGCATTACTTCCTCCCTGGGAAAGAGAAACTCTTCGGGCGACAGCCCGTTTCGGGTCGAAGGTACTCACAAGCGCTGTCGTCGACCTGTCGGGAGGCTTTCGTGATTCCGTGAGGGGGTTGCAGTAATGAAGAAATTTCCACTGAAATAGCTTCTGACCTGCTGCAACGTAGGAGTTTGACCTCCTGTGGCGGGTTGATGATCGCTGCCGGTACGTTCGTTCCGGTTTTGTCAGGTACGGCACGTGAAGTGGTGCGTTGTCAGAGAAGATGTTCTCCGAGGAGCAACTGGAGCAGCTGCGCCCGTTCCCGGAGAATCAGCGCCTACCGAGACGCGGGCTATTTCGACCGCAATGTCCGCACCATCGAGGTCCTCATCGACCGGGCCGCCCTTGATCAGCTTCTGGAACGTCTCGCCGACGTCCCTACGCCGTCCGGTGCGACCCCGCACCAGATCGGTGTCCCGGCCCAGGCGACGCTGCTTCCGGTCATCGCTGTCAATCAGAAGCCGACGTAATCGAGCTGCGGCAGGCCCCGCGACCAGGCACCATGACGGCATGACGGATCTCCGATGGGACGAGGTCAGGGAATTCTTCGATCCCGACTTGATGGGCGCACTGCCGGACCTCTTCGTCCCGGACGCCACCGTCGAGGACTGGCAGACCGTCCTGGACTTGATCAGAACGCGTGGATGGCAGTGGCAGTACTCGCAAGGGGACACGGTAGTGCCGCTGCCTGCCGCCGCCGAAGTGCTCGCGCGTCCACCCGAGGCTGAGACGGTGTCGCTGCGAGTCTGGCCTACCCCGGGCGTGCTCGCGATCTTCCGGCTCATGTCGGAGACCGAGATCGACTTCGACATCGACCTTCGTGAACTGCAAGGTCAAGAAGGGGTCGACACACTCTGCGACTTCCTGCGGGCGATCGGGAGCGAACTCGGCAAGCCGGTGCTGATGACCTCGGAAGGCGGAAGCCAAGAACACCCGGTCCTCGGCTTCGATCCCGTTGTCAACAAGGTCGTCCTGCTCGGAGATCTGGCACCCAACTGACCGCGACCTATCGACGCGGCTTGACCAGGGCGAGAGCCTGCACGCCCTGCGCCGCGACCTGCACTACGCCCAGCAGGGCACCATCACCCGCCCGCACCTGGAACAGCAGACCGAGCAGGCCGTCGCCGGGCGTGGGCCAAGGGCGGGCCCATCCGCCGAGGGCGGCGGTCTTCGCAATGCACCTCGCTTCACCGGCGATGCCGAATTACTGTACCTTCTAGAAGGTGCAGTAATCTGGTCTTCGAGAGTGAGCGGCCTTCCCCCGGTGGCGTGTGCCATGTGGCGCAACGGACTCATCGCACCCAGACTTCGCTCTCCTCTGCGCCGTACAAATGCCGAAAGGACGCTCATGCTCGCCGATCCGATCTCCAAAGTCCCATGGGTGACATGGGTGCTGAGGGCGACCTCGGCACTTCTTCTGCTGGCAACACTCGCTCAGGGTCTGCTGGCAGGTCTGTTCGTGACGGGGGATGCACATCTGCTCACCATTCACAGCGCGGTCGGTTCTGCGCTCTGCGTTGTCGCGCTCGTTCAGGTCGTGGCCGCGGTGCTGGAGCGCCGGTGGCGCAAGCGGACAGGAGGGCCCCTCACCTGGCGGCCGGCGTTCCTGTCCGGTGTCTACCTGGCGATGGCGGTGACACAGATCGGCCTGGGCATGGCCCGTGTGGTGGCCCCGCACATGTTCCTCGGCGTGACGATGGCCGCCGTCGCCATGCTCGTCCTGCTGATCGTGCTCACCGAGTCGGTCTGGGTCGACACGACCGCCGCGGCGGACTACACGAAGGAGTCTCGATGACATTCGCGCGCCGGCTGAGCCGCCGGGGGTTTCTGGGCGTCACGGGAGGGTTGGCGGTAGCCACGGTCACCGGCAGCGCCGCCACCCTGCGCGCCGCAGGCCAGGAGAGCTCCGGCCGGATCCTCAGGAGCGGGGCGGCGTTGCCCAAGTCGTTCCGGGTGCCTCTGCCCGTGCCGCAGGTCGCCCGGCCGGTGAGCACGGCGGGCGGGGTGGATCGCTACGAGATCGTGCAACGCGTTGCCGAGGCGGAGATCTTGCCCGGACTGCGCACCCAGGTGTGGGGCTACGACGGGCGGTTCCCGGGCCCGACGATCGCCGGGCGGTCGGGGCGTAACGCCCTGGTGACCATCCGCAACGAACTGCCCGTGCCCACCTCCACCCATCTGCACGGCGGAGTGACCCCACCCGACTCCGACGGGTATCCGACCGACATCGTCGTCCCCAAGGGCTGGCGGCACGCGCCGGCCGACTCGGGCATGTCCCATGGCGGCATGCACGTGGCGGCGGACGCCTGGAGCGTCTCCGACCAGGCCAAGGAATACGTCTATCCGCTCATCCAGCAGGCGGCGACGCTCTGGTACCACGACCACCGCATGGACTTCAGCGGCCCGCAGGTCTGGCGCGGGCTGGCCGGGTTCTTCCTTGTGCGCGACGACGAGGAACTGACGCTCCCGCTCCCCGACGGGGAGCGGGACATCCCCCTGATGCTCTGCGACCGGGCCTTCGAGGAGAACGGCTCCTTGCGCTACCCCTCCCTCGACCCGTCGCTCAAGGGCAGGCCCGGCGTCGAAGAGTCGTACATGAACGGCGTGATGGGGGACGTCATGCTGGTCAACGGCGCGCCCTGGCCCGAACTGGAGGTGACCGCCACCCGCTACCGCTTCCGGCTGCTCAACGCCTCCAATGCGCGTCGCTACCGCCTGCGCCTGGAGCCCGGCGGGCCGCTGACCCAGATCGGCACCGACGCCGGACTGATGGCCCGCCCCCAGGAACTGGACGCCATCACGCTGGCTCCGGCGGAGCGGGCCGAGGTCGTCATCGACTTCTCGCGCTGGAAGCCCGGCACCGCCATCCGGCTCGTCAACACCTTGGGCAAGGGGAGGATGCGCGAGGTCATGCGGTTCCGGGTGACCCGCAAGGTGCGTGACGAGTCGCACGTCCCGGCCCGGCTCGCGGACGTCCAGCCCCTGACCGGAGCCCGCGTCGCGGCCACCAGGACCTTCGACTTCCGGCTGACGTGGAACTCCGACGGCTCCTCCATCTGGACGGTGAACGGGCGCCCCTTCGCTCCCGATCGGTCGCTGGCGGCACCGCGCCTGGGAACCGTCGAACGGTGGCGGTTCACCAGCGACTTTTACCATCCGGTGCATCTGCACCTGGCCCACTTCCAGGTGGTGGCTCGCGACGGGCAACCGCCCGGCGCACATGAGCGCGGCTGGAAGGACACGGTGGACGTGCGGCCGTACGAGACCGTGGACGTGCTGGCTCGCTTCCAGGGCTATCGTGGCCACTACATGCTCCATTGCCACAACCTGGAACATGAGGACATGGCGATGATGGCGAACTTCCACATCACATGAGCCGGCCGGCTTCGCACGCCCCTATAACTATGCCTTTTGGATGGTATAGTTATAGGGGTGCGACCGAGCCAAAAGAACCAGATCCTGGACGCCGCTATCCGTGTCACGGAACGTGACGGCATCACCGGCCTGACGCTGGAGTCGGCGGCCGAAGAGGCCGGCGTCACCAAGGGCGGCCTGATGTATCACTTCAGGACGCGCGATGACCTGCTGATGGCGATCCAGAAACATCTGACCGAGGCCTGGGAGACGTGGCTCGCCGCCGAACTGGGCAAACCAGCGTCAGAGGCGTCGGTGCAAGAGATCGTGGCGGCCTATGTGCGGGTGGGCGCGTATGGCCATGCGGGCAAGGCGGACCTGGCGTTCATGCTCCAATCGGCCGCCGCTCCCGAGCTCGCCACAGTGTGGAACGAGCTCATCAGCCGCTGGGCCCCGCTGCCCACCTCGGCCGAACCCCACGACATCGACCTGCTCCTGGCCCGGCTGGCCGTCGACGGACTGTGGCTGTCGCAGGCAACCAGCGGCACCCCCCTGCCGAAGCCGATCGCGCAGGCCCTGCGGGACCGGCTGAACACCTTGATAGAACCGAAGAGCTGATCACCGTGCTCGCATGAGACATGCCGGCCGGGGTCGGCCGTACAACCCCGGAAGGACCTCATGATGCATACGGTGACCGAGCTCCACCCCAAACGCTGGACGGCACTGGTCGTCCTGTCGGCGAGCCTGTTGCTGGTCACGATGGACATGACCATCCTCAACGTGGCGCTGCCGCAGATCTCGGCCGACTTGAGGCCGAGCGCGGTGGAACTGCTGTGGATGATCGACGTCTACTCCCTGGTGGTGGCGGGCCTGCTGGTGACCGTCGGCGCGCTGGGCGACCGCTGGGGGCGCAAGCGCATGCTCTTGTGCGGCTTCGCGGTCTTCGGCCTGGCCTCCGCCGTCATCGTCTGGGCCGACAGCTCCATTGACGTGATCGCCGTACGCGCGCTGCTCGGCATCGGTGGCGCGATGATCATGCCGTCGACCCTGTCGATGATCCGCAACATCTTCACCGACCCCCGCGAGCGGGCCACCGCGCTGGGCGTCTGGGCGGCGATGGCCGCGGTCGGCAGCGCGCTCGGCCCGATCGTGGGCGGCCTGCTGCTGGAATCCTTCAGCTGGCACACCGCTTTCCTGGTGAACGTGCCGGTGATGGTCATCGCGATCGCCGCCGGGCTGTTCCTGCTGCCCGAGTCGCGCAACCCCACGCCGGGTCGCTGGGACGCGCTGGGCACGGCGCTGTCGATCGTCGGCATGGTCGCCCTGGTCTTCGCCATCAAGCACCTGGCCACGGAAGGCCTGGACGCCTGGACCGCGGGCTCGGCCGCGCTGGCCGCGGGCACGTTGACCTGGTTCGTACGGCGGTGCCTGCGCTGCCCGGATCCCCTGCTCGAGATCCGGCTGTTCGGCAACGGCGCTTTCACCGCCGGCACCCTGGCCGCCTTCACCACCTCGATCGCGCTGGCGGGCATGATGCTGCTCATGGTCCAGTGGGCGCAACTGGTCCAGGGCTACTCCCCGCTGCAGACGGGTCTGGCCATGCTGCCCATGGCGGTCGGCGCCGGGGTGCTCTCGCCCGCAGCCCCGGCCATCGCCGCGCGGATCGGCGCGCGCCCGGTGCTGGCCGGCGGGCTGGTGATCGCCGCGCTCGGCTTTGTGGTGCTCTGGCTCGCCCCGACGACCTTTCCCTGGGTGGCCACTTCGCTCACCTTGATCGGCGCTGGCATGGGAACACTGGCCATCGCCTCCGCCGCGATCATGTCGGGCACCCCGGCGGAGAAGGCCGGCAGCTCGGCCGCCATCGAAGAGACCTCCTACGAGATCGGCGGCACCTTCGGCGTCGCCGTACTGGGCAGTCTGGCCGCAGTCCTCTACCGTGCCGAACTTCCCGCCAACGCCACCGAAGCGGTCCGTGAGTCGCTCGGCGGCGCACTGGCACTGGCCCGCGAGAGCGGCGCCACCGACCTGGTCGCCCAGGCCACACTCGCCTTCACCGAATCGCTGCAGGCGACCAGCCTGTACGGCGCGATTCTCATGCTGGTCGCGGCCCTGGCCGTCTGGCGGCTGACCCCGGCCCGGCTGGACCTGGCCACGGCACACCACTGAACCGTCTCCCGATCTGACGCGGGTGCCACACTGGCAGAAACGGGCCGCAGGCTTGATCATCAATCGCTTCACAGTTGCCACAACCGCGTGCCGTCCAGGCCGCCGGTGGCCAGGAGCTTGCCGTCCGGGCTGAACGCCACCGACAAGACCTCGTCGGTGTGGCCGGTGAGAGGGCGGCCGATGGGGGTGCGGGTGGCCACGTCCCACAACCGCACGGTGTGGTCACTGCTGCCGGTGGCCAGGAGCTTGCCGTTCGGGCTGAACGCCACCGAGCCGACGATGCCGGTGTGGCCGGTGAGGGGGCGGCCGATGGGGGTGCGGGTGGCCACGTCCCACAACCGCACGGTGTGGTCACTGCTGCCGGTGGCCAGGATTTTCCCGTTCGGGCTGAACGCCACCGCGGCGACCCAGCCGGTGTGGCCGGCGAGGGGACGGCCGATGGGGGCGCGGGTGGCCACGTCCCACAACCGCACGTCGTCGTCATCGTCGGCGGCCAGGAGCCTGCCGTCCGGACTGAACGCCACCGAGGAGATGGAGCCCGTCAGCTTGATGCGGCCGGCGAGGGGACGGCCGATAGGGGCGCGGGTGGCCACATCCCACAACCGCACGTCGTCGTCATCGTCGGCGGCCAGGAGCCTGCCGTCTGGGCTGAACGCCACCGCGGAGATGGAGGCCACCGAGTCGACGTCGTTGGTGTGGACGGTGAGGGGGCGGCCGATGGTGGTGTTGGTGGCCACGTCCCACAACCGCACGGTGTCGTCATAGCTGCCGGTGGCCAGGAGCTTGCCGTCCGGGCTGAACGCCACCGCGGAGACACCGTCGGTGTGGCCGGTGAGGGGCGGGCCGAGGAGGGCGCGGGTGGCCACGTCCCACAACCGCACGGTGTCGTCACTGCTGCCGGTGGCCAGGATTTTGCCGTCGGGGCTGAAGGCCACCGAGTGGGCGGTGCCGTTGTGGCCGGCGAGGCGCCGGCCGAGGAGGGTGGCGGTGTCTTCCCGGGTGAAGGTGTAGTAGGCGGCCGGCAGGGCGGCGGCCAGGCCTGCGACGCCCAGCCCGGTGAGCAGGCGGCGGCGGGACAGGATCCGGTGCGGCGCGGCCGCAGGCGCGGACCGATCCCCGAGACCGGGAGAGCCGGGTGCGTAGAGGGCCGACACGCAGGGTGCCGGTTCGGTAGGTGGGAGGGTGTCAAGCCGGGCAGTCGCTGCGGACGCGGGAGGCTGGGCCGGCGAAGGCGCCTGGGTGGTGGGGGCGGCCAAGCCGGTTTCGATGGCCTGTCGCATCGCCGCGGCATCCCGGTGGCGCTGCTGGGGCTCTTTGGCCAGCGCGGTCGCCAGCACCTGGTCCCAGAAGGGGGCCAGGGCCGGGATCAGTTGTGAGGGCGGCTGCGGGGTCTTGTGCAGGTGCCCGAAAAGCACGACGGTGAGCGAGTCCCCGATGAAGGGCGGCCGACCGGTGAGCATCTCATACAGCACGCATCCGGTGGAGTACAGATCCGAGCGGGCGTCGGCGGGCTTGCCGTCGGCCTGTTCGGGCGACATGTAGGACGGGGTACCGATCCGTATTCCGGTGGCGGTCAATCGGGTGGCCGTCTCCGACAAGATCTTGGCGATCCCGAAGTCCATCACCTTCACCCGCACCCGGCCGCCGACGCGGTGGACCATGATGTTGGCGGGCTTGATATCGCGGTGCACCACCTCCCGCCCATGGCTGTGCTCCAACGCCTCCAAGACCGCCGCCACGATCCGCCCGACCTCGTTCGGGGTCGGCGGAGCCTGGCGCAGCAGATCGGCCAGTGTCCCGCCCTCCACCAGCTCCATCACCAGATACGGAACCGGCTCCCCATCCTCGGTGTCCTCTCCGATGTCGTAGACGGTCGCGATGTTGGGATGCGACAAGCCCGCCGCCGCCCGCGCCTCCCGCCGGAACCGGGCCCGGAAGTCCTCATCGCGCAGCATCTGCGCGGGCAGCACCTTGACCGCCACGATCCGCTCCAGTTCCCGGTCACGCGCCCGGTACACCACCCCCATGCCGCCCCGTCCCAACGGCTGCAGCAGCTCATACCGTTCCGACAGCACTCTCACCACAACGCCCCGATCCCTCCGCCCTCCATGTGATCAACACCAAACTACGAACAAGGCCACCTTCTGGGCGGACAAACGAACGAGCCAGTCTGTGTGGGGTCCAGCATGACGATAACCACGATCAAGAACCAGGCGAACTACCGGCTGGTATGCCCTACTTGAGATCACTACGTTATGAAGCCGATAGAGAACACACCGCTACTTTGCTGCTCACACCGTAGCTTCAGCGACCTGGCCCACGTCAGCTGTACCGGCTGCACGCACGGCTTCGCTCGGCTGCGTGCTCGCTTTCGCCGTGTGGCGCCTTTGGCCAGGGCTATCGGCGCTGCAACATCTCGCGCAAGCCGGCCGCACCGCGCCCGAACTGCAGGCCAAGAGCCGCCACCAGCACCTGGCCGGCCTCGGCCGATACGTGCGACCCAGCGAGGAGACCTCCAGCGGTCGCGGTGGGCGGCCTTGCGTCACGTCAGCCGGATCATGTCTTCGACGGGAACGACTGCCAGGTCCCGGCGAGGCCCTGCTGTCCGATGCCGGGGGCCGACCAGTCGCAGACCCCACCGCGGAAGACCTTGCGCAGCCGGCTGAGCTGGTCCGCCGTCAGCGGCGTACCGTACGTGGCGGGATCGATCGGACGGAGCCGGCACTTGACGATGTCGTTGGCCATCGAAGCGCCCGCGACGAGCCGCGGCGACGTCCACACCGGATACAGCGTCTCGCACGTGGTCGTGCCGTTGCCTGCGACCTGGGGTTCCACGATCTTCCGGGGCTCGGCGTCACGGGTCCAGCAGGCGTCCGTCAGCTCGCGCGGCTTGTTCCGCACGACCTTGTCGAGCGCGCCGCCCGGCCGGCCGTCGGCGGTGAGGGCGGTGAGCCACCGGTCCATCTGCGTCAGCGCGTCCGCCAGGACGGGGCTGGCCAGCGAGAACCCGCCGTACCTGTTGTCCTCGGCGAGCATGACCTGGTTGGCGAACGTGCCGTTCGCCTTCTGCAGCCGTTCCCGGGTCGCGAACGACTGGAAGCGCATGTGGATGTCGCCGCCCGGCAGGTCATCGGTGTAGGCGCGGTAGTCGATCATCGGCATGCGTGCCAGCCCGGCTCCCCCGTTGAGCATCCGACCGCTCCGGTACGCCGCCCGCGTCGCGACCGGGTCGGCCGACGTCCGCTCCGGCACGGGGTTGGCGTCGGCGTCGAAGCCGCCGATCCGCTCGTTGAGGTCGAGGAACTGGTCGAATGTGATCGTCTTGTCCCGCAGGGCACCGAGACCGTACTGGACTCCGGTGTTGTCCAGCGGGCGCCGGGCGAACCCGGTTCGCGGGTCCCGGCCGTAGACGTTCACGGTGTGGTCGTAGACGTCGCACCTGGCGCCGGTCGGATTGGTCTCCGGCTGGTATCGCAGCTCCGCGGGGAGCTGGGCGGGGCAGAAGATGCGAGGGTCGATCCGGCCGCCGCCGCCTGCGAGGTTCGCGATGCTCTCCCACCGTCCGAAGCCGGAGACGGCCCGCTGCTGCTCCTGGCTGAGAGCGCCGGGCGCGACCTCGCGGAAGTAGTGGTCGAGCAGGCGCGCGTCGCTGATCGTGTTGATCGTGCCGAAGCCGACGTCGGGGAAACTGCACCCCGAGACGATGCCGTCGAGCAGGCCCGGATAGTTGTCGCCGATCTGGTGCGTCTGGTACGACCCGCCCGAGCAGCCCCAACCGATCGTGAACGCCGGAACCCCGTACGCCTCGACGAAGCGCTCCTTCACCATGCTCGTCGTCTCGGCGGCCAGCAGGTCGTTGCAGTTGTTGCCGAAGACGTTGAGCGACGACGACGCCACGGCGTACCCCTGGCGCAGCATCACGTCGTCCATCACACCACCGGTGTTGCGTCCCTGGACGTACCATCCGCCGGGGCAGCCGCCGCCGAAGGTGTAGATCAGCCGGCCGTTCCAGCCGTCGGAGCGGTGCCACGGGTCAGGCGCCGGAGTGGCGGGATCGTCCAGCATCGACGTCTCGTAGATGGCCCGGTTGATGGTCCCTGTCTCGACGCGCACGATGTACGGCACACGACGGCCGGCGCTGGTCGTCGTCCAGGCGAGATCGGCCGGCCGGGGCTGGTCCGCGGGCAGCGGCGCGAACTTCCCCGCCGTGGTGCGGTACACGTGGTCGACCCGGGTCGCGACCGAGCAGTCGGCGTCGGCAGGCGGGCCGAGCTTGCTCCCGGTGACCGTCGTGAACGCCGCCGTGTCGCAGATGAACGGCTGTTCGTGCGCCCCCGCGAACACCGGGCCCGTCACCGGGTGGTCGGCGAGAACGATCCGCGCCGGCGGGAGACCACGCGCCTTCGCGGTGAGGACGTTGCGCCCGGCCCGCAGGTCCGTCACCAGCCCTTCCAGCGCGCGTCCGCCGTCCACGCTCCGGAAGCTGGAGGTCACCTCCGTCCCGTCGCGATCCACCCTTACGTCCCCGGCGCGCACTTCGCCGGGGACGTCCAAGCGGACCAGCGCGTTTCCCCCGGAGACGACCTGCGGGCGGGACGACAGCACGGTGAAGGCCAGGCCGCCGGCCTTCTCTGCGGCGTTCGCGGGAACCGGGCCCGAGATCAGGGCCACCACGGCGGCTCCGACAAGCGATAACAAAGAGACATGACGCGCAATTGATCTCATACTGGCCTGTTTACCCTTAAAACGATCTAGGTGCCAGGGCCCGTTCAAGACCTCCGATGAGCAGCTTTCCATGCGGCCCATAGGACTGGTGGACGGAACAGTCCAAGACAGCCCCGCCCCGATCATCTCCGTCACCACTACCCAGGCCAGCCCCACCAGTCCCCCAGGGGGACAGCGTCGATCTTATGTAAAAGATTCTAGACACAAAGTCTGCTCTGTTTTACATTCGATGCATGGCATCCGAAGAGAGACGCGCGTGGGTCATGCTGGTGGTCTCGGTCTGCGGCTATGGGGCGTACCTCGCGATCATCCTGAGCCGGACGCGCACCACCCCCCTCACCGAAGTGCCCTACGTGGCTCCGTTGCTGTGGTGCGTCGGCGGCGCGATCGTGGCGTCGATCCTGCTGATGATCGTGGTGAGCATGGTCGCGCCCGGCGACGTCGGCAAGAAGGACCAGCGCGACCGGGAGATCTACTGGTACGGCGAGTACGCCGGCCAGTTGTTCCTGGTCGCCGGCGCCATCGCGGCCTTCCTGATGGCGATGGCCGAGCTGGACCACTTCTGGATCGCCAACACGCTCTACCTGGCGTTCGTCCTGCAGGCCGTGCTCAGCTCGATCGTCAAGATCGTCTCCTACCGGCGGGGCATCCCGTCATGGTGAAGTCCACGAAGGTCACGAACTCGATTCGCGCACGGCGAGATGGCACAGGCGCATCTGGCCGACCGGGTCGGGGTGACCAGGCAGACCATCATCGCCATCGAGCAGGGCCGCTACTCACCGCCCCTCGAAATGGCTTTTCAGATCGCGCACGTGTTCGGCGTGCCACTCGACGACGTGTTCCAGTATCCACACGGTGAACAGGAGAAATGACGTGAAAGCCATCATTCGCGACGCGTACGGTCCGGCCGATGTCCTGCGGCTGGGAGAGGTGAAGAAACCGGTGCCCGGCGATGACGACGTGTTGTTACGCGTCCACGCGGCCGGCGTCGACATGGGCGTCTGGCATCTCCTGGAGGGGGTGCCGTACCTCATGCGCCCCGCCATCGGCTTCCGCAAGCCCAAAAATCCCCTGATCGGCAACGACATCGCGGGGAAGGTCGAGGCGGTCGGCGCCAACGTCACCAGGTTCAAGCCCGGCGACCGCGTGTTCGGCACGTGCGACGCCGCCTTCGCCGAGTTCGTGCGCACGCCGCAGGACAGGCTCGCCGCGGTGCCGGAGAACCTCATGTTCGAGCAGGCAGCGGCGCTGCCGACGTCCGGGATGACCGCGCTGACGGCGCTGCGTGACGCGGGGAAGGTACGTCCCGGGCAGCGGGTGCTGGTCATCGGCGCCGGTGGGGGCGTGGGGACGTTCGCGGTTCAGCTGGCCAAGGCCTTCGGCGCGGAAGTCACCGGCGTGTGCAGCACGTCCAAGGTGGAACTCGTCCGGTCGATCGGCGCGGACGACATCGTGGACTATACGGTCGAGGATTTCGCGGACGGCAAGCGCCGCTACGACCTCATCATCGACATGGCTAGCAACCGCTCGCTGACCCACTTGCGGCGGGCACTCACCCCGCGCGGTACGTTCGTCATCGTCGGCGGGGAGGAGGGCGGCCGGTGGCTGGCGGGAATGGACCGGCAGCTCCGTGCGGTCCTGCTGGGCCCGTTCGTCCGCTACCAGCCGCGGGTCGTCTTCGCCTTCCCCAAGCTGGAGCTGCTTGAGACGCTGGCCGGGCTCGCGGAGCAGGGCAAGATCACGCCGGTGATAAGCAAGACGTTCCCGTTGAGGGAGACACCCGAAGCCGTCCGCGAGCTCGCGAAGGGCCACACGCGCGGCAAGATGGTCATCACCATGTGACGGCGTCAGGCTCGTGATCCCCGGGCTGCGGTCAGGAGACGGGCGCGTTCCCGTCGGCGAAGGTACTGTTGCGGAGCTCGATCGGCAGATCGCCGCTTGCCCCTTCAGAGGAAAACGCGAGCAACATCAAGCCACTTCTGCGCGTCCTTGCCGACCGCCGTGAGGTCAGTCTCGGCTCGGGACCTGCGTTGGGTGGCTCGAAGGCAGAAGTCGAGGGCACTGCCCTGAACCCGTTGCATGGCATCTTCCGGGCCCCATACCCAGGTTTGGCCATCGGGACCAGTCAGCTCGACACGGAACGGCTCTGGCGGAACAGGCAACTGGGCTGCATGGAACGACAGCTCTCGTCCTGCCACCCCCAACGAGGCCACATGCCGGAGCCGCCCCGTCGGAGGGTGCGAGACACCCAGTGCATCGAAAATGTCCTGCCCGTGAGCCCACGTTTCCATCAGGCGAAGCGGCACCATGAGCGCCGCGGTCAACTGCGAGCCGTACCACGGAAACCCATGGTCCAGCGGAACGTCACGTAGCGCTGCTGCCACTTCGGCTCGGCCGGCGCGCCATTGCTCCAGCAGTGCTGATCGCGGCTTGGCTGCTCCCGCGGCGGCGTCGAGATCGGCGTACTGGCTGCCTGCGGCTTCGGCCTGCTTCAGCACAGCGTCGAACGCGTCCGGGGTCCGTATGGCGATGAGGACGTTCGCGTCAGCTGCAGCTAGATGAGCGATCTGGTGAGCGATCGTCCACCCCGCTGCCGGCGTGGGCTTGGACCAGTCACTCTGCGCTGATACCAGGGCGTCAAGCTCATCTCCTTCAGCCACCAAGTCGGGCAGAGCAAGGTCGCGCTCTACACCGGACATATCTAGGCCGTAGTCCAGCATCGATGTCACCTTCACGCATTGACGGCAAGAGGCTTGTCCCGTTCGGACGGGTGAAGTTGATCTAGTGCGGTCAGGTTACCTGAGGTTGATTTCAGCTCGGCCCTGGAGCGCCACGTGCGCGGCATGAACCAACAGCCCGCAACATCTTCGAGGTTTTCCGCGTCCGACTGACTATGACCTCACTTACCGAGCACACGAGCCGCCCAAGAGCCCGCCGATACGGAGCCTGGGCCGGCGCCGCCTCCCTGGCCACCTGCCTGACGGTCGTCCTCGGCGGAGGTGTCGCCAACGCGGCCACCGTGGACAGTGCAGCGGCACAGGCCACCGCCACCACCGCGGTCGACCGGGTCGACTGGGCGTCCGTAGTGGAGCCGGCTCTGAACTGCCCCAAACCGGGGCCGCACGCCGCTTGGTACGTCGTGCGCGCCCGCGTAGCGGCCGTCGGCGACCTTACCCGTGACGGCAGGCGTGAGACCGTCGTCGTGTCGTCGTGCCCGAGCTCGACGTCGAGCAATCCCTTGATCGCCTTTGTCTACGACGGAGCCTCCAAGCCCTCGGCTCCGCGCTTGCTCGGGAAACTCGGCAAGAACCGCTACTTCAAATCCCTGAAGGTCGCGGTCCGGGGCGGGCGTGTGCACCTGAACGGCAAGGCGCTCAGCGACCAAGCCCCCAGATGCTGTCCAGACCTGATCGTCAGCGAAACCTACAGGTGGGACGGCACGCAGTTCCGCAGGACGGCGGAAAAGGCGAACCGCATCACGTGACCACTCGACCTGGCCCGCAACCTCCACAAGCCCATCTCAGGGACCGGTCGCATCAGGTCCGAACGTCAACCCGACTTTCCAGGACCCGCCGACAACGTCAGCGGCAAGGTGTCGCACAGGGCAGTGCGCGACACCTGCCCGCAGCCGTTCCTGCTGGCGCGCTTGACGGGGGCGGGGGCTTGCGTCCCATTCGGAGGCCGGGTGACCTGCGCCAGTAAGGGGCCGTCGGAGCCGATCCGCGCCCTTGAGACCTCGGCGGCGCAGAACCTGCGCCGCCATCGAGTTGAGTGCGGGGTGGGGCGCACGCTGGCGTAGGGGGCGTTGATCTGCCAGGTGGCGCCGGCGGCGCAAACCTCCGCGAGCCGCTCCAGCGGATTGGCGGGCTGAGAAGTCGGCTGGCCGGCGGGAGCAGAAACCCGGAGCCCTGTCATGGACGGTGCGCGTTGCGCAGGTGAGTGGTGAGCTGGGTGATGGCGTCTTCGGCGGTGGGGACCGGGCCGAACAGCTGTGCCTGGCGCCGGGTGTCGGCGACGTAGCGGCCGCTGTCGAACCAGCCGGACATGGCCGCCATGTCCTTGACCATCGGCAGGAGGGAACCGGCCAGGGCGCCCGCGCCGCGGGTGATGGCGGAGGGCACGGCCCGCACTTTGATCGTCTTTCCGGCCGCATGGCCGAGGAGAGCGGCCACCTCACGCACGCTGACCGGTCGGTCCCAGCCGATGTCGATGCGCTCTCCGCGTTTGACGTCGGCGTCGACCGCGGCCGCCAGGTAGGCGGCCAGGTCGGAGGTGAGGACGAACGTCAGCGGCACGCTGGTCTTGCCCATCCACATCAGGCGGCCCTTGTCCAGGGCGTTGCCGCCCATGGTGGCGATCTGGTCGAGGAAGGCGCCGGGGCGTAGCGCGACGAACGGGACGCCGAGCAGTTCGAGCTTGTCCTCGGCGAGTTTCTTGTGCCAGAAGTGCGTGACGCCGGGGGTCTGGTCGCTGGTGAGGATGCTGGTCAGAACGAAGCGCCGCACACCGGCGCGGGCGGCGGCTTCGGCCAGGTTGGCGTTGCCGAGGGTGTCGATGGCGTGCGCGTTCTTGCCGCCGCGGGTGTAGCCGGCGGCGGTGGTGATGACGGCATCGGCGCCGGTCATGGCGGCCACCAGTGAGCCGAGGTCGAGCATGTCGCCGCGGGCGATCTCGACGCCGCGGTTCTGGAGCGTGCCGGCGTCGGTGGCGGGGCGGACCAGGGCACGGACGTTCTTGCCGCGTTTGAGCAGTTCGTCGACGACCTGTCCGCCGAGGGAGCCGGTCGCGCCGACGACGAGGACCGGGGATGTGCCGGCGTGGGGCGTGCTCATGGGTGTTCTCGCTTCCCGAAGGGGGTCGGTGGTGGGGGCGCCGCCTGCGCCATGGACTCGGAAGGGCCGGAACGCTCGCGGGTCGGCCGCTGCGCGGGCACGACATGCCCGGGCGAACGCCGCGCTCCGGTCAGCGGGCTACTGGTCGGCAAACTCCTGCGGGTCGCCGGCCCGCAGGAGTTTGCCGAGGTCGAAGGTGACCCGGACGCGGGTGATGCGGCCGTCTTCGATCTGCAGCCAACTGGCCACGGGAAACGGTTCGCTGCCGTCGCGGGGGTGCAGGTCGAACCACGTCATGACGTCGCCGCCGTCGACCCACCGCTTGTGGAAGACCAGTTCGCCGGTGATGGCGAAGATCCGGCCCAGAGAGACCTGGTACTGGGCGGCACCGTCGATCTGGCCCAGGGGCCCGTTGACGCGGACGTCGTGGGCGAGCACGTCGGCCAGCTGGGACGGCTGGTTGGCCTGCCAGGCGTCGAAGTAGGCGTCGGCGACGGCCGTGTTGCCGGTGTCGTGGGTGGCGTTCATGGGTGTGCTGTCCTTTCCTCAGATGCTCGGCGGGGCCGCCGAGCAAGCTGGTGGTGCACCCGGGCACCGGCGCGGACGAAGGCGTGCAGGCGCCCGGTGTCATGAGCTGAGGGCGTGCCGGTCAGGCGGTGGCGTGCTGTGGGGCGCGCAGGGGCGCGAGGGCTTGGCTCCAGGCGATGACCTGGTCGAGCATGGTGTCGAAGGCGGGCAGGTTGTAGTCGCCCGGCTTGAAGGTGCGGTAGTTCTCGAACTCGGTGGCGAACGGCAGGACGACCTGGGCGCGCACGTCGGCCATCATCAGCTCGCCGGCCATCACGCGCAGGTGCTCCACGGCGCGGACGCCACCGTGGGCACCGTAGGAGATGAACCCGATGGCCTTGTTGTTCCACTCGGCGAACAGGTAGTCCAGCGCGTTCTTCAGCACGCCGCTGGTGCTGTGGTTGTACTCCGGAGTGATGACGACGAACCCGTCGAAGGAGGCCACCTTCTCGGCCCAGCGGCGGGTGTGCTCGCCGGCGTACTGCCCGAACGACGGCGGCATGCCCTCATCCAGGTGGGGCAGCGGGAAGTCGCGCAGGTCGACGAGCTCGAACTCGGCGTCCTCGCGCTTGGCGGCCAGCTCGAACGCCCAGCGTGCCACCTGCTCGCCGGCTCGGTTCGGGCGGGTGCTTCCCAAGATCATGCCGATGCGGGTCACGGTCTGTTTCTCCTGACAGGTTGAAGAAGGGGATGGGTGGATCGGACGGGGGGATGGCTACGCGCCGGGTTCGGGCGCGGGGGTGTGGACGGTGCGCCGGACCTTGACCTCGCGGTCGTGGGTGAACGGCAGCCCCTCCAGGTTGAAGCTCCACGACAGCGTGGGCGTGATCCGCATGTAGGCGGCCGGCCCGAACTGGCCCTCGCGCTGCACGAGCTCGGCCTCGCCGTAGAGGCGCAGGTAGCGCGGCGTCCACGGGTCGGTCGACGGCAGGTCGTCGATGACCAGCGCGACCTTGGTGTTGCCGGCCCGCACGTTGCGGAACTTGCGGGTCCTGGCCGGGTCGATGCCGCCCACGTACAGATACGTACCGTCGAACTCGAAGCCCACCGGCACCGCGTCCGGCTGGCCGTCGGCACCCACGGTGGCGATGCGGGCCAGCCGCTGGGAGCGCAGGTAGGCGATCTCTTCGTCGCTGAAGGACACGTCCTGACCTCCTTGGTCGAATACGTAAACGGAGCGTACTATACGCGACATTAACTATATGCACCCTGTACGATGAGCTCGTGACAAAAACGGGGCAATCGAGCGCGGCGACGGACTCGGGGGCAGGGCTCGGCTGCGCAGGCGACGGCGTGCAGGCCGGCCTGGATGCCGCCCAGATGGACGCCGCCACCGGCCTGGTCCAGCTCACCGCCCTGGTGCAGGGCCTCTACGCCCGCGTCTCGGAACGCCATGGCCTGACCCCGGTACAGGCCAAGCTCTTGTGCGTCCTGCTCGACGGTCCCCGCGGCATGGCCGACCTCGCCCACTGCTTCGGCGTGGAGAAGGCGGCACTGACCGGCCTGATGGACCGGGCCGAGCGGCGCGGGCTGGCCCGGCGCTCACCGGTGCCGGGCGATCGGCGTGCCCTGCAGGTGACCCTGACCGACGCCGGCCACGAAGCGGCGACCGCCTTCCATGCCGAGGTGAGCGCCGAGCTCAGCCACCTCATCACGCCGCTCGCCGACGACGACCGTGAGCAGTTCCGCACGACGATGGCCCAGATCATCACCCACTGCCGGGCATCGGCCTCAAACCGTCGCTGACTCTCGCGCCCGGGGTCAGGCCGCGCCTCTCCCCTGACCGCTGGAATTCGGTGTTTCACAGGCTCGCCCCGCTGACGGCACCCGGACGTCCCGATCGGATACGCCCGCGCCTCGACGGTGCGCGCTCCATCCGCGTTGCGTTACGGGCACGCTCCAAAACATCGGAGGTATGAGTGGGCTCGCGCGGTGTCCGCGCAGGTAGCCATCAGATCTGTGCAATTACTTCGCTTATTTGAGTAAATTTGCTGGATTTTGCGCGGCCAGGCGGCGATCGAGCCTATTGACCTATGAATACATCCAACGTTAACTACGCCTGACAGCCCGAAATCGGGAGTTGTGCGGAGGAACAGCATGTTAAAGAAGCTGTTAGGCTCACTGCCTCCGTTGACGCTCGCCGCCGGTCTCCTGACCGCGGGTGTGGCTTCGCCCACTCTCGCCTCGACGACCGACGCGGCCTTCGACCAGGCGGCCGGCGTGCTCAACGTGGACTACCAGGGATACCTGTCCAAGCACGACATCGTGTACAACCGGCCCAACACCAATCCGCTCCACGGCCTGACCGTGGGCAACGGCCGCACGGGCGCCATGGTCTGGAACCAGAACGGGCTGACGATGCAGGTGTCGGGCGTCGACCTGTCACAGCAGTCCGCGTTCGCGGCGGGCCTGGTGAACCTGTACTCCAATCCCGGCATGGACACGGGCTACTCGACCTACCAGCAGCGCCTGTCGCTCTACGACGGGACTCTGACCACCAAGTACGACTCCAACCGGACCGTCACCATCCTCGGAGCGCCCAACTCCGAGGTGATGGGCATCCACGTCGACGACACCCGCGGCGGGGTCTCCAGCGTGGCCCTGGACCTCAGCATGTGGGACCCGGCGGGCCTCACGAACAGCGGCGACGTGCCGGATCTCAACACGTGGAAGACGATCTCCACCTACGCCGACGCCGCGAGTGCCGGGCTGAGCCGGGGGCAGAGCGACGCCAACGGCTTCGGCTACACCCTGGCCGCCACCGTGGAGGGCGCGGGGTTCACCACCCAGGTCGTGGACGGCAGGAAGGTGCGGCTGAACATCACGCCCACCTCGAGCTACACGATCTGGATCACCGCGTCCAGCAGGATCAACGCGCCCAACCGCGATTCGCTGTCCCAGGCTCGCAACCAGCTCTCCTCGGTCAAGGGCACCGGGTACGCCGCCACGTACACCAGCTACCGCAACTGGTGGCACTCCTTCTGGGGCAGGTCGTTCGTCCAGTACGCCAATGGTTCCGGCGACGCGGACTACATGGAGAACGTCTACTACCTCAGCACGTACATGATCGCTGCCGGAGGCTACGGCAACTACCCGCTCCACTTCATCAACGGGGTCTTCCGCGCGACCCAGGACACCACCAAGTGGAGCAACGCCTACTGGTACTGGAACCAGCGCGACGTCTACAACTCCTTCCTGGCCTCCAATCACAGCGACCTGATGGACGGTTTCAACAAGCTCTACAGTCGCAACTACACCGCGCTGAAGGCGTACACGCAGACCAGGTACGGCGTGGACGGGCTGTGGGTGCCGGAGACCATGGGCTGGGACGGCAACGCGCGCGGCACGGTCGGCAGCGACTACACCAAGAACATCCTGTCGACCGGCTACGAGGCCGCGTACAACATGTACCTCCGTTACCGGTACACCAACGACCTGACCTACCTGCGCGACGTCGCCTATCCGTACATGCGTGAGACGGCGAAGTTCTACTCGGCCATGTTGTCCCACGACAGCGCCACCAACACCTTCTACATGGCCAACTCCAACTCCCACGAGACCTATTGGAACGTCCGCAACGCCATCACCGACCTGGCCGCCGTGCGCAGCATCTTCCCGCTGACCATCCAGGTCAGCCAGCAGCTCGGCCTGGACGGCGGCCTGCGTTCGGGCTGGCAGAACGTGCTGGACCACCTGGCGCCCTACCCGGTCGCCAACGGCGCCTACCAGCCGCACCAGCCGCCGATCGCGCAGACGAGGAACAACGAGAACGTCTCGGCCGAGCTGATCTGGCCCTACGACATCACCGGCATCGGATACCCCGATTACCAGACCGCGGTCAACACGTGGAACCAGCGGCCCTTCCCCTACGGCAACGTATGGTCCAACGACGCGGTGCAGGCGGCCCGGCTCGGCCTCGGCGACCAGACGTACCAGGGCATGAAGACCATGCTGCAGAAGTACCAGAACTACCCCAACGGCATGACGAACAACACCAATGGCGTCTTCGAGTATCTCGGCGTCCACCTGTCCGCGATGAACGAAGCACTCATGCAGAGCTACAACGACAAGATCAGGGTGTTTCCCGCAGTGCCCGGCGACTCATCCTTTGTCGGGAAATTCACCCTGCTGGCGAAGGACGGCTTCCACGTCAGCTCGGAACGCGAGGCCGGCGAGATCAAGTACGTCGGGCTCAAGAGCCTGTACGGCAAGCAGGCCACAGTGATCAACCCCTGGGGCACCCAGCAGGTACGCGTGCGCAGGACCTCCGACAACGCCATCCTGGCCACCGCCTCCAGCGCGGAGATCTCCTTCGCCACCACGGCGAACACCGTCTACGTCGTGGAACGCACGGCCAAGCCGCTCACCTCCTACTCCTCGGCACGGCTGACCGGTACGGCGAACCAGCGCGCCAAAACGTTGAGCGGCACCAGCTCAGCCCTCGGCCTCGGCTCGACGCCGGACCCGATGGTGAACGACACCGAGCTCACCTACGACGCCAACTGGTACCACACGACCGGCCGGGGCTACGGCGACTACAACGACGACACCCACCACAGCAACACCGTCGGCGCCGCCGCCCAGTACACCTTCACCGGGACCGGCATCGAATACCTCTCCGAGCGCAACGGCGACATGGGCAACGTGGACGTCTACCTCGATGACGTCTTCCAGACGAACGTGAACCTGTACGTCTCAGGCGCCAGGCAGGCGCAGCAGGTCGTGTTCGGCAAGACCGGGCTGCCCAGCGGCCGGCACACGATCAGGATCGTCAACAAGAGCACCGCCGTCGGCATGGTCGACGCCCTGCGCATCCTCACGAGTACCCCAGCGGTCAGCCTGCGCTCCAGAGCCAACAACCTGTACGTCACCGCCGCCCCCGGCACGCCCCTGATCGCGAACAAGACCAGCGCGGGGACGGGCGAACAGTTCGAGCGCGTCGACCTGGGCAACGGCAATGTCGCGCTGCGGGCCAGGAGCAACAACCAGTTCGTGACCGCGGAGAACGCCGGCGCCGAGGCCCTGATCGCCAACCGCCCCTCGGCAGGACCCTGGGAGACCTTCCAGCTCATCAACAACCCGGACGGCACCGTCAGCCTCAAGGCCCAGGTCAACGGCAAGTACGTGTGCGCGGAGGGCGGCGGATCACAGCCGCTGATCGCCAACCGCACGGCCATCGGCCCCTGGGAACAGTTCGACATCGTCACCACCTGATCACCTCAACAACGCTGCCGTCCGACGGTCCAGAACCTGAGGCGAAACAGCTCTTCTTGACTCCCACCCCCCAAGTCAGGGAGGAAGCCCCATGGCGACACGTCTGCTCACGGCCTTACTTCTGGCGCTCCCCGGCACCATCACGATCATCACGGCGGCCGCCATCCCGCCGGCCGACTACCAGCAGGTCCAGTTGGCCACCGGTCCCGCGGAAATCGGCGAGGCGATGTCCCTGGCCGTCCTGCCGGACCGGGGCGTGCTGCACACGGCCCGCGACGGCACGGTCCGGCACACCGACCCGGCAGGCAACACGAAGATCGCCGGCAAGCTGGACGTCTACACCCACGACGAGGAGGGCCTGCAGGGCATCGCCGCGGACCCCGCCTTCGCCACGAACCGCTTCGTCTACCTCTACTACTCCCCCAAGCTCGGCACCCCCGCGGGCGACGCCCCCGCCACGGGCACGGCCGCCGACTTCGAGCCCTGGAAGGGCCATCTCAACCTCTCCAGGTTCACCGTGAAAGCGGACAACACACTGGACCTGACCAGTGAGAAGGTCGTCCTCGAGGTGCCGAACGACCGGGGCCAGTGCTGCCACGTCGGCGGCGACATCGACTTCGACAGCGCGGGCAACCTGTACCTGACGACGGGCGACGACACGAACCCGTTCGAGTCCAGCGGCTACTCCCCGCTCGACGAGCGCACCAGCCGTAATCCGCAGTTCGACGCGCAGCGATCGAGCGGGAACACCAACGACCTGCGCGGCAAGCTCCTGCGCATCAAGCCGCAGGCGAACGGCACGTACACGATCCCGCCGGGCAACCTCTTCCCGCCGAACACAGCCGGCACCAGGCCGGAGATCTACGCGATGGGGTTCCGCAACCCGTTCAGAATGTCGGTCGACCGGCCCACCGGCGTGGTCTACCTCGGCGACTACGGCCCCGACGCGGGCACCACCGACCCGAACAGGGGCCCGAGCGGGCAGGTCGAGTTCAACCGGATCACCGCGCCGGGCAACTACGGCTGGCCGTACTGCACCGGGACGAACACCGCCACCGAGACCTACAACGAGTACACCTTCCCCAGCGGCCCGTCGGCCGCCAGGTACGACTGCGCCGGCGGCCCCGTCAACAACTCCTTCCGCAACACCGGCCTGGGCACCCTCCCGCCCGCCAAGCCGAGCTGGATCAGGTACGCGGGCGACGCCGGCTCTCCGCCGGAGTTCGGCAGCGGGTCGGAGTCGCCGATGGGCGGCGAGGTCTACCGCTACGACGCCGCGCTGAACTCGCCGGTCAAGTTCCCCGCCGCGTTGAACGGCCGCTACTTCGCCGCCGAGTTCGGCCGCAGATGGATCAAGGCCATCGAGGTCAGGACAGACGGCTCACCCGGCGTGATCGAGGCGTTCCCGTGGACGGGCACCCAGATCATCGACACCGACTTCGGCCCCGACGGCGCGCTCTACGTCCTCGACTACGGCACCGGAGCGGGCGACCAGGCGCTCTACCGGATCGAGTACATCGGCGGCACCAACCGCAACCCGATCGCCAAGGCCGCCGCCGACAGGACCTCCGGCCCGGCGCCGCTGAGCGTGGCGTTCTCCTCGGCGGGCAGTTCCGACCCCGAGGGTGGCGCGCTGACGTACTCGTGGAGCTTCGGCGACGGGACCACGTCCACCCAGCCCAACCCGTCGCACACCTACGCGGCGAACGGCACCTACACGCCCACGCTCACGGTCAGGGACCCGCAGGGGCTGACGGGCACGGCCAGCCTGGTGGTGACGGTCGGCAACACGGCCCCGTCGGTCACTTTCACCCAGCCCGCGCAGGGGCGGTTGTTCTCCTTCGGTGACACCGTGCCGTTCGCGGTCACGGTCACCGACCCCGAGGACGGGACGATCGACTGCGCCAAGGTCAAGGTGACGTACCTGCTCGGGCACGACAGCCACAACCACGCGATCACGTCGAACACCGGCTGCACGGGCTCGATCGCGGTGCCGGTGGACGGCGAGCACGACAGTGCCGCCAACATCTACGGCGTCTTCGACGCCGAGTACACCGACAAGGGCGGCCTGACCACGCACAGCACCCGCACGTTGCAGCCCAGGCATCGGCAGGCCGAGCACTTCGGCGCGCAGTCGGGCATCCAGACCGCCGACCATGGTGGCGCGGAGGGCGGCAAGACGGTCGGGTTCACCGACAACGGCGACTGGATCTCCTTCCAGCCGTACGCGCTCGGCGACGCCACCAGGGTCACCGCCCGCGTCTCCTCCGGCGGCCCCGGCGGCACGATCGAGGTGCGGGCCGGATCGGCCACCGGCACCCTGCTCGGCACCATGACCGTGGCCAACACCGGCGGCTGGGACACCTTCACCGACGTCTCGGCGAACCTCGCCGGCGCGCCTTCCGGCACCACCACCCTCTTCCTGGTGTTCAAGGGCGTCAGCGGCCAGGGAAACCTGCTCGACCTGGACGCCTTCACCTTCGAGACGGCGGTGGAGGCCGAGGCGTACACGTCCAACTCGGGCGTACAGCCGGCCGACCATGCGACGGCCAGCGGCGGCAGGACGGTGGGCTACATCAACAACGGCGACTGGGCCGGGTACGCGCAGGTCAGCGTGGCCGGCGCCAAGACCTTCAGCGCCCGGGTGTCCTCGGCCGGGTCGGGCGGCGCCATCCAGGTCCGCGCGGGCTCGGCCACCGGCACCCTGCTCGGCACCGTCACGGTCCCGGTCACCGGCGGCTGGGAGACCTTCCAGACCGTCTCCACCACCCTGACGGGCACCGCGACCGGCCCGCTGTTCCTGGTGTTCACCGGCAGCGGCACGGGTTACCTGTTCGACGTCGACACCTTCACCCTCACGAGGTAGGCACCGGTATGCGTTATCTCATTGGAATCGTCCTCGCCACACTCCTCTGCATGATCACTCCCGTGAGCGCCGGCGCGGACGCCACGTACCAGGTGCTGGTCTTCTCCAAGACGGCAGGCTTCCGGCACGACTCCATCCCGGCCGGCGTCGAGGCCGTCAGGAGCCTCGGCGCGGCCGGCGGCTTCACCGTCACGGCGACCGAGGACGCGGGCGCCTTCACGGCGGCCAACCTGGCGAACTACCGGGCGGTGGTGTTCCTGAGCACCACCGGCGACGTGCTGAACGACGGGCAGCAGGCCGCGCTGCAGTCGTACGTGGACGGCGGCGGCGGATTCGTCGGCGTGCACGCCGCCGCCGACACCGAGTACGGCTGGCCCTACTACGGGCAGCTCGTCGGCGCCTGGTTCAAGAGCCATCCGGCCATCCAGCAGGCCGTGATCAGGAACGAGGACCGCTCGCACCCGGCCACCGCGCACCTGGGGGCGACCTGGACGCGCACCGACGAATGGTACGACTACCGCACCAACCCGCGTCCCAACGTCAAGGTGCTGCAGACCCTCGACGAGAGCAGCTACACCGGCGGCACGATGGGCGCCGACCACCCCATCACCTGGTACCACGCCCAAGGTAACGGCCGGTCGTTCTACACCGGCCTCGGCCACACCGCCGAATCCTACAGTGACGGCAATTTCCGGCAGCTCCTGCTCGGCGGCATCCGGTACGCGGCCGGTGTCACCGCCGCCCCCGCCCCGATCGAGGGCGAGGCCTACACCTCGGGTCAGGGCGTGCAGATCGCGGACCACGCACCGGCCAGCGGCGGCAAGACGCTCGGCTACATCGACAACGGCGACTGGGCGGGCTACTCCCAGGTCAGCGTGGCCGGCGCCAAGACCTTCACCGCCAAGGTGTCCTCCGCCGGAGCGGGCGGCACGATCCAGATCCGCGCCGGCTCGGCCACCGGCACCCTGCTCGGCACCGTCACGGTCCCCGTCACCGGCGGCTGGGAGAACTTCCAGACCGTCACCACCACCCTGACGGGCACCGCGACCGGCCCGCTGTTCCTGGTCTTCACGGGCGGCGCCGGGTCCCTGTTCGACATCGACACCCTCACCCTGGGGACCGACGCCGCAGCGCGGGTTTCACCGAACGTGCACGTCTTCTACTACCCCTGGTACGGCAGCCCGTCCGTGAGCGGAGCCTGGCGGCACTGGGAGCAGGGCGGCCACACCCCTCCGGCGGACATCGGCGCCGATCTCTACCCCGCGCTCGGCCCCTACGACTCGGGCGACACCGCCGCGATCGACCAGCACATGAAGTGGATCAGGCAGTCGGGCGCGGGCGTGCTCGTCTACAGCTGGTGGGGGCGCGGCGGCTACGAGGACGCCCTGGCCCGCCGGGTCATGGACGCCGCCCAGCGCGAGGGCATCAAGGTCGCCTGGCACATCGAGCCGTACGCGAACCGCACCGCCGCCTCGGTCGTGTCCGACATCCAGTACCTCAACCAGACCTACGGCGCCCATCCGGCCTTCCGCAACGCCTTCTACGTCTTCGAGAGCCTCAAGATCACCGACTGGACTCCGCTCGACCAGGTCACCGCCACGAACATCGTCCTCGCCCAGACCACCGACACCTCCAAGATCGCCCACTTCTCCGGCATGTACACCTACGACGCCATCGCCGGCGCCACCGCGCCCGGCTGGCAGCAGGCCGCCGCCTACGCCAAGCAGCACAACCTGGTCTGGGCGCCCTCGGTCGGCCCCGGCTACATCGATGACCGCGCCGTACCCGGCAACACGACCCCGACCCTGACCCGCGACAACGGCGCCACCTACGACAAGGAGTGGACCAACGCCGTCAACACCGCCCCGACCTGGGTGTCGATCACCTCGTTCAACGAATGGCACGAGGGCAGCGTGCTCGAACCCGCCGTCGCCAGGTCCGGATACCAGAGTTTCGAGGGCGCCTACGGCAAGACCGGCGCCGCCGCCCAGACCGCGTACCTGGACCGCACCCGCTACTGGGTGGAACGCTTTCAGCCCTTGAGCGCACCCACCGGGTCGTAACGCCGGGCTGTGCCGGGCGAACATCGCGGCGGGCTTCGCAATCCCCTCATGTGATCAATGAACTTATCGGCTGGGCGACCACGAACTCGGGCGGGCTGGTGGAGGACCCGGAGGAAGTGGAGCACGCCCTCCGGAGGCTGCGGCCGTGGCCCGGGGAACGGATCGATGTGGTCGTGCGGATCCATCCTGAGCTGGTGACCGGGTTCCACGTTGCCGAGGTTGGCGCCTCCGGTAAAGGCGCCGAGTCGGCGGGGTGGCCCGAGATCTCTGCGGAGTCAGCCCTTGAGGGCGCCCGAGAGCAGGCCGCGGATGAACTGCCGCTGGAAGAACAGGTAGAGCCCGACGATGGGCAGCGACATGAGCACCGCCGCGGCGGCCAGCAGGTTGATCTCAACGAGGCGGCGGCCGGAGAACGCGCCAAGTCCCAGCGTGAGTGGCTGGTGTTCGGGCGCGGCCACGAGGATAAGGGACAGGAAGTAGTCGTTCCAGGTCCACATGAAGCTGAGCACGACGAACGTCAGGATGGCCGGCCGGGAGATCGGCAGGTAGATGCGCCATAGCCGCGTCCAGGAGCCGGCGCCGTCGATCTCGGCGGACTCGGCGATGCTCGCCGGTACTGCGCGGAAGGCCGCACGCATCCAGAACGCGCCGAAGCTCACGCCCGTGCCGATGTGCGCGAGGATGATGCCCTGATAGCCGTCGGTGAGGTCGAAGGCCAGGAAGTCGTAGTACAGCGGCACGATGATCGACTCCATGGGGATCATGATCCCGAAGAGCATGAGCGGGAAGAGCGCCTTCTCCCCGACCACGCCGAGCACACCGAAGGCGTACCCGCTCATCACCGCCAGCGCGGTGGAGACCACCACGACGGTGCCGGTGATGATCACGCTGGAGCGCAGGTAGTGGGTGAAGCCGGCCTGGTGCCACGCGGTGGCGAAGTTGGACCACTGCGGATGTCCGAGGTCGAGTGTGCCGCTCGTACTCGGGCTGATCGCCACGCCGAGGATGTACACGATCGGGAACAGCACGCTGACGGCGAGGAGCGTCAGGAACGCGTAGTTGAAGATCTTTTCCCGGGTGGAGATCATCGGTTTCCGTTCTCGGAGAGCCGTACCACGACGAGCGCGATGACGAGCGAGACGAGTGCCAGGACGACCCCGATGGCGGACGCCGCGCCGACGTCGGGATTGGCGAAGGCGCGCTGGTACATCACGATGGTCGGGGTGATGGTCGACGTCCCGGGGCCGCCGCGGGTGGTGAGCCACACGATGTCGAACACCCGGATCGCACCGAGCACCGTGAGAGTCACGGCGATCGCGAGTTGCCCCCGCAGCCCGGGAAGGGTCACGGTGAGAAACTCGCGGATCGGGCCCGCGCCGTCCACGCGCGCCGCGTCGTACAACTCGGCCGGGATGGCCTGCGTGCCGGCCACGAACAGCACCATGCACAGGCCGAACGCCGCCCACGTGCCGGCGAGGCCGATCGCGGGCAGCGCCCAGTCGTAGTCCCCGAGCCAGCCGTGGGCCAGGGAGTCGAGGCCGAGGGCGCGCAGCACCGAGTTGATCGGTCCGTCAGGCGCGTAGACGCGCTTCCACGCGACCGCGGTGACCGCCGGAGTGAGCACCTGCGGCAGGAAGATGATCCAGCGGTAGACGGCGGCGCCCTTGACGTCCTTGCGGGCAGTGAGCGCGGCGCTGGCCAGGCCGAGCGTGATCGGCAGCAGCGAGAAGAACACGATGAAGAACAGGGTGTGCTCGATCGCCTGCCGCAGCGCCGGGTCCTGGAGGAAGCCGGTGTAGTTGGCCAGTCCCGCCCATGACGCCGCGGTGATGCCGTTCCAGTGGAAGAAGGACAGCCACACGCCCTGGACCGCGGGGACGAGCACGACGAACCCGTACACGACGAGGGCGGGCGCCAGGTAGGCCAGCCCCAACCACCGTCGCTTGCGGCGGTGGTTGGACGGCGGGTTCGCGTGTGGCGTGGCCCGCGCGGACACGCCGCCGGCCGGGAGTTGCTTCACGGTCGCCATGGCGGGGCTACTTTCCCAGCGTCTTTTGGAACTTGTCGTAGTCGGCCTGCGCCGATTGGACGACCGCGTCCGGCGCTACCTTGCCGGCGAGCATGTCCTGCATCTGCGTCTGGATCGTGGTGAGCAGGGTCGGCGTGGCCCAGTCGAGGTACGGAACGGAGGCGTCGTTGGCCGAGAGCTGGGCCGCGGCATCGACGTCGTCGGCGAACAACGGGTCGTCACCGGCCGGTTTGACGGTGGCGAGCAGCGGCATCGTGGTGTTGTCCGCGGCGATCTGCGCGGCCTCCGGGCCTGCCGCGAAGTTCATGAACGCCGCGGCGGCGTCCGGGTGCGCGCTCTTGGCGGAGATGGAGAAGTTGGTGGCCGACGACGCGGTCGCGACCGCGTGGCCGCCGTCCGCGCGGGGCATCAGGAACGACCCGAAGTTCGTGCTCTGCCCTTTCTTGAGCGGCAGCGAGCCGGAGTAGTCGAACCGGAAGAGCGCCTTGCCGTCGACGAACGCCTGCGCCGCGTCCTGGCCGGGGACGGCGGAGAAGTCCTTGGTGAAGTAATCCTTGTCGGCCCACTGCTTCATCGCGGCGCCGGCCTGGGGGAAGCCTGTGTCGGCCACCTTCACGGCGTTCTGGGAGTAGACGAAGTCAGAGATCCGGCTCTGCCGGCCGAGGGCGTCCATCGTGGCGAACAGGGGGCCGGTGATGCCCACCTGCTCCAGGTTCCCCATGGAGATCGGGGTGATGCCGGCCGACTTCGCCTTGGCCAGAGCGGCCTCGAAGTCGGCGAAGGTCTTCGGCACGGTCGTGCCGATCCGGCTGAGCAACGTGCGGTTGTAGTACACCTGGATGGCCGACGCCCGTGCCACCGGGGCGCCGAACACCGACCCGGTGCCCATCTGCCTGCCGTCGGCGGAGAACTGGTGCTGGCGCAGGATCGACGCCGGGAACTTCGTGCTCCAGCCGTACGCGCTGGCGTAGCCGTCGAGATTGCGTACGAGCCCGCCCTGCACCAGGGTGCCGAGCGACTGCCACCCGTTGTTGGCGGGCACGATGTCTGGTGGATTCGCGGACCGCAGCCGCAGCGGCAGCGCCTTCATCACGTCGTCCCACGGCATGGAGGAGCGTTCGACCGTGATGTTGGGGTACTTCTTCTCGAACGCCGCGACGACGTCGTTGATCCAGGTGAGGTCGGCCCCGCCGGTGAAGTAGTCGAGCAGCCGGATGCGGGCCTGGCCCATCTTCGCCGGGTCGGTGACGACCGGTCCGGCCGCCGCTGTCTGTGCCATCTCCTTGCCGGAGGTCCCGGGCACGCATGCCGTGAGAAGCCCCGCCGCCGCGAGTGGCATCGCCACGGCGGCGAGCCGCCTTGTTCTTCTGAGCGTGACCACGGTGTCTCCTGTCCTCAAGGGGAGCGCGCGCCGTCGGAGGATGGCGGCCGCCGACGGACTCTCGGGTATCGACGAGCATAGGACTGGTAGACCAGTTAGTCCAGATGCCATCAAATGGTTTATTCGGCCTTCCGAATAGAAACGTCATGTTCACCAGACCCCACCAAACGGACTAGACCGCTATTCCGGTATGTCTGGTTCGCTCTCGCGTGCTACCGTGACCGCCATGAGCACCGGTGCGGATACGGAGGCGGGCAGCAGCGCCGTCATGGAGACCTACCGGAAGCTCAGCGACGCTCTGCGCCGGGGCCTGTTCCCTGCGGGCGGCCGGCTCCCGGGGGAACGCGATCTGGCCGGAAGCCTCGGCGTCAGCCGCTCGACTCTGCGTCATGCACTCGCTCGCCTCGCCGAAGAGGGCAAACTCGAGCGCTCCGCCCAGCGAGGCTGGTTCGTCGCCCGCAGCGTCGTCGGTGAGCCGCCGAGCACCCTCCAGAGCTTCTCGGAGATGGCCAGGGCCCGCGGCCTCACCCCGACCTCGAAGATCCTGCTGCGGCGTGCGCGGCCGGCCGGCTTCGAGGAGGCCGAGCAACTCGGCATCGCCCCGGCGGCGCGTGTCCTGGAGTTGCGCCGGCTGCGCAGCCTCGACGGGGTGCCCGTCTGTCTCGACACGAGCGTGGTCGTGTTGTCCCAGGCGGCAACGCTGGCCGGCATCGACCTCACCGACCGCTCTCTGTACGAGACGCTTGAGCGCGAATGCGGCCTGCGCATCGCACGCAGTTCCTACACCGTGCGCGCGGACGCCGCCGACGAGGAGATCGCGCGGTTGCTCCAGATCGAGCCTGGCGCCCCGGTGCTGGTCGGCGAGGAGGTCACCTACGCCGACGACGGCACTCCCATCCTCGCCGGCCGCATGATCTATCGCAGCGACGCCTACCGCTTCCAGGCCGACTTGTTCCGCCCCATCTGACCCGCCCGACACGGCTCCAGTGCGCCGGTGACGCTCCCGTCCTCGATCAGGTTTCGAGGAACGTCTTTGGCGGGAGCGTACCCGCCAGGCGGTCCAGGACCGCTTCCGTCAGGGATATGCCGCCCTCGTCGAGAGCGTCCAGAGTCGCCCCGGCGACAGGAGGGAGCGTGCTGCGGTGCGGCACCGCGCCGGGGATCCGCGCGGGCAGCTCCGCCAGCATCGCCTCGGCGACCGGAGAGGCGTCGGCCATGAGCACCGACCCGGACAGCACCACGCTCACCGGTCCTCCGGCGGCGGTCAGGCCGGTGCGGCGGGCGGCCACGCCGGCGTACGTGGCGAGGTGACGGCCCTGCGCCTGGACGATCTCCACCGCGACCGGGTCGCCGGCCGTCGCCGCGGCGGTGACCACCCGCGCGCACCCGGCCTTCTGCGTCTGGGTGGCGGCACCCTCGCGACGGGTGAACCAGTGGTTCAGCTCGGCCACCGAGGACAGGTCGTAGTGCGCCGGCAATGCCGTCGTCAGCGCCGTTTCCCGGCCGAGGCCGAGCTCGGCCAGATTCACGGCACGGAACGCCTCGATCGCCAGGCCGAGCGCGCCCATCGCGTGCTGGCCCCACCAGCCCATGTCCCACAGGGTTCCGTCGGGGCCGCGCGCCGCGATGGCCGCGGCGGTGCCGGCCGCGACCGCGACGCCGACGCCGGACGGCTCACCGCAGCGGATCGCGGCGTATCCGTCGTTGCGGATCGAGCGGGACGGGAAGCGTCCGGCCAGGGCCTTCTCCCAGTAGGTCCGGTCCTCCTGCCAGTCGACTCCGGCCAGCCGGAAGGCCGCCCAGGCGACGTCGGCGCGGCTCGCCCCCGCCTGGGCGAGGGCGGCGTCGATCGCGGCCAGCACCTCCGCCACCGCCGCCTCCGGACTGACCGCCCCGTAGATGTCGCCGCAGCCGGACCGGCCTGCCCCGGCGATCGTCCCGGTCGCGTCGCTGACGAGCGCGGCGGTCTTGCTGTTGCCCGCGTCGATGCCGAGGTAGAGCGCGTTCACCTCAGGGGATCAGCCGCTCGGGCAGCCAGGTGGCCTGGGCCGTGGCGAGCTCGCCGTAAAGCGCCTCGGCGACCGTGAGCGAGGGGACCAGCGGGTTGGCGGCCATGGCGCGTACCGCGTCGGCGATCGTGCCGTCCCAGGCCGCCTTGGCCGTGAGGATCTGGTAGTCGGCGAGTTGGCGGGTGAGGCCGAGGACAGAGCGGGGCAGCGGCTGCTGCGGCTCAGGGTGGAAGCCCTTCGCGTCGACGGTCCCCCACAGTTCGACCACCGTTCGCTCGTCGAACCCGGGGAGCGCACCGCCGGTGTTGGGGATGTTGAACGGCAGCCGCGCGCCGGTGTCGTTGTAGAACGCGCTGATCGCCTCGATCGCCAGTTCCAGCTCGTGGATGCCGCCACGTGAGCGTGCCGGGTCGAGCTGCGGCGCGTCGGACTCGGCCTGCTCGCGGTAGTGCGCCCAGTAGTCGTCCAGCGAGCTCATGATGACCTCCGAGCGGGTCATCGGCGCGAGCTGCCGCTCGCGCAGGATCTCGTCCTTGAAGTAGTAGTAGGTGAAGTAGTCCGACGGGATCGACTCCATGGCCACGGCGAGGTGCAGCGCGCGCATGCCGTTGACGTTCTCGCTCGGCCGGTCCCGCAGCGCCTCCCAGCGTTCGCGCAGAATCGGGAAGGCGTCCTGGCCGTCGTAGGTCGCCTCGTTCGACCAGCAGTTGTGGTTGACCCCGGTCATGTTGGCGACCAGCTTGTCCGGGTCGAGACCCGCCGCCTTGGCCACGACGGGCGGGAAGACGATCGGGCCCTCGCAGAACGACACGATCGGGATGCCGGTGTTGTCGGCCACGGCCTGGGAGACGATGTTGACGGGGTTGGTGTAGTTGAAGATCCGCGCCTTCGGCGCGACGTCGGCGAGGTTCGCGCACAACTCCTTGATCACCTGCACCGAGCGCAGTGCCATCATCATTCCGCCGGGTCCTTGGGTCTCCTGGCCGATGACGCCGTGCTTCAGCGGGATCCGCTCGTCGATCGCCCGGGCCGCGAATCCGCCCGGGCGGAAGCTGGACAGCACCGCGTCGACGTCACGGAGCCCTTCGCGCTGGTCGGTGGTGGCGGTCACGGTGATGTCGAGACCGGCGTTGCGTGCCATCTTCTCGGTGATCGTCTTGACGATCTCCAGATGTGCAAGGTCGAGATCGATCAGCACGAACTCCGAGCCGTCGAACTCCGCGCCGTGGTGCATGAACGACGCCATCGTCCCGGGAGCGCGCGACGAACCTCCGCCGAGGTACGCGATCTTGATGCGGGCCATCTGTCTCCTTCAGGGTCTCGATAGAGGGTGGGGGCCGGTCAGGGACGTTGCTACGCGGGCTGCCCGGCCACCAGGCCGGTCGCCTCGTCGGCGAGCAGGCGAGGCCGGGCGCAGTCGCTCAGGACGGTGGCGGGCCAGTCGGGGTCGTAGCTCCGGGCCGCGGTGAGCCGGCGCGCCGCCTCGGCCTTGTCCGCGCCGTGCACCACCATCACGACGCGCTTGGAGTGCTCACGGATGGTCCCGACGCCCACGGTCACGCCGTACGCGGGGACCTCGTCCAGCCCGCCGAACGTCGGGAAGGTGACGAGGTTGTCGCGGCGGGTGCGTTCGGCCAGCGTCACGACGCGGGTGCGCGTGTCCACGCCGGTGCCGGGCGGGTTGAAGGCGACGTGCCCGTCGCTCGAGCCGGAGGCCAGGATGAACAGGTCGACGCCGCCGATGGCGGCGATCCGGCGGTCGTACTCGTCGGGGTCGGCGGGATCGGGCACCCAGAACCTGTCGGGGGTGATGCCCCGGCTGGGGGCCGCCGCGTTGAGCGCCTCGACGATCTCCGTCCTGCCGAAGCGCACGCAGCTGTGTGGCAGGTCGGGGGCGATACGACAGAACAGGCCGGTGTGCTCGCCTCGGACGACGTACTCGTCCATCATGACGATCACCACATGAGCCAGGTCCAGCCTCCGGCTCGCGACCTCGTTCGCGAGCGCCGAGTAGGTGCTGCGCGCGCTGCGTCCGCCGGGGCAGCCGAGAACGTATGGCCGGCCGTCGCGGGCGGCGTCCTCGATCTCCGTCGCGATCTCTGCGGCGAGGGCGCGCCCCAGAACCTGGGGATCGGGGAACACGGTTGGCGGCACGCGCACAGACTCAACTCCTTTATGGACCAGTTATACCAAGAAGCGTAGCTTGGTCTTTCTGGTTAATGCAATGGGCGTGAGTGTCCCCCGGCTGGAGCCCCAAACGGACGATCCCCCGACGCTGAGCGGCAGCGACAGGCGGAACCTCAAGTGGGATCTCGGCCGGTTCGGCAAGGGTGCTCGCGGCTCGGGCCCGAGGGAACGGATGGTCCCGCTGATCAACAACGCGGGCGGGACGCTGCGCTGGTTCGTCGAGGACGTCTGGGGCCAGCTCGGTGACGACCACCCCCGGCCTGGTGTTCCGTTGCTGCCCTCTGAGCGGAAAACGCCGACGGGACAATCCGCTCCGCGCTGGCCAGGGCCGCCGCAACTCACCTAACGGACTGTCACCCCGCACGCCCTGCGGCATTTCTGCGCCTCCCAGCCGCTCAAGCCCGCGGCCTCCCGACTCCAGCCCGGCGGTACTCCCACGCATCCCGCCGGCGAGGACAGGGGCCCGGGCGAAAGGGTCTTCTGTGTGTCGCTGCGCGGCCCCCGAGGAATACTTAGTCATTTGATTTAATCACCCGATCAAGTACGCTGGAAGCATGGCCATCACAACAGCTCGGGCGGCTGAGTCGCGTGGCGACCAGACGCGAGAGTCTCTGCTCGTGGCAGCAACGACAGCCTTCGCACGGGATGGCTTTCACGCGGTGACCACGCGGCAGATCGCCGATCTCGCGCACGTGAATCAGGCGCTGATCGGTTATCACTTCGGTGGCAAGGAAGGGCTGTACGCAGCGGTCGTCGAACGTGTCGCCACCCAGATCGGCGCCCACACCGGACCGTTGCTCGGGCGCATCGAGTCCGCGCTCGAGCAGACTCGGGCGGAGACGAAGCCGGCCGAGCTTCAAGATCGCCTGCTTCCCGCGCTTCTCGAACTCACCGACGCCGTGGCGGCGTTGCTGTTGCACGACGATTCGGTCGAGTGGATGCAACTGATCCTGCGCGAGCAGCAGATGCCGACATCCGCGCTCGATTCCCTGTACGACGGCTTCATGGGCCGCATCGCCGCGGCGATCACCAAGGTGGCGCGAAGGCTGCGCGTCGACCAGGACGAGACCGCGAACCGGGTGCTCGCGGCCACGATCATGGGTCAGCTTGTGGTGCTCCGCTCCGGCCATGCGGGTTTCATGCGCCATGTGGGCTGGGGCGAGATCGACGATGCCCGCATCGCCCGCGTTCAGCAGGTCCTGCGCGGCAACGTGACCGTTCTCCTCACGCCGACGCAGGCGGAGCCGGAGGACGCTCGACCGGCTCAGGCGGCGAAGGGATAGCCGGTGATGCACACGATCGTGGAGACCCGGCAAGGCCCGATCCAGGGGTGCGCCGAGGACGGCATCGGCAGGTTCTTCGGCATCCCTTATGCCGCGCCGCCTGTGGGCGCGTTGCGGTGGCGCCCGCCTGATCCCGCGCCCGGCTGGACGCGAGTGAGACAGGCGACCGAGTTCGGTCCGATCTGCCCGCAGACCGCAGGTGCGGTGTTCACGCCCCGCGCGTCCCGGCAGGATGAGGACTGCCTGTACCTGAACGTGTGGACCGCCACCGTGGACCCGCAGGCCAAACAGCCGGTGATGGTCTGGATTCACGGCGGCGGGTATCTCGGTGGCGGCGGCTGCGAGGACGGCACGGACGGCTCGGCTCTGGCCGGGCTGGGCGTCACGGTCGTCAGCTTCAACTATCGGTTGGGGGCGTTCGGGTACCTCGCCCATCCTGACTTCGGCAGCAACTTCGGTCTGCAGGACCAGATCGCGGCTTTGCAGTGGGTGCAGCAGCACATCACGCAGTTCGGCGGCGACCCCGAGCGCGTGACCGTCTTCGGCCAGTCCGCCGGCGCTCACTCCGTACGCACCCTGTTGAGCAGCCCATCAGCAGCGGGCCTGTTCCACCGGGCGATCCTGCAAAGCGGCGGCGGCGAGCGGTTCACCTTCGACGCCAAGCAGCCCGGCGAGCGGACCTACGCCGCCAGCCAGGCATTCATCGCCCACCTGGGCGGCGGCGGTCCGCAGCAGCTACGGCAGATACCCACCGAAATGGTCAAGCAGGCCTCGCATCTGTTCAGCGGGGTAATCCCCAAACGCGGGCGGGTGCACACGCCGGCGAACCTGGCGTGGATGCCGGTGACCGACGGCGACATCGTGCCCGCCGACGCGGGCACGCGTCCGCCGGCGCCGGTGCCGTTGCTGCTGGGCTACACACACAACGAGGCCAGGTACTTCATCAAGCCGGGCATGCTCCCCTACAACCGCCTCCTCCTCTGGGTCCTCACCAAAGCCCTCGCCGGCCCCCAGGCCCGGGCCGTACGCTCCGAGCTCGCCACGAGCGCAGGGTCCCTGTACGACAGATTCGACCGCGCCTACACCGCTGCCGTCTTCGCCGAGCCGTTGCTCGCCACCACCGAGCGCCTGCTGTCGTCCGGCCACGAGTTCTACTGCTACCGCTTCGACCGCGTCTCACCCGGAGCCGAGAAGTCCGACGTCCGGGTGCAGCACACCGCCGAACTGCGCTACCTGTTCGGCACCTTGACCACCGACGGCTACGACGACGTAGACCAGCAGGTATCAGCCCGCATCCAGGCGCACTGGGTCGCCTTCGCCCGCGACGGCGCACCGACCGCGGACAGGTCCTGGCCGCGCTACGACGACCTCGCCCGTATCGCAGTCATCGCCGACACACCTGGACAGGGGCGCATCGACGACGACCCGATCGCCGCTCTCATCCACCTGCGGCGCACGAGAGGGCCGGGGGTGCGCAGCGGCCGGAAGTTCCCCTCACGTCCGGCCTCGGGCAGGGAGAAGTTGTAGCGGCCCAGGAAGTTCAGCCACTCGAATCCGAGCGGGAACATGCGGGCAATGTCGGCGGTGGCGATCTTCTTGCCCTTGGCGCGGATCCGCTCCGGCGCCCTCGCCGTGTAGATCGTGTTCCACAGAATGCAGCCGTTCGTCATCAGCCCCAACACCCCTAGTTGATCTTCCTGGCCCTCCTGGTACTTATGCGGCAGGGCTGAGCGGCTCGCGCGGCGACCGACGCGGCCAGAGCCGCGGGGTCGCCGGTGCCGGCCTCCCAGGCATGACGTGGCTGCGGACGCGGTCAGTCGAAGACCTGGGCGATCGAGACCTTGATCCGCCGGGGATAGCTGTCGATGACGAGATACCAATGGTCGTCGTAGGGCACCTCCAGGACGACGGGGCTGACGTCGTAGAAGCCGCCGTAAAACTCGTACTCATCGTTGTCGAGGTAGGCCTGGTAGTCCTCGGCGTCCATGAGACACACCCGGGCGGTCGAGCCACGCAGCTCCACCTCGAAGCAGGCGCCGCCTGCGGTGGAGCCGAGGTCAAAGTAGAGATGCTGCACACATCGTTTGTAGCCGGTCACGCACTGGACAGGAAGCAGCGTCGCGGAACGGGGCACTCGGACGCGCAGGTCCTGCGACACCGCGCCCTTCGCCTGGCGGCGAAACTCGGCACGGGTGATCCGGCTGCGGACTTCACGGTCCCGGAGGGAAGACGCCCTGGCCCGGAGTGAGGATTCCGTCGGGGTCGTAGCGTTCATGGGCCGCCTCGAAGGCGGCCCATGCGGGGCCGTAGTGGGTGCGCCACTCCTCAGGCGTGGTGGGTATGGAGCCGACCGGGTACTGGTAACCCCCGACGGCTTGGGCGCGCAGGTAGAGGGAACGGTTGGCCTCCACCATGTCCTGCGGGCTCTCGGCTCCGTGCGAGGCGGTTCTGAGCAGGGTGAAAAGGAAGACCGTCTCCTCGTCGGGTATGCGCAGCAAGGGCAGGTTCAGGCGGGCGCGGGGGAAGGGATAGAGCAGGACTACGCCGCTGGCGCCGACCTCGGTCTCGGTCAGGTCCTTGATGACGGCCTCCACGAAGGCGTCGGTGCGGCTCGCGGGCAGGAACATGTTCCACCAGGGGTGCGGACGGTACCACTCGCCTGTGGACTTCAGATAGGCGACGCCCGCGGCGAGCCGGTTGAGGAAGTCGAAGTAGGACATGTCCTGGATCTGCCGGTCGCCGGGCTGGTCGCCCAGACCGTCGAGAAGCCTGGCGTCGTCGGGCGGGGTCGTGCCGTTGAAGAAGGCGGCCGCTTCAAGCTGGTAACTCCAGCCGGTGGAGTCGGCCGGCAGCCCGAGCTCTCCCTCCACGTAGGCGAAGCGGCCGTCGTTGACCACGCGCCGCTGGTCGGCGGTCAGCGCGGCGACGCTCGGGTAGGAGAGCAGGTAGTGGCGGACCGTCGCGGGGGCGGGCAGCAGGCGCACGGTGGCCTTGGTGATGATACCGCACTGTCCTCTTCCAGCCAGCGCCGCGTGGAAGAGGTCGGGGTGCAGCTGCGCGGAACACCTCCTCAGGTTGGCCTCCCCCGTGACGACCTCCAGCTCCACGACGCTGTCCGCCTGGGATCCGTGGTGGTGGGTCTGGCCGCCGACACCGCCCACCGAGAGCGTGCCGCCGACCGAGAGCTCCAGGTAGTCGGTGAAGACCGGAGGGGTCAGGCCGTGGGCCAGGGTCGCCTGCGCCAAGCTGCTCCAGAGCGCGCCCGCCTCCACGACGGCCGTGTTCCCCCGCACCTCAACCGCGTTGAGCGGGGCCATGTCGATGATCAGACCGCCCGCGACCTGGCCCTGACCGAAGGTGGCGTGTCCCTGGCCGCGTGCGGCCACCTGCAGGTTGTGCGTCCGGCAGTACTTCATCATCACCATGATGTCCGACACGGCGCCGGGCTCCAGCACGGCTCCGGGGGTCCGATGGACCAGGTGCCCGAAGTCGTCGGCCGCCTGGCCGCGCGAGGCGGGATCGGTCACCACCTTGCCCTTCAGCGGCGGCAGGTCGACCATCCCCTGAGACTGGGCGGCGTCGGTGACCCACGTGCGCGTGGACGGGTCGAAGCCGACCACGGCCGTGAGGAACGCCCGTCTCCACGGATGCCACGTCATACCCGATCCTTTCGCAGCACGGTCACGTCTCGTCGATAATCGCCGACGGCACCCGGCGACGCCACCCGCACGAAACTGGATGACAGCTACAAAAGGGTTACTACGGCGGGCGTCCAGCACGTGCCGCGCTGACTTCCGAGAACGCCCATCCCCGGAGCTGATCAAGGTTAGAGTGATGGCGACAACCCCGGCCCAAGCCTGGTTACTCCTCGGTAACGCTACAGTGCGTGCCATGTGATGCGGGCGATGTGGGCGTCGCGTTCCTCCTCGGTACTGGGGCGGCCGGCGATCCCGGGTCGTTGTTGCCACGGTTTCGGGCCCTGCGGCCGGCGGAACTCGATCCCCATGGCTTCCAGGCGCAGCAGGTGAGTTTCCATGCGCTCGCGGAAACCGGGCAGGTCACGCAGGCAGGCCGGAGTCCACAGGACTTCCGCGATCGCCGCCAGGCGGGGGAAGGCGAAATAGTCGACCACACGTCCGGAGTCCATGTACTCCGTCCAGATGTTGGCCTGGCCCCCGACCACATGGGCGGCTTCCTCGGGAGAAAGCTCCGCGGGTACCGGCTCGAAGGCGTAGACGCGGTCGAGGTCCAGGACGACGGACTGCGGTATCGGCTCGGTGTCCAGGCCGGATTGCCGGTAGTCGAGGTAGGCGTAGTTGTCGGGGCAGCTGATCACGTCGTGGCCCCGGCGGGCCGCGACGACGGCGCCGGACATGCCGCGCCAGGACAGGAGCGTCGCCCCGGCCGGCAGGTCGTCTTCGAGCAGGTCGTCCCAGCCGAGCATGCGGCGGCCGTGCCCGGCCAGGTGACGGCCGATGCGGCCCAGGAACCATCCCGGCAACCGGTCCACGCTGTCGAGGCCGAGTTCGGCGGCTCTGGCCCGCGAGGCTGGATCGTCGCGCCGGCGGGCCTTCGGGGCTTGGTCGCCGCCCACGCTCGTCCGATCACCTTACCTACGCGGTCCGAACGTTGTGATCAGCAACGGCACCGCTCAGGTGCCCTCCGGCCCCGGCCTGGGCGTGGAGGTCGACGAGGACGCGGTCCGGGCCCTGGCCGTCCCTCAACCGGCCTGGTCATAGGCCGTGCGCGACCATCCGCGCTGCTCGCTCGCCAACGTCGATCAGGAGATTGCTTGCCGCCTGGCAACTCACGGATGTCCGACGATTCGTAGGAGCCCGCGCCGGCGCCGACGTTGATGACGGTGCAGACGGAGATAAAACATGACAGCAGATGTCGGGTTTTGGGGTCAGCATGGTTTCGCCGGTAGGCGCTGATGAAGGACGTGGGCCGAGCCCTACGGATAGACAAGGACCGCAATGCGCGAAACCCCAGAAGATCTCAAAGAGCTGCAGGCCCTGCTGGATGCATCTCTCTCCCTTTCCACCTCGCATCTCCGCTCGATCATCAATACCGAGAGAACGCTGACCGCAGAGCAGCTCACTGGCGTCCTCACCGGAATGTGCACCCTGGCCCTTTCCACCGTGACGGCCAAGGGCGAGCCGCGGATCAGCGGAGTGGACGGGCACTTCCTGCACGGTAAGTGGCACTTCGGAACGGCGCGCGAGGCCGCCAAGGCACGCCATCTGGCCGCCCGCCCCGCCGTCAGCGCCGCGCACATGCGCGGTGAGGACCTGGGCGTGTTCACGCACGGCACGGTGGAGATCCTCAACCCCCCAGACGGCGAGCCGGCCGAGGACTGGCCCTACCTGCTCGCCTACCTCAAGGACTTCTACGACGACGACTTCTTCGACTGGGACAACGACGTGGTCTACTACCGGCTGCATCCGCACTGGATGACCGTCTACGCCCCCGACATCGCCAAGCTCACCGCGATGTCCCGGTCCTGATCCGCTGGCCTGCTGCATTTCGAGAGGATGGACGAAGGTTGACCGGTATGGGGCGCGAGACCATCGACGTGGTGGGGGCTCGCACCAACAATCTGCGGGACGTGTCGGTGAGCATCCCCAAAGGGCAGCTCGTCGCTTTTACGGGAGTGAGCGGCAGCGGCAAGACCTCGCTGGCCATCGACACGCTGCACAACGAGGCCCAGCTGCGGTATCTGGAAGGGCTTTCGCCGTTCGTACGGCAGTACATCACCCAGCGCAATCGTCCGAAGGTCGACCGCATCCTGGGACTCGGCGCGACGCTCGCGGTCGACCAACGCCGCCTGAACCGCAACCCCCGCTCCACGGTCGCGACGATCACCGGAATCGACGGGCACCTGGGGCTGCTGTACTCGCGCCTTCCCGGGATCGGCGCGGACCCGGCGGCGGAGAGCGGGGACGGGCATCTGACGACCGCTCACTTCGACCGCAATACGCCGGAAGGGAGTTGTGCGGACTGCCACGGGGTGGGCGGACGCTGGCAGGCGCAGGAAGACCTGATCATCACCCACCCGGAGCTTCCGCTGTTCGAGGGGGCCTCGCCCTGGTACGCGAAGTGGCGGTCGGGAGAGCACGCGTTCATACCGGCGCTTGCCGAGAAGCGGGGTGCGGATCTCGGCCGGCCGTGGCAGTCGCTGCCTGAGGAGTTCCGTCACTGCGTGCTGTACGGCACGGGTGACGAGAAGATCGAGGCGACCGTCGACATGACGAACAAGAATGAGACGGCCCTGGTGACCTACACCTTGAGCCAGCCGCTGCGGGGCGCGCTCGCCGAGGTGGAGCGGGTGTTCGTGAACGCACAGACCTCCAACGCCAAACAGCGCTACCTGCCGTACATGCGCAAGCAGCCCTGCGGCACCTGCGGCGGCAGCGGGTACGACCAGGTGGCCCTGTCCGTGCGGCTCGGCGGGCTGACCTATCCGGACCTGCTCGAGGTGGAAGTACGGGAGGTTCGCAACTGGGCGAAGCGCGTGGCGGACGACCTGGGCTCCCGGCAGCGCGAGGTGGGCGAGCCGCTGCTGCAGGACCTGGGGCGCAGGCTTGGAATCCTTGACCGGCTCGGCCTGGCCCATCTCCAGTTGTCCCGGAGTGCGGCGACGCTGTCCGGAGGTGAGTTGCAGCGGACCCGGCTCGCCGCGCAGCTCAGCACCGAACTGAGCGGCATCATCTTCGTCCTGGACGAGCCCGGGGCCGGGCTGCATCCGGCGGACAAGGCACACCTGCTCGACATCGCCCTGGAACTACGCGCGGCCGGCAACACGGTGCTCCTGGTCGAGCATGACCCTGAGCTGATCGCCCGGGCCGACTGGGTGATCGATATGGGGCCGGGCGCGGGCCGTCTCGGCGGTGAGGTTCTGGTGTCGGGGCCGCCCGCCGACGCGGCCGCCCATCCGAAGTCGCTGACCGGGCGCTATCTGACCGGTGCAGGGCCGCGGCTGCGCCGGACCCGCCGCCCGATCGGGGACGACACCGGCTGGGTGGAACTGCACGGCCTGCGTGCGCACAACGTGACCGCGGACCTGGTGCGGTTCCCCACCGGTCGGCTCACCTGCCTGACGGGAGTGAGCGGCAGCGGCAAGAGCAGCCTGCTCGGCGTGCTCGGGACGAGCGTGGAGGCCGCCCTCAACGGGGCGGCGACCGACACGGTGCGGGAGGTGAGCGGCCTCGAAAGATTCGGCTGGGTCGCCGTCGTCGATCAGGAACCGCTCGGGCGGACTCCGCGGTCCAACCCGGCCACCTACAGCAAGGCATTCGACATCGTCCGCAAGCTGTTCGCCGAAACCGACATGGCGCGCGGGCGCGGGGTCAACGCCTCCTGGTTCAGCTTCAACACCGCGGGTGGCGGCCGCTGCGAGACCTGCACCGGTTATGGCCGCAAGCTGGTTGACATGCACTTTCTGCCGGATGTGTGGGTCGTCTGCGACGCGTGCGAGGGGCGGCGCTACAAGCCGGAGGCCCTGGAAATCAGGTATCAAGGGCTGGCCATCGACCAGGTACTGGAGCTGACCGTCGCCGAGGCCGTGGAGCAGTTCTCCGAGCCCCGGCAGCTCGCGGAGACCCTGGGAGCCTTGAACCAGGTCGGGCTTGGCTACCTCCAACTCGGCCAGAGCGCCACAGAGTTGTCCGGCGGCGAGGCACAGCGGCTGAAGCTGGCCTCCGCGATCCAGCGCGGTGCCGCGAGCCGCAAAGCCGGCCTCGTCGTTCTCGACGAGCCCGTCTCGGGCCTGCACCCGTCTGACATCCAGCGGGTGGTGGACGCGCTCGATGTGTTGCTCGACTCGGGCAACACCGTCGTCGTGGCCGAACACGACATCCCCGTCGCCGCGTCCGCGGACTGGGTGATCGACCTGGGGCCGGGAGCCGGTCCGGACGGGGGCGCGGTGATCGCGGAGGGCACCCCGGACGCCGTCGCGACGGCGGACACCCCGACAGCCGGCTTCTTCCGCCGGTACGCGGCGGGCCTGCCGCTCCTGGAGGTGCGAGAGGTCGCTTCGGCGCCTTGTCGGCCTTCAGAGGGCGGAATACAGGCCTCGAGCCCCCGTTTGACTGTGCCCTTGGGGCATGGTGTGGACTTGAAGTAAGGGACGCGTGGTGGGGAGCACCCGCAGCCGCAGACGAAGGGGGAGGCAGAGAAATGGCGTGGAGCACCCGGCAACTTGCCGAACTCACGGGCTCGACGGTGAAGGCCATCCGGCATTACCACGAGATCGGGTTGCTGGATGTGCCCGAGCGCGCGGCCAACGGTTACAAGCAGTACAAGGTCGCGCATCTGATCCGGCTGCTGCAGATCAAGCGGTTGCGCGATCTGGGAGTGCCGCTGTCGCAGATCGCGGCGCTGGGTCGGGCCGATGAGGAGCCGGACGAGGCGATCCGTGTGCTGGACGCCGAACTGGCGGCGACGATCGAACGGCTCAATCGCGTGCGCGCGGAGCTGGCTGTCATCCTGCGTCATCGCGCACCGATGCATGTGCCGCCCGAATTCGCTCCCATTTCTCACGACCTCTCCGACACCCACCAGTCCTTGTTCATGGTCTTTTCGACGGTTTTCAGCGAGGAGGGCATGGAGGAATTCCGTCGGATCGTCTCCGTGCGCGACGACGCCGGTGAAGAGTTCGATGCCCTTCCCCCGGACGCCGACGATGCCACGGTCGAGCGAATCGCCGAACGAATTCTGCCGCTGGTCCGTAGAATGCGGGCAGAGCACCCGTGGTCGAACGACCCGGTGGCGGATTCGCCGCGAGGAGCGGAACTGGCCGAAAACGTGATGGGGCACGCGGCGGTGGAGCTCTACAACCCCGCACAGCTACGCGTTCTGCAGCGCCTGAACGTCCTCCTCGAACAGGCAGCGGACGCGAACGACAACACACTCCGACACGGCGCCGTCCACGAATCGCGGCTCTGAGCCGGGCTTCTGGCCGCAGAGGCGGTCCTCGGCTTTGGCGACGGCCACGCACTCGCCGAGCCCCGCATGCATCGGACAAAGCCACGTGCGGCGCAGCCATTGGGCCCATGCCGACGAAGGCGTTTCCGCATGATGATAAGGAGCCTGAGATTTTCAAGGAATGGCAGAGACGCCGAGCCGTGCAACGAGTCCAGCCCGGGAATGGGCGTACACTCAAGCGTTTCCGCTGGTGGCAGCCGTTTTCCCGTACTTTGTTCTATCTTCCGCTGCGGAACGATGACGGCCGGCAGGTGGTCTACGCCGTCGACGTCAACCATGTGCAGCGGTTTCTGTCCGAAAACGGCAAAGGTAAAGCCCACCTATACCTCGACGGCAAGCATCACGCCGAGTCCGAACTCCCTGCCGCCTTTCCCCTCCGGGGCAGCACGATCGAAGTGGCACCCACAGCCTTCGGCCTCAAACGCTGCCACTACGTCACCACCGAGGGGGCCGAACACCAGCTCATCCCGGATCGGAGCTCCAGCGAAGGCCGCCGCGCGCACCTCGACCGCGAGCACCCCGCACTGAGCCGCTTGATCAGTTACTGCTCACTGATCTTGCTCGTCATCCCTCTCCTTCTCCTCATCCCGCAGCTCATCGAAGTGGTCTTTAAGCTTCCCCCCGTAACTCAGCGCTTCGGGACATTCACCTCACCCATCCAATTGCCGGGATGGCTCAACCTCACGCTCACGCTCGGTGCGGCAGCGGCCGGCTGGGAGCGCGCACTGCGCCTGAGATACAACTGGTTGCTCGACTCAATGGCCAAGGGATGATGGCGACTCGGAGGCGGTGGCGGAGGTCACCTGACTGTAGACGCACACGCTCTTGCGTTCAACGTGTCAGTACACCATGATCCCCGGCATGTCGGAGAAATAACTCCAGAAAGGGGTGGGGCGCGTTGAGGTGGTGCGTTCTTCCAGGCTCGGCATTGACGTCGGCCGATGGCGTGGACTCTGCCGGGTTCGACCAGGGGATGGATCGTCAGCATGGATGACAAGCCAGAGCGGCGCATTGTCGTGTTCGGTGCCGGCTACATCGGTCTGGTGACCGGTGCCTGCCTCGCCCAGCTCGGCAACCAGGTGGTGGTCCGGGACATCGACCCGGAGAAGATCAGGCTGCTGCAGTCTGGTGAGGTGCCGATCTACGAGCCCGGGCTGGGTGAGTTGATCGCCCGGAACAAGGAGCGGCTGACGTTCACCCTGGATCTTCAGCAGGCCCTGAACGGCGCCGAGATCGCCTACGTGTGCGTGGACACGCCGCCGTCGGCATCTGGCGATGCGGACCTGTCCCGGGTCTGGTCGGTCGTGCAGTCGCTGGAGGGGGCATCGTATCTGCGGGCGGTGGTCGTCAAGTCCACCGTCCCGGTGGGCACCGGCGCTCGCGTGCGTGCCGCGCTGGATACGGTCGGACTCCAGCATGTGGGGTACGCCTCCAATCCGGAGTTCACCGCCGAGGGGACCGCGGTGCGCGACTTCCTCCACCCCGATCGCGTCGTGGTGGGGGTGTCAGACGAGGCGACCGCCCGCCTGATCTCGGAGCTGCACGAGGGTGTGGACGGACCGGTCGTCGTGATGGACGTGCGGTCCGCCGAGATGGTGAAACTCGCCTCGAACGCCCTGCTCGCCACGAAGATCAGCTTCATCAACGAGATCGCCACCTTGTGCGAGAAGACCGGCGCCGACATCGAGCACGTCGCGGACGCCGTCGGCCTGGACCACCGTCTCGGCCGGCACTTCCTGCGTCCCGGGATCGGCTGGGGCGGCTCTTGCTTCCCGAAAGACTCCGAGGCGTTGCGGCAGCTTGCCAACAACACCGGTTACCACCTGCAGTTGCTGTCGGCGGTGATCGAGGTCAACAACCTGCAAAAGCGCCGCGCCGTCCAGAAGCTCAAGGACGAACTCGGCACGTTGATGGGTGCGCGGGTGGCGCTGCTCGGACTGACGTTCAAGCCGGGGACGGACGACATGCGGGAGGCGCCGAGCACGGTGTTGGCCGCCCGGCTGCTGGCCGAAGGCGCCGAGGTGAGCTGCTGGGACCCGATGGCCCGCCCTGCCGAGGTCGAGCCGTGGACATCGACGAGCCGTCATGTGAGCCCCGAACTGGCCGTCGAGGGTGCGGACGCGGCGATCGTGGTGACGGAGTGGCCGCAGCTCAAAGAGGTCGACTGGGCGCGGGTCGTCACGGCGATGCGACGGCCGGTGCTTTATGACGGCCGGAACCTGCTCGATCCGGCCGCAATGCGCGGCCTCGGCTTCACATACATCAGTGTGGGGCGTCCGTAACCGGGCGCCGCTCATGCTCCCGCTTCGTGCAGCCAGAGGGCACGGGGCACGGGGCGGGGAGCGGGTTCAGGCGAGGCCGTGCCCGCTGAGTGACGACCTCGGGTTGGCCTGGGTCCTGCTCAGGTCGCCTCCGGGCGGGATGGGCTCAGGGCGGCCGCGGCTGCGTCCCTGATGAGATCCGGCAGCGGTCGCGCGGGCACGCCGGTACGCAGCGCGCGGGCGCTGAGCGCGGGCACGGTGGCGATCAGGCGGATCCGCGCCAGCACGAGGTCACCGGCCTCGGGATCCATCGTCCACTCCGGTGAGTCCAGCATCCGGTGCAGCGCGCGCAGGAGCGCCTGGGCCGGGGTCTCCCCGGCGCGGCTCTCGCCGAGGGCCTGGGCCAGCGCCTCGGCCTGGGCCAGGCGGTCCGCGAAGATCACCTCTTCCTTGCCGGGGAAGTAGTTGAAGAACGTGGCGGGTGACACCTCGGCGGCGGCGGCGATCTCGGCCACCGTGGTGCTCTCGTACCCCTTCGCCATGAACAGCCGCAGCGCCGACTCCACCAGCGCGCGGCGGGTGCGCAGTTTGCGCTGTTCTCGCCTGGGCATCGCCCGCGCGCTGGCCCGCCAGGGCAGCAGGATCGCCCTGGCCGACCTCGACGAGGACGCGCTCGGCACGGCCGCCGCCGAGCTGGCCGGGGTCACCGAGGTGACGGCGTTCCCGCTCGACGTCCGCGACCGCGACGCCTACGCCCGCGCCGCCGACGAGGCCGAGCGGCGCCTGGGTCCGGTCTCGGTGCTGTGCAACAACGCCGGCGTCGCGTTCCCCGAACAGCCCGCCGACATGACGTACGAACTGTGGGACCTGGCCGTGGACATCAACCTCGGCGGCGTCGTCAACGGAGTGCAGACCTTCCTGCCCCGGATGCTGCGCCGCGGCGGGCCCGCGCACATCGTCAACACCGCCTCCGCCGCCGGCCTCATCGGCGCCGGGGTCGGGCCGATGTACACCTCGTCCAAGTTCGCCGTGGTCGGATTGTCCGAGGCGCTGCGCCACCAACTGGAGGCGGCCGGCCACAAGGTCGGCGTCACTGTGCTGTGCCCCGGCGGCGTCGCCACGAACATGGCCCGCTCCTCCCGCACCCTGGTCGCCGCCCAGCGGGGCGGCGCGGAGCTGCGGCGGGCCCAGGCACGGGCCGAGGAGCTGACGCCGAAGATCGAATCGGCGCTGAGACGGTTCGGCGTCCCCGCCGACGGCGTCGGCGAGCTGGTGGCCGAGGCCATCAAGGCCAACCGCCTGTACGTGCTCACCGACCGTACCGGCATCGACCTCATCACCGCCCGCACGGAGGCGATCCTGGCGGCCATGCCGCAGGCAGATCCCGTCGAAGGGGACTTCGAGGGCTTCCGGGACGCCGTGCACGACTCGTGAACCGGGCGGCGCTATCGGTCTTTTCAGCACGGCGGCCCGCCGACCGGGGCGGATGCCATAACGAGCTGGAGGACCTGCCTCTGGAGTTCCTGCACGATGAAGCGGAGCGGCTGACGACAGGGACAGTCTCGTAGCGAATTTTCCGCACGTGCTGTTTCATGGATGCTTGGAGCCGGGCACCCTCAGGCTGTCAGCTGCCGGTCAGGGTCGGTTTCCTCCTGCGCGAACTGGTTGATCAACCATGATCGAGCGCATCACGTCGTGCCTGGCGAGGGGGTCGAGGTTGGCCAGCGGCTCGTCCAGCATGAGAAGGTCGGTCCGCCGGGCCATCGCCAGCGTGATCGCCACCTGCGCCCGCTGCCCACCCGACAGAACGCCCACCTTCCGATCCAGCGGCACGCCCAGCCGGCCGAGCCGGTCGCGGGCGGCGCCGTCGTCGAATCCGGAGTTCACCTGGCGGCCGAAGGTGAGCATCTCGGCGACCGTGAACCTCTCGGACAGCGGCCTGTCCTGGGCCACGAACGCCGCCTCGCCGTGCACCACGACGCTGCCGCACGTGGGTTTGAGCATGCCGACGACGGCGTGCATGAGCGTGGTCTTGCCCGCGCCGTTCGGCCCTACGAGCGCGACCACGCGTCCGGCCGGGATGGACAGCGAGCAGTCACGCAACGCCCAGGAGCGGCGATACCGCACACCCAGTCCGTCTGTCTCCAGTGCCGGCCTCACGCCGCTCCTTCCTTCGCGCCCTTCTCGGGGCCGCTCTTCTGGGATTCTGTGAGGACCACGGTGAACAACGCTCTCAAGTCCTCCTGGTCGAGCCCGGCCTCGCGGGCCTCGCGTACCCACCGGTCCAGGTCGCGCCGCAACCGGGTGTGAGCGGCGAGGGTCGCACCCGTGACGCCCTGCCGCACGAACGTCCCCATGCCCGGCCGCCCTTCGACCAGCCCGTCGCGTTCCAGCTCACGGTAGGCCTTGAGCACGGTGTTGGGGTGGCTGTGGCTCCCGCTGCCCTGCTCAAGATGACGGCTTTCAGTCGAAGAGATCCGGCCAATTGCCGCTGCGAACCCGGACATCCGCGGCCACCTCTTGCACCGACCGGCCGTCGGTGTCGATGCGCAGATGGCCTGCCCCGGCGCGGTCGAGCGCTTGGGCCTCGCGCGCCGCTCGTTCGGCGATGCGGTGCAGGACGTCCGAGTCCAGCCCTCTCAGCTCATCGCCCGGTATGGCCGGCCCGCCTCCCCCGCCACGCTGCGCGACGCGCTCGGCCAGCGTTGCCGGCCCGGCATGGAGGCGACACACGGTCAATGCCGCTCCGGGCAGCAACTCGGCGTAGTCGCGGACGATGTCGTCGGAGTCGGCTTCCCCGGAGACGACCAGGCACTGGGCACCCACCGAGCGATATCCGGCCCAGATGGCCGCGAGGTTGCGCGCCTTGAGGCCGTGGCTGCCCACGTCGTCGTCCGCGACGGGGCGCAGCGCCCCGATCTGCTTCACATCGATGTAGGCAGCTCGCACGCCGGTCCTGTAGACCTGCATGAAGATCTCGTAGCCGACCGTCGACTTCCCGACCGCCGTAGCACCGCAGAGCCACAGCACGGGTACGGCCGCATCCTCCTGTGGTGCCGGCGGATGGCTCTGCCGGTCAACGAAACTCTGGAGCGTGGCGGCGGGAAGGGTGCCCGGCCATCTTCCGGCCCGGTCACAGACCAGCCGGGCCGTCTCGGAAACCGTGAAGCCGCCGGTATCCACGCACACGTCGGCGTAGTCGCTGCGGTCCAGGGCCTTCGCCTCAGCGACCGCATCCTCCACCAGGTCCGGACGCCACCCCCGCGCGAGGAACCGTTCCTTGAGCTCAGCATCGTCGACGCGCAGTCGGCACAACGTGAACGCGGCCTCGGGCACAAGAGCGGTGTACTCGCGAACCTCCTCCGCAGTGTCGACAAAGCCCGCAAGGATCAGACACTGCACCCCTTCCTGCCGAAAGTGCGGCCACATCGCAGCCAGGCTCCGCGCGCGGATGCGATGCGTCATGCCCTCCGGCATGGGATGACACAGGCTGATCTGGTCAGCATCGACGAACGCCGTCTTGACGCCACTACGGCTCAGCTGCTCGAACACCTCCCAGCCGACCGTGGACTTTCCGACACCCGTGGGCCCCGACAGCCAGAGCAGAGGCAGAGAAACGTTGCTCATCCGCGCGACACTAACGGCCTCCCGGTAGAGCGAGCGAGTGTATTTCGCCGCCATCAGGCGAGCGAGGCGCTGTCATCGCCCATGGTCCGCACCGCCGTGCATCGTCGAAGGCTGCCCTTGTAGGCCGGTGTGTGCGTGGGACCCTCACGCATCGGCCGGAGGGAGTGGAGAGGCTGCGGTCAGCCGCGTCCGGTGAACAGGCCGCGCACCACCCACAGGCCGCCGAGCACCACGGCGCCGGCGATCAGGAAGGTCGTCAGGGTGTTCTGGGCGACGTTGAGGATGGACAGGAGGCCGATCGTCAGGGCGTAGACGATGGACAGGGCGACGAGGATTCGTGCGGAGAGTCTCGGGTTCATGGCTGCTGAGCCTGCCCGAGCGCGACCGCACAGCGACAGTCACCGGGAGATGGGACGCTGATTCCGACGAAAGGTGGATACCGGGCGACCGCGACGGCCGTCCATACTGGCGAGATGGCTGGCGGTTCCCTCACAGACCCGGTCGATGCCGGGCAGGACGACTGGCATCGGACCGTTCCCGGCTGGCATCTCGCCTTCGCCACGTTGGCCGTGCTGACCGCCGGTCTCGTCGTCACCGGCGACGCCGGCCCTCCCACCGCCGAGCGACGTACCGCGCTGTTCGTGCTCGTGCTGCTGTGCGGCTGGTATGGCGCCACCGGCGCTCGCGCCCTGCATCGCGACCACAACCGGCTCGGCGTCGTCTATCTGGCCGGCGCCGTCCCCCTGTCGGCGGCGCTGTTCGCGGCGGCGCCTTCGGGCGCGCTCATGTCGTTCATGCTGTATCCGCATATCTGGGCGCTGCTCCCGCTGCGCAGAGCCATCGCCGTGACGGTCGCGAGCGTGGTGTCGATGGCCGCGGTCATGATCGTCCGCAGCGATGCGTACGGGCAGGAGCTGCCCTCGGTGATCCTCGTGGCGGCAGTGGCGCTGGTCGCCGCCCTCGTGCTCGGTGTCTGGATCACCCGGATCATCGAGCAGAGCCGGCAGCGGGCCAGGCTCGTCGAGGAGCTGGCCGCGACGCGGGCCGAGCTGGCCGAGGTCAGCCGGGAGGCCGGGGCGCTGGCCGAGCGCGAGCGACTGGCCAGGGAGATCCACGACACGCTCGCGCAGGGTTTCACCAGCGTGCTGCTCCTGCTCGAAGCGGCCAAGGCCGGTACGTGCGAGCGCGACCAGGCCGCTCGCGCCCACCTCGACCAGGCCCGCCGCACCGCCATGGACAATCTGGCCGAGGCCCGCGCCCTGGTCGCGGCGCTGCCGCCGCCCCAGCTCCGCGACGCCTCGCTACCGGACGCCCTGGGCGGGCTCATCGAGCGGTTCGAGGCGGAGACCGCGCTCGACGCCGGCTTCACGGTGACGGGCACGCCCCGCCGGCTCACCCCGAACGAGGAGGTGGTGCTGTTGCGCGTCACCCAGGAAGCCCTGGCCAACGTCCGCAAGCACGCGTCCGGCGCAGGCCGGCTGGAGGGCGTGCTGGCGTACGGGACCGCGGGCGTGACCTTGCGGATCAGCGACGACGGCGAAGGCTTCGACCCCGGCGATGCCGGCACCGGATTCGGGATCGGCGGCATGCGCGACCGGGTCACCGAGGTCGGGGGGATCCTGACCATCGGCCCCGCCCGGCCCTCGGGAACTCTGCTCCAGGTGGAGCTGCCGTCGTGACCGTCCGCGTACTCATCGTCGACGACCACCCCATCGTCCGGCAGGGGCTGTGTGCCGTGCTGGCCGCTCAGCCGGGCCTCACGGTCGTCGCCGAATGCGGCACCGGCGAGGAGGCGGTCGCGCTGGCGGCGGCCATCGTGCCCGACGTGGTGCTGATGGACCTGCGCCTGCCTGGCCTGGGCGGGGTCGAGGCGACCGAGCAGATCGTCGCGGCCGGGACCGCGACGGCGGTCGTCGTACTCACCACCTACGACTCCGACGGGGACATCCTGCGCGCCGTCGCCGCGGGAGCGACCGGTTACCTGCTGAAGGACGCCTCGGGAGAGGAACTGGTCGCGGGGATCCGCACGGCTGCGGCGGGTGGCACCGTGCTGGCCGCTCCGGTCGCGGCCAAGCTGGCCACCCGCATGCGAGGTGAGGCTCCCGCCCTCACGACCCGGGAGATCCAGGTGCTGGAGCGCGCGGCCCGCGGCCTGTCGAACCCGGAGATCGGCCGGGGGCTGTTCATCAGCGAGGCGACCGTGAAGAGCCACATGATGCGCATTTTCGGCAAGCTCGGAGTCGCCGACCGCACCGCCGCCGTGACCACCGCCATCGCCCTCGGCATCCTCAGCCCACCCTGACCTCTCTTACGGCTCATCGTGGGCTCGGATGTTCAGGACCGTCAGAGCAGGGTTCCCCCTGAGGCGTCCAGCCAGTGGCCGGTCACCCAGCGGCTGTCGTCGCCGGCCAGGAAGGCCACCGCGTCGGCCACGTCCACAGGGGTGCCCACACGGCCCATGGGAGACAGGGACGACAGCCAGGCCAGCGCGTCCCCGACGAGTCTGCCCTGGTGCATGTCGGTGTCGATGACGCCGGGCGCCACGGTGTTGACGGTGATCGCGCGTGGGCCGAGTTGCTTGGCGAGCGTCGAGGTGAGCACGTCGAGCGCGCCTTTGGACATGGCGTAGCTGATGGACTGCGGCATGGCCGAGCCGCGGGTCAGCATCGTGGAGATGTTGATGATCCGGCCGCCGTCGCGCAGCCGGGGCAGCGCGAGTTGGGTGATGAAGAACGGGGCGGTGGCGTTGATCGCGAAGATCCGCTCGAACTGTGCTCTGGTGACGTGCTCGATGCCGGGCTCGTCGTTGAGGATGCCGGCGTTGTTGACCAGAATGTCCAGCTTGTCGGCGCGTGTGTCGAAGGCGGCCCACAGGCGTTCGGCGTCGCCGGGCGTGCCCAGTTCGGCCTGCAGGGCGAAGGCCTGCCCGCCTGCCGCCTCGATGGCGGCGACGGTTTCCTTGGCGGCCTGCTCGTTGCCGCCGTAGTGGACGGCGACGCGAGCGCCGTCACCGGCCAGGCGCTGGGCGATGGCCCGGCCGATTCCCCTGCTCGCGCCGGTGACGAGGGCGGTCTTGCCATGGAGGGTGTGCATGCTGTCTTCCTGCGGTGTGAGGTGGAGATGAAGTCGCCTGCCGGCGGTGTGCGGGTCTGGAGGGCGATCAAGCTTGAGGCCGGTCTTGCGGGGTGTCCTGGAGGAAGTCCAGGGTGGCCAGTTCGTTCACGGTCGCCTGAAGCTGATCGACGCGGACACGGCCGATCCGGACGAGTTCTTCACCCGCGGCGACCCACTGGTCGAGATCGTGGGAGAGCGGTGGGATGCCGGCGAGAATGTCGGCGCTCTCCTTGAGGGTGATGCCGACCCGTTGCGCGGCGAGGGCGAGTTTGATCCGGCAGATCGCGTCGACGGTGAAGCGGCGGGCGTTGCCGCTGTTGCGGTGAGCGGTGATCACACCGTAGCGCTCGTAGAAGCGGACGGCATTGGCCGTCACCCCGGCGGCCCTGGCCACCTGCCCGACCGTGAGCGAGGCCCGGCCCGTCTCGAAGCCGGGGTGGTCGCTGATGGTCATGGCACACCTCTCGCCTTCGCGGCTGAATCTCGCCGGTCCACGATCCGGAGCCGGCCCTCGATGTTGCTTTCTGTCATGGCACCGACGCTAGAAGTTCGCCTATAGGCGAACTCAAATCGCAGTTAGCCTGCCGGTGACGGGCACGTCGATGAAGAAATCTCCGGCGCGGCTCGAACCAATGAGCATTCAGCGGCATCCAACAAGATCACAGCATCTGAAGGGTCTCATGTGATCATCAGGTTGGACGGCACCTCCGAGGCGGCAACCACCTCACCGCGGATGGGCCTTTCGACAGGCGATCGGGGCTGCTCATGACGCAGGGCGCCCTCGCAGCCGTGAGCGTGTCCCAGGCATGGTGATCCGCAAACGCGCCCCACGCTCGATGCGGCGAATCGATGTGGCCCGCCTTCCCGAAGACGTCGTGGCGCTCATCGACGCCCTCGGACCTGATGAGAACTTGGTCGTCACGCGTGACGGCGCGTCGATAGCGACGATCTCCAGCACCATTGATGTGGTCCAAGGCGCCATCGTCGATCGCGACGCGTCAGATGAGGCCGACGATCAAGCACCGATGGACTACGAGAGCGTGACAGTCGTGGCCACCGCGATGGAGCTGTCGACCGCGGCTCGGGTTGCGCTGTCGACACAGCTCGGGGCGGACTACGTAGTGCTCGACATGCATGCGGCTCCCGCGACAACCGATGTGTTGCTGGTACCCCCAGGCAGCCCGCAGCTGATTGCGGCGCTCCGGTCGATGTTCCCGAAAGCTCGCGTCATCGTCACCGAAATCGAGGACCACGAGCTCGGAGTTCAGTATCACGGCCCGGTCCGACGTCTGCTCGACGCCGGCGCTGATGGGTATCTGCCTCCGGCGACCCTCCCGCTCCTGGCCAGGCAGCTTGACTACACGCTGAATCACGGGCGCGAGATCGCTGGTGGGGCTGCTCCACCATTGCAGATCGCACCGCCCCTGGCGCCGGCAGATCCAGACGACGAATGACCTCGCGCCTGGCCGGCTCAGAGCAGGCCAGGCGCGCAGCGGTTCCGGTGGTCAGTTCAGGCGGGCTCGCAGAAGGCAGAATTCATTGCCTTCGGGATCGGCCAGGACATGCCATGGCTCCTCGCCGGTCTGGCCGACGTCGGCCGGGCGCGCCCCGAGCTTCATGAGGCGTTCGAGTTCGGCGTCCTGATCGCGGTCGGTGGCGTTGACGTCGAAGTGCAGCCGCAGCTCGCCCACCTTGGGCTCGGTGGTGGGGCTGAAGATCAGAGTGGGCTGCAATCCGCCGAACCCTTCCTGAGGCCCGATCTCCACCGACCCGTCATCCTCGGTGTCGAGCACGATGAAGCCCAGCACCTCGCACCAGAACGCCGCCAGCCGTTGCGGATCCTGGCAAGGGATTATCAGTTCGGAAATGCGACAAGCCATGACCGGCATCGTACGGGGCGTCAACCGCGGGCCGCCAATCCTTCGCAGACCCCCTGACGGCTGCTTGTCCGCGAGGTCTACTTGGGCCGGACGTTGTGGTTGCGGGCGAACAGGTTGCCGGGGTCGTACTGACGTTTGACCGCCGCGAGGCGCTTGTAGGTGTGCGTTGGATAGACCGCGGCGACGTCCCCCTCGGTGGTGGAGGTGAGGAAGTTCGCGTAGGCGCCGTTGACGTGAGGCGCGAGTCTCCCCCAGATCGTTTCCAGGGCGGGACGAGCGGCCTCGATCACCGGTTCCGGGCCTGCGATGGTGGTCACGAACATCAGTTCCGCCTGGCGGTGCGCGTAGGCGGTGGCGTCGTCGGGGACACGGGATACCGCGCCGCCGACGCTGCGAACGGCGATGAACGGCGGCCGCTCCGATGCCCCGACCTCGGCGAGGATGCGAAGGACCTCGGGCACCGATTCCTTGTCGGCGAATGCGCTCCGGGTGACGAGCTTGATGCCAGATGGCGGTGTAGCGCCATCGACGAGGGTGTCGGTATAGGGTCTCAGCGCGATGTCGTCGTCGATCACTGTGCCGAGCCGGCGGATCGGGTCGATCGCCTGGGCCGCGAGTTCCGGGTCGTCGCCGTCGAAGGTGATGTGGATCTCGACCGGCGCGTTGGGGCCGCCGGCGAGTGGGTTGGCGAGGTTCGCGATGGATGTGAGCTCTTCGGGTGCGGTGCGCAGGTGGTCCGCCCACCCCTGGAGCACGCCGGCCGCCTCCGATGCCGGAAAGGTGATCTTGCCGTGGAAGACGTCCGTCGTCGGGTGTGCCACGAACTCGAAGGCGGTCACGATCCCGAAATTGCCGCCGCCACCGCGAATCGCCCAGAACAGCTCGGCGTTCTCCCCCTCGCTCGCCCGCACGACCTCTCCGCTGGCCGTGACCACCTCCGCGGCGACCACGTTGTCCAGGGTCAGGCCGTACTTCCTGACCTTCCAGCCGATGCCGCCGGTCAACGTCAGCCCGCCGACGCCGACACTCTTGGTGTCGCCTGAGGAGATGGCCAGGCCATGCGGGGCCAGGGCGGCCGCGACCTGACCCCAGGTGGCACCGCCGCCGATCCGTACATGATGACGTTCTTTGTCGGTGATCTCCACGTTCGCAAGCTCGCTGAGGTCGATCACGACACCGTCGTCGTTGGTGCCGAAGCCAGGAAAGCCGTGGCCGCCGCCCCGCACGGACAGCGGCAGCCCCGCACCGGCGGCGAATCCGACCGCTGCCCGCACGTCCTCGACGCTCTTGGGCCGCAGAACATAGGCTGGACTTCCCGAAGTCAATACCGAGCGACTGGCCGAGTCGTACTCCGCTCCGCCCGGTTCGATGATGTCGCCGCCGAAGTCGCGGCGAAGGGTTTCAAGCGCTGAATTCATGACGTTCCTTCCACACAGGAGAATGCTCGTTATCCGAACTGGCCGGGTTGGTGGTCGCCGGCGGGCTGCTGGACGATGACGTTCAGGCGGTTGGCGGCGTTGATGAGGGCGATGAGCGACACCAGGGCGGCGCGCTCGGCGTCGGTGAACACCGTGGCCTCGCGCCAGGCCGCGACCAGGTTGATGCGCGCCGAGGTCTCGCCCGCGTGCGCGAGGTCCTTGGTGTGCATATCGGTGCAGAAGCCGCAGCCGTTGATCTGGCTGGCGCGGAGCATCACCAGGTCCTGGGTCGTGGCCGGCAGCGTCGAGTCCTTGACGATCACTCTGCTGGCCGAGGCGAGGTAGCGCATGGACTTGGCCGCAAGCGGGCTGGCGGAGAGGTTCAAACGCGCTTCCATGACGTGTTTCCTCGTGTCTTCGTGTGCTGGGCCGAACGAACACAAGATGCCGACGGCCTGATCCTTGTGACAGCGCGATCAGGTGACCTGCGCCACACCCGTCGCGGTGTCACAAAACGGCGGGGGGCGGTGTCTGGTGGGTGTGACACATGAACAGGAGTCGTCCATGACCGGCACGTCGTCGCCCGAAGATGGCGGCGGTGGGATGAGCCACGCCGACTCCGCCACCGAGGCGTTCCTCGCCCACCGCAACCTGCTTTTCACCGTCGCCTACGAGATGCTCGGCTCGGCCGCCGACGCCGAGGACGTCCTGCAGGAGACCTGGTTGCGGTGGGCAGGGGTCGACCTGGGCACCGTGCGGGATCAGCGTGCCTACCTGGTGCGGATCACCACGCGTCAGGCGCTCGTCCGGCTGCGTACGCTCGGCCGCCGCAAGGAGTCCTACGTCGGCCCCTGGTTGCCCGAGCCGCTGCTGACCGCGCCCGACGTGGCCGAGGACGTCGAGTTGGCCGACAGCGTCTCGATGGCGATGTTGCTGGTGCTGGAGACGCTCACGCCGACCGAGCGGGCGGTGTTCGTGCTGCGTGAGGTGTTCGATCTGGCCTACGACGAGATCGCCGAAGCCGTCGACAAGAGCCCGGCCGCGGTCCGCCAGATCGCCCACCGGGCGCGGGCGCACGTCGCCGAGCGCCGGCCGCGCGGGGTCGTCTCCCCTGCCGAGACCCGCGGCGCGCTCGAAGCGTTCCAGCGGGCGGTCGAAACGGGCGATCTGCAACGCCTGCTCGACATCCTCGCGCCGAATGTCGTTCTCCTGGGTGACGGCGGCGGAGTCGTGCCGGCCGCGCTGGCGCCTGTCGTGGGGGCCGACCAGGTGGCCCAGGTGCTGGGCAGGATCTCCGTCAGGGGGTCGCTGCGGCCGGCGCAGGTCAACGGCCACCCGGCGCTGGTTTTCCGGAGCGACGGCGAGATCGACACCGTCATGGCGGTGCGCATCGACGACGGCCTCATCGCCGGGCTCTACGCCGTGCGCAATCCCGAGAAGTTGTCGCGTATGGAGCGGGAGACCACTTTGCGGCGTTGAGAAGGGTTCTCGTGGACCGGGTGCCATGACCATATGGCGGACGCAATAACGACATTCCCGCTATGGTGCTGAAGATCCATAGTTCCCGACGTTGGAGTGTCATGCCGTCCGCCGACCCCCTCCGGGAGGGCGATCCCGCCGCCGTGGGGCCGTACCGGCTCCTCGGGCGACTGGGCGCGGGCGGGCAGGCGGTACGTCAGGGATGGCGAGCGTCCAGGTCGACCAGGTTGCGATCCGGGTCCGCGGGGTCGTACAGCACGCGGACGTGGGTCCGGCCGTGCAGATCAGGGCCCGGATCGTGGCGGAAGTAGTCGCTGGTCGCGGTGTATGTCCGGCCCGTTCCCTCGTCCTGCCACGTCGCATGGACCACGTAGGGGTGCCGGTTGTTCACCCGTACGGCGAAGTCGCGTCCTATGTGCTCGATCTCCGCCCACACCTGCTGACCCTGGTCCCGTAGCCAGGCTCGCAGCCGGGTGATTCGTCGTCCCTTGACGAACAGGACCGCACCGATCGGGGTGAACACCACGCCGAGTCCGCCGACAATCATCGGGGCGAGGAACGCCGTCCAGAATGAGGAGATTCGCGCGTCGGATGGATCGTCCGGGTCGTACGAGACAGGTACGCTCTCGCCTTTCTCGAAGGAGGGCGGGTTGGTGCCACTGGAGCCCTGGAACGAGTACCGCCGGCCGTTGACGGTGAACTCCACGGTCGGGTACCAGGCCGTGCTGCTCCGGGCGTTGCCGTCGGAATTCCGTGTCGTGGTCGTCCGCTCGGTCAGCGCGACCACGGTACCGTCGGTCCGTTCGGCCGAGGACAGGAAGCTCGCCGTGGAGGCGGCCAGCGTGATGCCGACACAGAGCAGCACCAGTCCGATCAGACCGAAGATCCCGCCGACGAGGGTGAAGATCCGTCCATTGTGCATGGGACGAGTCTGCCCAACCCTGAGCAATGGGCGCATCTCTCGGGTTGATACCGGCGAATGGTCATGCCCGCCGGGCGTGGATGGCGGTGAAGGCCAGGAGGGGGACGGCGGTCCGCGGCGGATCCTCGAGTATGGGGGTGTGCCCGAGACCGGGCAGCAACTCGACTTTCGCGCCAGGAACGGCGCGGTAGCCGGCGGCGGACGAGGACCGCCATCTGCGGTCGTCCTCGCCGAAGATCACCAGCAGCGGCTTGCCGAGGGTCGTCAGCCGATCCGGGAGCGCCTGCCGCATCAGGTACTCGCTGGTGGCCCGCATCGTCGTGGTGAGCGTGTGGTAGGTCATGCCGCGCATCTCGTCCAGGAGCTCTTGTGGGAGCCGGTAGCCGGGGCGGCTGAAGCCGGTGCTCGCGAACTGGCGGATCTGCTCGTCGGTCGGCGGCCACTGCGAGGGGTCGATCGCCGCGGAGTCCTGCGCGATGAAGGCGTCCAGGCTGGGTCCTGTGTTGATGAGCACGAGCGCGGTCACCAGGTCGGGTCGCTGTTCGGCGAGGGCGGTGGCGACCACGCCGCCGCTGGAGTGGCCGACGACGATGGCGTGCTCGACGCCGAGCCGGTCCAGTACTGCGCCGGCCCTGCGTGCCTGGTCCGGCGTCGCGTAGCTGCGGTCGTCCGGTTTGGCTGATCGGCCGTGCCCGAGCAGGTCGATCCGGATGACGCGATGGGATTTGGTCAGCATCGGAACCAGCGAGTCCCATGAGCGGGCCGAGGAGGCGGACCCGTGGATGAGCAGGAGCGCGGGGGCGTCGCGGGGGCCGTCCTGGCACACGTGGATGTCGCCGTCGTCCAGGAGCAGCGTCTGCGTGATCTTCACGTGCGGGCCGCCGTCAGAAACAGTCATGAACCCACTGTTGCCGCTGGTGCGCGACAGTGTCTTGAACGAATGTTCCCTCAGCCGGCTCGCGTAGCATGAGGGCCGTGCGGACGTTCGTGCACGGTGCGGCTGTGTGGGACGTCGCATGCCCGCGACGGCCCAGCCGGGTGGCCGGTGTCACCATGGCCGGGTTCCGCGTCCGTGACCTGAACGCGCTCCGGATGGTCCCGCACCCGGCCGTGACACTGCTTCTGGACTTCGGCACCGGTTCGCCCGTCCTGGACCACGCCGCCGGGCGGCAGGAGCGGGGAAGCATCGTCGCCGGGCCCGGGCTCGGGTCCGGAGGCGCGGTCTGGGCGCGGGGCGAAAACGTCGAATGCGTGCAGGTACGTCTGTCCCCGGTGATCGCACGCGCGGTTCTGGGCGCCTCCCCCGCCGACCTCGGCGGCGCCGCAGTTCCCCTGGGCGACCTGTGGGGCCGGAAGGCGTCACGGATCCGTGAGCAGCTGAGCGATGCCTCCTCCTGGGAGGATCGCTTCGCGTTGGCGGACGCGCTGGTCAGCCGCCTGCATGAGGCGGGGCCGCCCGTAGACCCGGAGGTGGCCTGGGCCTGGCACCGGATCGTCGGCGGACGCGGCCTGGTCCGGGTCGACGGCGTGGCGGCCGAGGTCGGATGGAGCCGTAAGCGCCTGTGGTCCCGGTTCCGGTCGCAGCTCGGACTGCCGCCCAAGCGGGCTGCGAAGCTGGTCCGCTTCGACCATGTCGCCCACCGCCTGGTCGCGGGTGAGGGCGCGGCCAGAGTCGCGGTGGAGGGTGGTTACGCCGACCAGTCGCACCTGCATCGGGACGTCATGGCATTCACCGGAGTGACCCCGGCGAGTGTGGCAGGTGAGCCGTTTCTGGCGGTTGACGACATCGCATGGCCTAGCCGCGAAACTCCCGCCCACGATGGATCGGCGTTGCGGGATGCGAGTCGGCCCGCGACCTGACGGATCCAACCATCAACGCCAGGAAGTGCGGCCGCTGGTCGGCGGTCGTCTCTTCTGATCAGGTAAAAGTTGGTAGAGATCACGCGATGGAGGGTGATGGTGGCTTCGACCTCTTTGGGACCGGCCTACCAACGGCTCTGGCTGGCGACGGCACTGTCCAATCTCGGCGATGGCATTCGTATGGCGGCCTTACCGTTGCTGGCAGCGGCCATGACGTCGGATCCTGTCGCGGTGGCCGGCGTCGCCATCGCCGGGCAGAGCCCCTGGTTGATATTCGGTTTGTTCGCGGGAGCCGTCGTCGATCGTTTCGACCGGCGTCGCCTGACGGTTCTCGTCGACGTCGTGCGTGTGCTGCTGCTGGTCGTCCTCGTTGCCGCGCTGTCTTTCGGCATCGCCGGAATCGTGCTGGTGTACGCGGTGGCGTTCGCCTGCGGCGTAGGCGAGACCTTGCGCGACACGGCCACGGCCACTCTCCTTCCACCCTTGGTCGGCGACGCCGACCTCGACCGGGCCAACGGCGGCTTGGTCAACGCCGAAGTCGCGGGCAACGAACTGGTGGGGCCGCCGATCGGCGGGTATCTGTTTGGTGTCGCGATGGTGCTTCCGTTCGCGGTCAACGGCGGCACGCTGGCGGTCGCGGCGGCCCTGATCTTCAGCTTGCCGAACGTGTTCGCCCCCAAGACCGGCCCCGTTGCCCGCAAGGGGCGGATCTGGAGTGACACGCTCGCGGGTCTGCGCTGGCTGGCGCGTCACCGGCGGCTACGCGTACTGGTCATCCTCGGTGGTGTGTTCGCGCTGATGGACAGCGCCTGGTTCGCGATCCTTGTCCTTTACGTCCCCCAGGTTCTGGGGCTGCCCGCGTGGGGTTATGGCGCGTTGCTGGGGGTGGGCGCCGTTCTAGGTCTGGCCGGCGGCTACTTCGCGGCACGCATCACCCGCTCGATCGGATCCGCTGCGGCGCTGACGAGTTGTCTCGCGTGCGCCGCGGCGGGACAGTTGATGCTCGGACTCACCACCTCAGCCTTCGTCGCCGCCTTGGGGCTGGCCATCACGAGCGGCGCGTTCGGGGTATGGGCGGTCGTGGCCCGCACCCTCCGTCAACGGCTCACCCCTTCCGAACTCCTCGGCCGGGTCAGCAGCGCGTCGATGACCACCGTGATGGGCGCGGCACCTTTGGGCGCACTCGCCGGCGGGCTCCTCGCGGCCGAGTGGGGACTGACCGCGCCGATCCTGGCGGGCGTGCCCGTCCTCGCGATCGGCGCCCTCGTTTGCCACCTCAGATTGCGCGCGGACTGAACAAGGCGCTCATCTTCTGGGCTGCGACTCGGTGGAGCGAAGATCACGGGTGCGGCCGGCCTTGATGATGCCGGTGAGGGCGGAGCGGACATTGTGGAGTTCGGCGATCTGACTGTCGATGCGCTGGAGTTCCCCTTCGAAGGCGGCAATGAGGTCGTCGCATCCGGGCGCGAGGAATTCCCCGTCGTCGACCATGCAGGGAAGGATCTCTCTGACCAGGTCGGAGTTGAGTCCGGCCGCGAGCAGGATCCGGATGCGGCGGACCGTCTCGATGTCCTCGTCGGTGTAGAGGCGGTATCCGGCCGACGTCCGTTCGGGATGCAGCAGGCCCTTCTCCTCGTAGTAGCGCAGTGCGCGGGTGCTCACTCCGGCCTGGTCGGCGAACGTGCCGATTCTCACCTCTGATCACCTCCGCCTTGACCTTCACGTCAACGTGAAGCTTTAGCGTACGGCACATACGTCCGCCGGATCGGAGCCGGCGGACGTGACCACAACGTGCGGGAGTGTTGATGATGGAACAGGTGTCGGTGATCGGATTGGGCCCCATGGGACGCGCCATCGCCATGGCGTTCCTGGCCGCAGGCCATCCGACGACCGTGTGGAATCGGACTGCGGACAAAGCCGATGAACTTCTCGAACGTGGGGCCACCTGGGCGGGCAGTCCGCTGGCGGCGCTCGATGCCGGTACGTTGACCGTCGTGTGCGTCATCGACGCCGACGCGATCGACGCCATCCTCTCTGTTCGACCGCCACCGGCAGGTCCTCGGCGCGCTGGGCGGCGTGGCCGAGAACCTCGGCGCGGACCCCGGCAGAGCGGCGAGCTTCGATGTGGCCCTGCTGAACCTGTTCTGGAGCTCGATCACCGGGTTGATGCACTCGTTCGCGCTCGCGGCACGGCACCAGGTGCCGGCCACCGCGCTGGCGCCGCACGCCCGCCAGATGGCGCAACTCGTCGCCGACCTGCTGCCCGGGCTCGCGACCACCATCGACACCGGCAACTTAGCGCTCCGCGAGCATCCTGAAGGTAGGTCGTCGTTTCAAGGAGGCCGGTTCAGGAATGCCGTGCCTGCCGTTTCCGTAGGACACGATCTCCTCTTGTGAAGCGTTGTAGAGCCTCACCCTTGCGTCGCCGTACTGGTTGTTCACGAGAGCGCCCGGGTTGATGACAGGGTCCTCAACCCGGTCAGGAAACAGCAAGCAAGAGCAGGATGACCAGCGAGCCCGCGGTCGTGAGGAGGAACCGCGCCAGGACGAGCGGATGGAACCAGCCGGGGAACGCCGCCTTCGCCGCCTCAATCAATGCCTTGGCGTCGATGTCGGTGGTGCCGGACTTGCGCAAGGCAGTCTCCACATAGCGGATGACGAAAACCTGGGAGGTGGTGACGAAACCGCCGGCGATCAGCAGGATGGGCTGAAGGATCCAGGTGAGCATTGGCTGATCGAACAGATTCAGCACGGCAAGCGCTGCCAGACCCGCGGCGATCGCCACGGACACCGTCACGCCGGCGGTGCCGGCGGTGAAGTCGAGGCCATGCTTAGCCAATACGGCGGTGCTGTGGCCCTGTCGGTGGATCTCGGCATCGGCTGCTTTCTGGGCGGCGGCGCCGTACCTGTGGCCGGCCAACGGGACGACCAGGTACGTCAGGGCCAGCAGGCCTTGCAGGGCGACAACGAGGAACACAGGGATCTCCTCAAGCAGACTTTTGAACTTTGTTCGACAACGTACGCACGTTTTGATCTAAGTTCAACTCTCGCTAGGCTGGGCGACATGCTGACCAAGGAGCAGATCGTCCGGGCAGCCGTCGAGGTACTCGACGCCGAAGGCGTGAACGGGCTGAACATCCGCCGCCTGGGCACACACCTCGGGTCGGCCGCATCGGCGATGTACTACTACGTCAAGAGCAAGGACAAGTTGGTAGTCCTCGCTGCCGACCACGTGTTCGGCGAGATCCCGCTGCCCGACACCGCCACAGCCGGGTGGCAGGACGCCGCCGCGTCGCTGGCGCGTGGAGCCTATTCCATGATCGTGCGGCACTACTGGTTGATCCCGGCAATGAGCACGCACCTCATCTACGGCCCCAACAAGGCCCGCTTCGACGAACAATCCCTGACGATCTACGAGTCGGCGGGGTTCACCCAGGCAGAGGCCGACCAGGCAGCCGCTACCGTGCTCATGTTCGTGATCGGCGCCGCGCAGGGCCAGGCGGCACAGGCAGCCTGGCAGGCGCACCTACGACGAAACGGTGCCGACGCCGACAAAGAGTTCCATGGGATCACCGCTGAGATGCTCGCGATCGCCCAGGCCCTCCCCCGACTGCGGGCCCGCATCGACTCCGCCGCCATAACCCCGCCCGGGGACCCGTTCGAGTTCGGACTCCACACAGTTCTGGCCGGGCTGGAATCGCGCATCCACTCCCCGACATCGCCGGCTCCGTGACGACAGTCATGGCATCTATGCGCGGAATTCGTACACGAAGCGTCACGGCGATTACCCAGAGCTACTTTGGGGCTGGGGACACGTTCGGGAGAAGACCCCCCTGCAGGCAAGTGGGCAGGTAGACGATCGATCCGCCGAGCAGCGCGGGTTCGGCCTCGCCCCGCACGTTCTGCGCCACTGGGAGGCCATGGGGTCTGCTGGTCCCCGCCGCCAGGGTCAGCGGCCGTCGCCGCTCGAACACCGGCTTCAGGAGATCTCGGCCTCCAAAGCGCTGATTGAACACCTCATGCGGTGCACAACGGACGACTTCCCCCAACCGGCGGATAGTGGAGAGCGCGACCAGGCTCCAGGACCCGCGCCAGGACGTCCCGGTCATAGGCTGCGACGAGGCGCCGACCCCCCATGGAAGCGCGGGCTCGACGTCGTTGTTCCATGGCGTATGACCAGCGAACCCTTCGGAGCCCGGCGGCGGCGCGAGCAGCTGCGCGACTTTCTGCGCGCCTGCCGGGCGAGGCTCACGCCCGATGATGTCGGCATGGCGGCGGTGGGCAGGCGCAGGACGCCGGGGCTGCGGCGTGAGGAGGTCGCCGTGCTGGCCGGGGTCGGGGTGTCCTGGTACACCTGGTTGGAGCAGGGCCGCGACATCAACGTCTCGTCCGAGGTGCTCGACGCGATCAGCGGGGCTCTGCGTCTGACCGAACCAGAACGCGTGCACCTGTATCTGCTGGCGGGGCTCAACCCGCCGCCACAGGTCGGCCGGCGGCGCGGCGACGCGATCACCCCGGAGCTGCGGCGCCTGCTGGACGCCTGGATGCCGCGCCCGGCGATCCTGCGGGACCGGTACTGGAATCTGCTCGCGATCAACGAGGCGACCCGGGTGGTGTTCGGCTACGACGACACCGACCGCAACTGCCTGACCTCGTTCTTCACCAACGCCCGCTACCGCAGCATGCACGTGCAGTGGGCCTCGGTCGCCCCGGCCGTGGTCGCCGCCTTCCGCGCTGATGCGGCGCATTCTCCCGATGACCCGGAGTTCGGCCGGGTGGTGGGCGGTCTGAGCGCCGTGAGCCCCGAGTTCGCCGAGTTGTGGGCGCGCCACGAGGTGGGCGCTCCCGCGCAGGCGGTGAAGGCGGTACGCCATCCCGACGCGGGAGATCTGTTCTTCGACGTGACGACCCTGACGGTGACCGATCACCCTGGCTGGTATCTGGAGCTGTACAACCCGCTGCCCGGAACCGAAGAACGCCTTTCGCCCGCCCGGCTCGCCTTCCCGGCATGACCGTCGGCCAAGGTGGTGGTGCCACTCCCACGTTGAGCACGCACTGTATGGTCCGGGCGCCGGTCGGCAGGCTGGATCCCATGACGATTTCCCGATTCGACGACAAGATCGCGCTCATCACCGGCGGCACGAGCGGGATGGGCCTGTCCACCGCGCGACGGTTGCTCGCCGAGGGCGCGCAGGTGGTCATCACCGGACGCGACCGAACCCGCCTGGAGGCGGCGGTCAAAGCGCTGGACGGCGGACAGCGGGTGCTCGCGGTGCGCGGTGACGTGTCGAGCCTGCCCGACCTGGACGCGCTGACGGCCACGATCCGGGACCGGCACGGACGTCTGGACGTGCTCTTCGCCAACGCCGGCGTGGCCTCGTTCCAGCACAGCGGTGACGTCACCGAGGCCGAGTTCGACCACATCGTGGACGTCAATTTCAAGGGCGTGTTCTTCACCGTCCAGAAAACGATGCCGCTGCTGTCCGAGGGCGCGGCGATCGTGATCAACGCGTCGTGGACGCTGCACCGTGGCCTTGCGGGGGCCTCGGTCTACGCGGCGACCAAGGCCGCGGTGCACAACCTGGCGCACACCCTCGCGGCCGACCTGGGGCCCAGAAGGATTCGGGTGAATTCCGTCAGTCCCGGTTACATCGAGACCCCGATGTTCCACGACAACATCTCCGCCGAGGCCAAAACCGCCGTCGTGGCCTCGGTGCCCACCGCTCGAACCGGTACGAGCGAGGACGTCGCCGACGCGGTGGCCTTCCTCGCCTCAGGTGAGGCCTCATACGTCAACGGACAGGATTTGATCATCGATGGCGGCTTGGTCGCCACCGCCGCCGCCCTCACCGGATGAGACACGGTACGCCTATCCTCCCTAGCTATGGATCTTCGTGGCAAAACCATCGTCCTGGCGGGCAGCTTCCGCACCGAGCCCGTCGCGAAGCTGAAGATGCGGCTTCAGGGCGCCGGGGCGAACGTCGTGGATGAGGTGTCGCCTTCCGTGGACGCCGTGTTCAACGGGTACGGCAACTCCTACCCGAACGAGCACGTCCGCGCCGCGGAACGGCTGGGCGTGCCGGTGCTGCCGGTGGAGGAACTGCTGGCCGTGCGGCGCGGGAAGCCGAACGGGTCCGGGGACTTTCCCGGGCGCGCCGCCCTGGAAGCGGCGCGGGATGACCCCGGGGCCCTGCTCACGATGCTGGAGGACGCCGACTGGTCGGCGTTCCGGCCGGAGCGGGATCTGCCTGCGCTGCGCGCCCTGCTGGCCGAGGTGGAAGAGCGGCACGGCATCACCGGCGCGCACCGTGTGGCCACCGACCGCCTCCGCGAGCGCGGCGCGCGGCTGCGTCACCCGTACACCATGTTCGGGGGCGACTTCCAGGACTACGCGCTCAGCCCATGCGGCCGCTACCTGGCCACGGGCCGGGCCACCAAGAAAGGGAATTACGACGGCACAGGCCCGTTGCAGGTGTGGGAGATGGCCACGGGGCGCGTCGTCAACGGGGTCGACGTCCAGTACGGTGTCGGCTGGCGCGGCTACCGCGACACGGTGCAGTGGTCGGTGGACGGAACCCGGGTCGCGCTGGCGTTCTGCACGAACAACGTCGGATTGTGGGACCCGTTCGGCGCACGCCTCAACCCGTACGGGAGGGCGGACGTGACGGACGGGTTCGACGCCGCGGCGACGTTCGCCCTGGCTCCCGACGGCCGCCGGGCCTACATCTCGATGGGCAGCGAGCACGAGATGGCGGGCTGCGTCGCGGCGCTGGACCAGGGCGAGGTCTTTTACAACGACTACCGTCTGCACAACAGGGGCCCCGAGCCCGACATGCTGACCGCTCCGCTGCCGGAGGAGATGAAGGAGAGGCTCAAGAGCGACGAGTTCGCCTTCCGCCGCGTGCGGTGGTCCCGCGACGGCGGGCGGCTGCTCGGGCACAACGGGCCATGGGCCACCGCCGTCGACGTCCCGAGCGGGCGCATGCGCTGGCTGACGCTGACCGTCGGCGATGTCGCGTGGAGCCCGGACGACCGGCGCGCGGCAGCGTTGACGTCGGGCCGCTCGCCCCGGCTGACCGTCCTCGACGCCGGCACCGGGCAACCGGCGGGCGACCCCGCGGACCAGGCGGAGGGGACGCTGCACTGGGGCATGCGCGGGGCCGAGGCCCGGCTGGCGGTCGTGGTCGACGATGGCGGCGGCGTCGACGTCTACGACGAGAACGGTCGTCACCGGTATCACCTGCCCATCGCCACCACCGACCGCAACGGCCGATCCTTCTACAACGGCCAGGAGCGCCCCTGGGCCTGGGAGCCCGCGGGAGAGTTCGGCGCGTGTCTGACCGCCGACGGGCGGGCGGAGGTGTGGTCGCTGGGTGACGAACCGGCCAGGGCCGGTTCGATCCAGACGCCCGAGGGGACGGAGGCGGTGCTGTGGGGCGCCGGCGGCGTGCTCGCGCTGATCGGCGCGCAGACGCTCCGCTTCGTCGACGCCTTGACCGGCGCCGTCAGCGGCGACTTCGTGTTCGGCCGTCACTTCGACGGTGAGCGCAGTCCGCTCGACGACGAGGACGAACCTCTGCACGGGATGTTCCAGTCGGACGCCTTCCCGCTGGCGGACTCCTCGTGGTGTGCCATCGCCGACCCCGCCATCGGGCCTGCCGCGGCCCTGGTGATCGCCGACGAGGAACGTCTGGACGATCTCGACGCCGTCGTGTCCTGGACCGTCGACCGCCGCTTCTCCTGGCCCGTCCGCTGGGGCCGCCTCGACGTCGTCACGAGCGCGGAGGCGGCGGCCGCGCGCCTGCGGCTGTAGTTTCGGCGCACCTTGGTCGGCGGTGTGATCGTCGGCGCCGACCCGGGTTGGAACGGCAACGGGTTCAACCGGGCGATGGTCCCGCCCGACGCGCCGGCCACCGGGCGACTTCAGCAATGCCGCGTTCGAGCTGGACGGCGTGCGCTGACGGTTGCGGCGCTCGTTCGAGCTCACCCAAACGCCCGCGTCCGAAGAGCAGGAGGCAACGGCCCGTCACAGCCTTGCGCTGACCCCTCGCATCAGCATCCCGAACGACCAGGTCGCCAGGTGCTGCGGCAGGAGTGTGGCGCCGCGCAGCGCGGCCTCGCTCTGGAACAGGGTTCGCGGCCCGGAGATCGCGACGCCCTGAGTGGCCACCGTGGAGGCCAGCATGGCCTGCCGCCTGCGACTCCGCTCGTAGGCGGGCAGGTCGGTGAGGGTTGGCAGCAGTGCCGAGACGTCTTCCAGGGCCTGGCCGGCGCCCTGCGCCAGCATGGGGGGCATCGCGTGCGCGGCGTCGCCGATCAGGACGCTCCGGCCGCGCCACCAGCGCAGCGGGGGGCGATGCCGGCGGTGCGGGAAGAGTTCGAGGTCCTTGTCCGACAGCGCCGCCAGCAGGTCGCGGACGGGCGAGGCCCACGAGCCGTACTGGCGCCGGAGGGTGGCCAGCGCCCGGTTCGGTCCTTCCGAGTCGTCGCCCGGCCGCCGGCGCAGGTCGATGAGCCACTGCACGAGGCCGTCGCCCGCGGGGTTCAGCCCGACGTCGCCCTGGCGGCCGAGGAACAGCAGGGAGCGGGAGCCGAGGTCGAAGGGCGCCGGGATCAGGCCCTGCCAGGTGGCCGAACCGGTCGGCCTGGCGTGCGAGCCGGGGCCGAAGAGCGCCGTGCGCACCTGGGAGTTCACGCCGTCTGCGCCGATGAGCAGGTCGCCGGAGTACTGCGTGCCGTCCTCGGTCTCGATCCGTACGGACCGGCCGTCGTCGTGGAGGCGGGTGAAGCGGGCGCCGAAGCGGAAGATCTCCTCGGGCAGCCCCTCGGCGAGGCGGGTGAGCAGCACCGGGCGCGGGATCCCCAGTACCGGGGCGCCGAACCTGGTCGCCAGCCGTTCGGTGTCGACGACCATCAACGGGCGTCCTCGGGCGCTGCGGACGTCGATGGCGTCGATGCGCTCCCCCGCCCCGTCCGTCCGCACGCCGAGATCGTTGAGCACCGTGGTGCCGTTGCTCCAGAGCACGATCGCGCATCCGCTCTCGCGTAGCGCGGGCGCCCGTTCGAGCACGGTCACCGTGTGCCCGGCGGCGAGTAATCCTCTGGCGGCCGCCACCCCGGCGAGTCCGGCCCCCACGACGAGAACGCGCATGCCCACCACACCCTCTACATTTAGTAGTACTACTGATCGTAGAGGAGCATGGTCGTGCCTAGCCTGACGGCCTGGCCCGCCAGCGGATCAGGCTGACGGCCGCCGCGACCGCGAGGGCCATGCGCACCGCGTTGCCCGCCTCCCACATCAGCACCGCGTCATGGACACTGGCCACGCTCGCCGCCGGATCGCGGAACGTCGGGTTGACGCCGACGACCAGGATGCCCGTGCCCGCCGCCGCGATCGTGACGAGAACGGCGGCACGCAGCACCGGCCCCGCGCCGTTCCGGCGCACGCGGAAGACCAGCGTCCAGATGAGCACGAGCATGACGACGCCGGCCGGAACGAAGTAGAACACGGGGCTGCCCGGCTCGAATTCGGCGGGCAGCGACCCGGGCGGCAGCCGCCACAACCACGGCATCACCACGATCGCCTCGTAGAGGTTGCCGAACACCCACCAGGCGATCAGCACGAGTACCGCGCCGCGGTGGCGGGTCACCGAACCCATCTATGCCTCCAGGAGCCGGTCGCGGAGCTGGGCGATCAGCTTCGCGTCCATGGCGAGTACGTCGGTGACGTAGGAGCGTACGGACCCGTGGGCGGCCGTCAGGTCGGCCAGGACGAGACGCATGACCTCGGCGGGAGCGCGGCCATACCCGGGCCAGCGCAGCTCACGGCCGGGGTTGGCGGCCTTCCATTTGGCGATCAGCCGGTCGGTGGCCAACTCGGTGAGGGCGAAGTCGGCGACGATGTCGTCCTCGGATACTTCCAGGAGGGCAAGGACGAGGGCCGCCACCAGCCCCGTCCTGTCCTTGCCCGACGCGCAGTGGAACACCAGCGGCCCGTCTGCGGCGGCGATGGTCTCCAACGTCTGCCGGAGTTCTTCGACCCCGTCGAGGGCGACCTCCGCGTACCGGTCGGCGAGGAAACGCCAGGGGTCGGCGTCCGGGTCGATCTCGGCCTGGTCGTAGGGGCGGTGTTCGATGCTGAGGTTGACGTAGGCCAGCCCGTCGTGGTGCGGCACCCGGCCCTTGGCCCGGATCTCCCACGGGTACCTCAGGTCGATCACGGTGCGGATGCCCAGAGCGAGGAAGCGCTCCCAGTCCTCGCCCCGGAGCCCTGCCAGGGAGTCGGACCGGAACAGGCGGCCCCACCGTACGGTGCGGCCGTCGGCGCCCTGATAGCCGCCGAGGTCCCGGAAGTTGTGCAGGTTGTCGAACGCGAGGTGTCGTGGCACGGCGGTCACCCTAACGTGCCCGCCGGACGGTGTGCGCGTCCAGGTCGACGACGAGCTTGTCGGGAAAGCGAAGGTCCGCCCAGAACGCTCCCGGGTCACCCAGCCCGATCCGCGTCGTCAACCAGAGCGTCATCGCCATGCCGTGCGTGGCGACCACGAGGGGGCGGCCTTCGGCGCGTTCGAGGTGGTCGGCGATCCCGGCGTCGAAGCGTTCGACGACCTCTGATCGCGGCTCCCACTGCGGATGATCCGCGCCTTCCACGTACGCCCGGCGTAGTTCCCTGAAGCCCCCGTCCCACGGTTCCACCCGGGCGACCTCGTTGAACCGGCGGTCGCGTACCACGTCGTCACCGCCGCCCAGGCTCTGCCAGGCTTTCGGCTCCGCGCTGGACACCAGGTATGCGTGCGGGGGCAGCGCGGCGATCAGGCGCCGGGCCGCGGCGTGGCCTTCGGCGCCGAGGTCCCATGCGTGCGGCGGTACGTCGGGGCCGAAGGCGGGCATGGCGTGGCGGATCAATATCATCCCCACCAGTGGACCCGCCTGTCGTCTGCGGCGCAACCACCCGGCCAGGCGGAGGCCCTTAGGGGGTGACGACCTCCAGGTCGCCGGAGTCGCTGGACAGCGCGATCACCCGCTGGGAGGCGGGGTCGCGGGCCGCGGTGATGTTCTGGTTGCCGGAGCTGCTCTGGGCCTCGATGCGGTACGGCCCCTGCGGCACGTGGATCACGGTTCTGCCCGAGTCGGTGGAGGACTCGACCTTGTCCGGCTGCCCGGTGAAGGCCACCGTCATGTTGCCGGAGTCGGTCCGCGTGACCACCCGCTTGCCGCTCAGCCCGCTGGCCTCGATCGCCCCTGAGTCGCTCTCGGCCTCAAGGGGGCCCGAGAGGTTCTTCAGCGTCACCTTCCCGGAGTCGGTGCTCGCCTTGACGCTCAGCCCCTTGGGGACCTCGACCTGGTAGCTCACCTCGCACGACACCCCGGGAGCTCCCAATCCCCACGTGGTGGGGCACTTGAAGGACAGGGCCAGCGTGTCGCCCTGCACCGGGTGGCTGGTCTCCGGCTTGTTCTTGCGCCAGACGAGCCGCTCCGTGACGCGAATGCCCTGCCGCTCCGACTCCACCACCTCGACGCTGCCGGCGTCGGCTTCGACTTTCACCGCCGCGACCTTGTCGGTGACGTCGTAGGAGACGGTGTCCTCCGACTCGGGGCCGGCCAGCCCGCACCCGGTCGAGACCGCGGCGAGCCCCAGGATGCCTGCGGCCATGGCCGTTCTCTTCATCCTCATGACGCCCAAGTCTGGAACATGATCCCGGGGCGAACCTCCGGGACGCCCCCTGAGAAACCCCTTAGAAAGCGGCGGCGCCCTGCGGGTTGGTGGAGGAGCGTTCCACCAACTGGGGTTGGAAGATCACGTGGCGGTGCTCGTGTCCGGCGAACTCGTCGGCCTCCTCGAACAGCATCAGCGCCGCCGTCCTGCCGAGCTGTTCGCGCGGCTGCCGGATGGACGACAGCGGCACGGCGGCCGCGGCGGCGTAGTCGATGTCGTCGTAGCCGAGGATCGCCACGTCACCGGGGACGCGCAGGCCGCGCTGCGTCAGCTCCTGCAGCGCCCCGAGCGCGACCAGGTCGTTCGCGCAGAACATCGCGGTGGGCCTGTCGGCGGGCGGCAGGCCGGCGATCTCCTTGGCGGCGGTGCGGCCGGTGTCGACGGTGAGGTCGGGCAGGGGGATGACGGTCAGTTCGTCGGCGGGGGTGAGCACGCTGACCAGCCCGTCGTGGCGCTCCTGCACCTGCCGGACGCTGAACGGGCCGCCGGCGAAGGCGATGTGGCGGTGCCCGCGTTCGCGCAGGTGCCGGCCCGCCAGCCGGCCGCCGAGCACGTCGTCGACGGCGACCGCGCAGCCGCGGTTGTGCCTGCCGGAGCTGTCGAACACCACCACCGGGATGCCCCGCGCGACAAGCCTGCCCAGCCGCTCGTCCTGGCCGGCGGCGTTCACGGGCGTGATCAGAACCCCTAGGGGACGCTGCTCCTCGAACGTCTCCAGCAGCCTGGCCTCGCGGGAGGCGTCCTTGTCGCTGTTGAAGACCATCACGGTGAGCCCGGCGTCCTGTGCGGCCGCCTCGACGCCGCGCAGCACGTCGATGAAGAACGGGTTGCCCAGGTCGAGCGCGACCACGCCGATGGTGCGGCTGCGTCCGGCGCGCAACTGCCTGGCCGAGCCGTTGCGCACGTAGCCGAGTTGCGCGATCGCGGCCCGCACCCGCATCCTGGTCTCGGGCGCGACCATGTCGGGCCGGTTGAGCACGTTGCTCACGGTGCCGACGGAGACTCCGGCCAGCCGGGCGACCTCTTTGATGCTCGACATCCGTTCCTCTGGGGTGCGCAGAGCGGCATGACGTGTGGCGTTGAATCGTGTCAACACCTGGAGTGGTGAATCACCCCTGGTCGCCACCATGTCACCTTGGCGATCATAACGTACCGAGCCCTACCCGGGGTGAAACGATTTACTAACCCACTGACATCTGTCACCCCGGCCGACGCACCGCACGATGACCGTGAGGCGTCGCGCCGATCCCTCGTCCGTGTCAGGATGATCGACTGTCGTTGCTCGGTCGAGAAGGAGAGTGCTTTGAACGACGAAGCCGCCGGCGCCTGGTTCCTGCCGTCACCGTGGCGGGAGGCGCGGGTCGCGGTCGTCGTGCCGACGTACAACGAGGCAGGCAACCTCGGCGAACTGGTGGAGCGGATCTTCGCGCTGGACCTGCCGAACCTGCGGTTGATCATCGCAGACGACGACTCCCCGGACGGCACCGGCGCGCTGGCCGACGATCTGGCCAAGCGGGCGAACGAGGAGCGTCCCGACCGCATGGTCGTGCTCCACCGCAAGGTCAAGGAGGGCATCGGGCGCGCCCACATCGCCGGGATGCTGGAGGCGCTCGGGCGCGGCGACGAGTACGTGGTGCAGATGGACGGCGATCTGAGCCACCGTCCCGAGTACATCCCGCACCTGCTCGGCACGATCCTGGCCACCCGGGCCGGGGTGGTGATCGGCAGCCGTTACGTGGTCGGCGGCTCGTTGTCGACGCAGTGGGGCCGGCATCGGCGGCTGCTGAGCCGTTTCGCGGGCCTGTACGTCAACACGATCCTGCACCTGTCCGTGCGCGACCCCACGGGCGGGTTCAAGATCTGGGATCGCGACGCGCTCGAAGGCATAGACCTGCACGCGATCCGCAGCGACGGCTACAGCTTCCAGGTGGAGATGAACCACCGGTGCAAGCAGCTCGGCCGCTCGATCGTGGAGATGCCCATCCATTTCGAGGAGCGCAACGCCGGCTCCAGCAAGATCAGTTTCGCCGTGCAGGTCGAGTCGATGATCACCCCGTTCGCGCTGCGGTTCGGGCGGCGCGGCCGGCGTTAGCCGGCGGGGTGGGCCAGGATCAGCACCAGCGCGTCGAGCAGCCGCTGCCAGTCGGACTCGCCGAGGTCGCGCCCTAGCGCGCCGGCGACGGCGGCCAGGGCTGCCACCAGGTTCGCGCGCACGACCTGCTCCTGTTGTTTCGTCATGGCGGCCAGTGCGGCGCATTCCCGCCGGAACCTGCGGCCCTTGGCGAACTCCAGCAGCGACGGCGGCGGCGCCGGGGCCTCCCGGCCGGTGGTGTCCGGGTCGGCGAGGGTGATGGTCAGCCGGGTTCCGAGCGCGGCGGCGAGCCGGTCGAGCGCGGCGACGGTGGGGTTGCCGCGGCCGTTCTCCAGGTTGGCCACATAGGGCACCGACAGCCCGGCGTCGGTGGCGACCGAGGCGACGGTGCGGCCGAGCGTGGCCCGCCGGGCCCGCAGGCGCTGCCCGAGTTCGACGTGATCCATGGGTCTATCTTGACAGAATAATTCTGCGCATGATCCTCTCTTGTGAGAATAGTTCGAGGGGTGACATGTCGTGATAGAAGCATTGCGGGTGCGCGACTTCCGGCTGCTGTGGACGGCCCGGGCGGTCGCCACCTTCGGCACGGGCCTGCTGATCGTCGCCGTGCCCGCCCACGTCTACGCCGTGACCGGCTCGGTGCTGGCCACGGGCGTGACGCTGGCGTTCGAGTATCTGCCCGCCCTGGTGCTGGGGCCGTTCGCCGGGGTCGTCGCCGACCGGTGGGACCGCCGCCGGCTGATGGTCGCGACCGACCTCCTCCACGTCCTGGCGGTCTGCGTGGCGCTGGCGGCCCGCACGCCCGAGACGATCTGGCTGATCTACCTGGCGGTGCTCGGCCAGGGCAGCGCCGCGGTGTTGTTCAGGCCCGCGGCGCAGGCCCACACGCGGGCCGCCGTCGGCGACGGACCGGCGCTGACCAGCGCGAACACGCTCAACGCGGTCACCACCGGCGTGGTCGCGCTGGCCGCACCGCCGGCGGGCGGGCTGGTGTTCGCGCTGCTGGGCATCGAGGCGGTCGTGGGCGCCGCCGTGGGGGCGAGCCTGGTGTCGGCGGCGTGCATCGCGCGCATGTCGGTCCGCGTCCGCGAACGGGGTCTGCCGCAGCGGGTGCTCGCCGACCTGCGTGACGGGCTGGGGCACCTGCGGCGTACGGCGGTCGCGCGCGGCCTGCTGGTCGCCAACGGCGTCTACCTGCTGGCCAACTCGGCTCTGACCGCCCTGCTCGTGCCCTTCGGCGTGACCCGGCTCGGCGGGAGCCTCCAGGTCGGCTACCTGCTGTCCGCGCTGGGCCTGGGGTATCTCATCGGGGCTCCCATCAGCAGGTGGGTGGCCGGCCGGTTCGGCGTCAGGACGGCCGTGGCCGCAGGGCAGGTGCTGGTCGCGGCGGCCTTCGCGCTCATGTTCAACGCCGGTTCGCTGCCGGTCGCGCTGGTGGCGGCGGTGCTGCTGGGGGTGCCGGGGGTGAGCGTGCTGGTGGCCGTGCAGACGTGGCTGCAGCGCAACACGCCCGAGGAGCTGCTGGGGCGGGTGAGCGCGGCCTTCCTGACGGTCGAGGCCGCGGTGACGCTGGCCGGTGCGCTGGCCGGCCCGGCGCTGAGCGAGTTCTCCGGCCTGCCGGTGGCCCTCAACACCGCGTGCGCGGTGACGCTGCTGTCGGCGCTGATCACGTTCTGGCTGGTCCCCCGACGCGCGGCGGCCGTCGAGCTCACCTGACCCCCACGGCGGCGGCCAGGCGCGCTACGGTGTGGGCACACGGCGAACAGGAGGGGGCTCGGTGCGCACCACGTTGCCTGCCGCGCTGCTCCTCCTGCTGTCCTGGTTCCTGCCCGCCACCGCCCCCGCCCAGGCGGCGGCCCAGGTCACGGCCGCGCCCGCGGCCCTGTTGCACCTTCAGGAGCATCCGGGGCTGCGTCAGGAGCCGCTACGTCACACCGCGGCGCAGGCCAGGCACGGCCTGGCGGCCCTGGCCGGCTCCGCGGGCCCGGCCGTGCTGCCGTCCGGGGTGCCGCTCGCGCGGCCCGGCTGGTCCGTGGTCGTCACGAACCGGCCGCACGGCGTTCCCGGCGACCGCCGTCCGGTGGCCGCGCCGGCGCGGGCGCCTCCCTCCACAGGGTACTGAAGGTCCCTTTTCGCACTTCTGAGCCTGTGGAGGCTTTCATGTTCCGTGCGCCTTTTTGGCGTGCGGTGACGGCGCTCGCCGTCACCGCCATCTCGTTGACTCTGGCCCTGGTCTCCGCGCCGCGGCTGGGCCTGGATCTGCGCGGCGGCACCCAACTCGTCTTCGAGACCAGGGACTCGCCGACCGTCAAGGCCGACGCGGCGGCCACCGACCGGGCGCTCGACGTGCTGCGTCAGCGGGCGGACGCGCTCGGGGTGGTCGATCCCACCCTGGTCCGCTCCGGTGAGAGGCGCATCATCGTCGAGTTGCCCGGCGTGCTCGATCCCCGGCAGGCCGCCGAGGTCATCGGGCGGACCGCGCAACTGGCCTTCCACCCTGTGCTCGGCGACCGCGGCGAGGCGCGCGACGAGAACGGCGGGCCGCTGGAGCTGGGTCCCGCGGCCATGACCGGCGACGGCGTGCGCGACGCCGTCGAGCAGAGCGATCCGCAGCGCGGGCCCGGCTGGTGGGTGCGCATGGACTTCCGCGACGCGGCCGCCTGGCAGCGGCTGACCGGCGCGGCGGCGTGCGAGCCGCCCGGCGATCCCAAGCGGCGCATCGCGATCGCGCTGGACGGGGAGGTCATCTCCTCGCCGCCGCTCGACGGCTCCATCGCCTGCCGGGCCGGGATTCCTGGCGGCAGCGCCGACATCACCGGCTCGTTCAGCCACGAGGAGGCCCGCAACCTGGCGGTGCTCATCAAGGGCGGCGCGCTGCCGGTGCCGCTCACCATGGTCGAGCAGCGCACGGTCGGGCCGACGCTCGGCGAGGCGGCCATCGAGGCCAGCGCCAAGGCGGCGGTCGTCGGCCTGATGCTGACGGCGGCGTTCATCGTGGCCGTCTACCGTCTGTCCGGCCTGCTGGCGACGATCGCGCTGGCCTGCTACGGCGTGATCTCGTATGCGGCGCTGGTGGCGATGGGCGCGACGTTCACGCTGCCGGGGCTGGCCGGGTTCGTGCTGGCGATCGGCATGGCCATCGACGCCAACGTGCTGGTCTTCGAGCGCGCCAGGGAGGAGTACGTCCGGGGCCGGGGCCTGCGCATGGCCCTGGATCGGGGGTTCAAGAACGCCTGGTCGGCCATCGCCGACTCCAACATCACCACGCTGATCGCGGCCGGGCTGCTGTTCTGGCTGGCCTCGGGCCCGGTCAAGGGGTTCGGGGTGACGCTGGCGGTGGGCGTGCTGGCCTCGCTGGTGTCGGCCATGCTGATCACCCGCGTGCTCGCCCAGGGCGTCATCGGCCGGATCGGGCCGCGCGTGTCCGGCCTCGGCACCCCCGGGGCGGTCAGAACGTGGCTGACCCGCCGCGACCCGCAGCTCATGCGGGCCGGACGGGTGTGGCTGGGCGTCGCGGCGGCCCTGGTCGCGGTGTCGGTGGCCGGGCTGCTGGCGCGCGGGCTGAACTTCGGCGTGGAGTTCACCGGTGGGCGGCTGGTCGAGTTCGCCACGGCCAGGCCGATCTCCTCCGACGTCGCCGGCCAGGCGGTCTCCGGCGCCGGATACCCGTCGGCGGTGGTGCAGGCCTCGGGAGACGGCGTGTCGGTCCGCGCGGGCGGGCTCGACGGCGACGACGTCGCCAGGATCGAGCAGGCGCTGGAGCGGCAGGCGGGCGAGGTGACCAAGCAGCGCGAGGAGTTCGTCGGCCCCAGCCTGGGCGAGGAGCTGCGCCGCAACGCCCTCATCGCGCTCGGCGTGGCCATGGCGATGCAGTTGCTCTACCTGGCGGCCCGGTTCAGGTGGACGTTCGGGGCGGCGGCGGTGCTGGCGCTGCTGGTGGACGCGCTCGTGGTGCTGGGGTTGTTCGCGTGGCTGGGCAAGCCCGTGGACGGGATCTTCCTGGCCGCGATGCTCACCATCGTGGGCTACTCGGTCAACGACAAGGTCGTGGTCTTCGACCGGGTACGCGAACTGCTGTCCGCCGGGCAGCCGCTGGCCGCCTCGGTGAACGGGGCCATCCTGCAGACGCTGCCGCGCACGGTGAACACCGGGCTGGGGGCGCTGTTCATCCTGCTGGCCCTGATGGCGTTCGGCGGTGATTCCTTGCGGGACTTCGCCATGGCGCTGGTGACCGGGATCGTGGTGGGGACGCTGTCGTCGGCGTTCGTAGCCGGTCCCGCCGCCATCGTCCTCGACCGCAAGTAGCGCGGGCCGGGCGCCGCGTCCGGCGGCGCCCGGCTCGCTCAATCGCGCGGGGCGTACATGATGACGGCGACGCCGGCCAGGCAGATCAGCGCGCCGATGACGTCCCACCGGTCGGGACGGAACCCGTCGGCGACCATGCCCCAGGCCAGCGAGCCGGCCACGAAGACACCGCCGTAGGCGGCCAGGATGCGGCCGAAGTTGGGGTCGGGCTGGAAGGTGGCGACGAAGCCGTAGGCGCCGAGCGCGAGGATGCCGGCGCCGATCCACAGCGCGCCGCGGTGTTCGCGCCAGCCCTGCCAGATGAGCCAGGCGCCGCCGATCTCGGCGACGGCGGCAAGAACGAACAGGGCAATGGATCGCAGCACGGACATGCAGGTCAGCTTAGGGGGACGGCGGCGCGCCTTCGACGTGGGTTCCGGTTCCGACTCCAGCGTCGGCGTCGGCGTCGGCTTCGGTTTCGGTGAAGACCAGGCCGCTCTCGCTCAGGCGGCCCTGGAGCTCGGCGGGGGTCGTGGCGGTGGTCTCGGGGAGCAGGAAGAACTCCTCCAGCACGGCGCGGGCGCTCTCGTCGTCGCCGACCGCGCACTCCCACAGCACCTGACCGTCCCGGGCGGTGACGTCGAAGGCGTAGAACGGGCAGCAGGCCTGCTCGCGGGCGGCCAGGTCGCGTACGTGCTCCTCCAGCCCCGGCTCGGCGCGCAGCCGGAAGCGGATGCCCCGGCTCGTGCGCTCGCGGGCGATGAGGAAGCGGGCGAACAGCGTCTGGAACTCCCGCAGGCGCTCGTGCGCGGTGTCTGGGGCGCCGGTCATGTCGCAGACGACGGGGGTGGAGGCGGACGGCATCCGCATGGTTGAGGCTCCTTCCGGGACGCGGGTGAGGCTCCCGACCCTAAAGTCTGGACCTTGCTCCAGAGTCAAGCCTCGCGGCCAAAAGTCGTTACATTGACCGAAATACGGGTGGTGTCCCTTGCGCGGCCGCTCGTTCGTCATGCTGGTGAGAGCCCACTGCCCTGGAGGTCGCGATGCAGTACGCCCTGCTGATCTACGCCGAGCCCGGCTACATGGAGACGTCGTCGGATGAGGAGCGTGCGGCGGCCTACGCCGAGTATTTCGCGATGGCCGACGACGACCGCTACGTCAGTGCCGCGCAGTTGCAGTCCGCGGAGACGGCGACCTGCGTGCGGTTGTCCGGCGGCCGGACGCTGATGACCGACGGCCCGTTCGCCGACACCAAAGAGGTGCTGGGCGGCTTCTGCCTGATCGAGGCCGCCGACCTGGACGAAGCGCTCGAATTGGCGGCGCGTGTCCCGGCCCTGCGGTTCGGCGGCACCGTGGAGGTCAGGCCGGTGGTGCGGCTCTGAGCGTGCTGGAGGAGGTGTTCCGCGACCAGTGGGGCCGGGTGCTGGCCTCGCTGGTCGGGTTCCTCGGTGACTTCGACCGGGCCGAGGAGGCGGCGCAGGAGGCGTTCGCCATCGCGGCGGAGCGCTGGCCGGCTTCAGGCGTGCCGGACACTCCGGGCGCCTGGCTGGTGACGACGGCCCGGAACCGGGCGATCGACCGGATCCGCCGGGAGCGGACCCTGGCCCAGAAGATCCATCTGCTGCCGGCGCCGGAGGCCATCGTGGACGAGTTCGACGACACGCTGATCAAGGACGAGCGGCTTGAGCTGATCTTCACCTGCTGTCATCCGGCGCTGCCGCTGGAGGGGCAGGTGGCGCTCACGCTTCGTGCGCTCGGCGGCCTCCAGACCGGGGAGATCGCCCGAGCGTTCGTGGTCTCGGAGGAGACCATGAAGCGGCGCCTGACCCGCGCGAAGGCCAAGATCAAGGCGACCGGGATCCCGTTCGCGGTCCCGGGCGCGCACCTGCTGCCCGAACGGCTCGACGCGGTGCTGGCGGTCATCTACCTGATCTACAACGAGGGTTACAGCGGCCGGGTCGATCTCGGTGCCGAGGCCATCCGGCTGGGGCAGGTGCTGGCCGGGCTGATGCCGCGGGAGCCGGAGGCGCACGGGCTGCTGGCGCTGATGATGATCCATCACGCGCGGCGGCGGGCCCGGTTCTGCGATGACGATCTCGTCCTTCTCGACGATCAGGATCGGTCGTTGTGGGACCTGCGGCAGATCGCGGCGGGGCGGGCGGTGCTGGATCGGGCGATGGCGCTGGGCGGGCGCGGCGCGTACGTCGTGCAGGCCGCCATCGCCTCGCTCCAGGCGCGTGAGCGGATCGACTGGCCGCAGGTCGCCGAGTTGTACCGGCGGCTGGCCGCTCTGACCGGCTCGGCGGTGGTCGAGCTCAACCGTGCCGTGGCGGTCGCCCAGGCCGGCGATCCCGCCGCGGCGTTGCGTGCCGTCGATGACCTCGACCTGGACGGATACCTGTATTTCCACTCGACGCGCGGGGAGTTGCTGCGGCGTCTGGGCCGTGAGGCCGAGGCCCGGACGGCCTACCGGCGCGCCCTTGAGCTGGCCGCCTCGACCCCCGAGCGGCGTTTCCTGACCCGGCGCCTCGAACAGCTCTGAGCCGGCTGTCCCCCCGGCGGCCGCTCGATCGTCGCCTGGATATGAGCGACAACCCTCCCGGCTTTTTGCCCGAGTGGCGGCGCAATGCCCCGAACTTCGACGGCTACAGGTGAGACGCCTCCATGGACGTGTTCCTGTGGGTCGTGCAGGCGATCCTCGCCGCCATGTTCGCCATGTCCGGCCTGGGCAAACTCCTGTGGACCAGGGACAAGCTGGCCGGCAAGTATCCGTGGACGCACACGTTCTCTCAGACGGCCGTGCGGTCCATCGGCGTGACGGAACTGCTGGGCACGATCGGGCTGATCGTGCCGGCCGCCACCGGGATCGCACCCGTCCTGACGCCGATCGCCGCGACCGGGCTGGCGATCATGATGGGCCTGGCCGGGGCCCTGCACATCCGCAGGAAAGAGCCGTCCGGGCTGATGGCCACCGCCGTCCTGCTCGCGCTCTGCGCGCTCGTCGCCTGGGGGCGCTTCGGCCCCTACAGCTGGTGAGCGCGGGCCGGACCACCACGCCTACGCACATCTCGATATCAGGAGCAGCCACATGACCATCACCGAGGCCGTGAACAACAAGGCGGCGCTGCGGCGCTTCCACGACGCCGTCAGCACCGGCGACGCGGAGATCATCTCCAAGACGATCGACGAGGTAGTCCACCCGGATGTGCTGATCCGCACGCCTTTGCCCATCGCCACGACGGGGACGCAGGCGATGAAGGAGGTGCTGACGGTGCTCCATCGGGCCTTTCCCGACCTCAACGTGCACATCGAGGACGTGATCGCCGAAGGGGACAAGGTGGTCACCAGGAACACGGTCACCGGGACCCACCAGGGCGAGTACATGGGCATCGCGCCGACCGGCAGGTCCATCACCTACAAGGAGATCCTGATCGCCCGCTTCGCCGACGGGCGGATCGCCGAAACCTGGGCAGTCGTGGACGTTCTTTCGCAGATGCGGCAGCTCGGGGTGTTCCCGGCCCCGTAGCCCTCCCCACCGGCACGGCCGGCTGCGTGGCGGCCAGGCTCACCCGTCCGCAGCGGGCGGGTACAACCCCGCCTGGCGGTAGACGGCGGTCAGGTAGCGCAGCATGCCGGCGGTGTCGGGCGGGTCGGGCCGCAGCACCCGGTAGGTCACCGCCCCGGCCATCATGTCGATCAGCACGTCCAGGTCGGCGTCGGCCGCCACGGCGCCGTCCTGCTGGGCGCGCCGCAGCATGGCGGCGGCCAGCTCGCGGCGGGGCAGGATGTAGTGCTTCCAGTACACCTGCATCAGCTCCGGATGGCTGACGGCCGAGCCCATGATCCGGGCGACCAGCGCGCGGAATCCGGGGCTGGCGGCCATCTCGGCCGCCGCGGGCAGGACATGCTCGACGATGTCGCGCGGCCGCAGGGCCTGGACATCGGCGGCGGACGGGATGACCTCGGCGCGCACCTCCTGCTCGATGGCCTGGGCGAGCAGGTCTTCCTTGCTGCTCCAGCGGCGGTAGAGGGTCAGTTTGCCCACCCCGGCGCGCTTGGCGACCTGCTCCATGCTGGTGCCCTCGACGCCGCGCTCGACGAACAGTTCCAGCGCCGCGGTCAAGATCGCGGTGTCGGTCTCGGGGGCGCGTGGGCGTCCTCGTCCCCGGGTGGCGGTCATCCCAGCGCTCCGTCCAGCCAGCGGGTGACCTCGGCGGGGCCGCCTTTGCAGGCCAGGTGGCCGTCCGGGCGCACCAGCATGGCCGGCCGGCCCGTGGTGCCGGCAGGACGGAGCCGGGTGACCCTGTCGCCGAGCCGGCGCCGGGCCGCCTCGAAGACCGCCTCTGCCGCGGGGCCGTCACCGAGTACCGCCCAGGTGCCGCGCAGTTCGGCGTGCAACCGGGTGGGGCTGCCGTCCGGCCGTTCACAGGCCAGGTCGCCGACGCGGTCGCCGGGGCGCGGCTTGCCGCCGCGCCCGCCCAGCCGCGTGCCGAGTGGGCCGCGCCGGTAGCTCACCCACAGCTGCGAGGTGGTGTAGGTGGTCCACCGCTGGATCCAGCCCTGGTTGAACACCCGCATCAGCACCTGGTCACGCAGAAGGCGGCCGAACGGGCTGCCGGCGATGTTGACCTTGGTGACGGCGGTGCTGCCGCGCAGCACGGCGGTGGCCAGCGGGCGGCGTTCGGCCTGATAGGTGTCGAGCAACCGCGTCGCGGCCGGGCCGTGTGCCAGGCCCGCGACGATGAGGGCGAGTTTCCAGGCGAGGTTCTCGGCGTCCCCGAGCCCGGTCAGCATGCCCTGCCCGCCGAACGGGGCGTGCACGTGGGCGGCGTCGCCGGCCAGCAGGATGCGCCCGGCCCGGTAGGAGTCGGCCAGGCGCCGGTGCACGCTGAACAGCGACGCCCAGGTGACGTCGTGCAGGCGCAGCCCGCTCAGGCCGGTGCGTTGGGGCAGGATGCGCCGCATGTGGTCGGCGATCTGCTCCTGGCTGGGCTTGTCATCGGTGAAGGCGGCGTCGTAGGCGAGCAGCCGCCACTGATCGCCCGGCATCGGCATGGCGCCCAGCATGCCCTCGGGGTGGGTCCAGCCGCTGGTGCCCGATCGATCCAGCGGCGGATCGCCGTCGAGACGTCCGTCGACGAGCAGGAACCGCTCGCTGACCTTGACGCCGGGAAAGCCGATGCCGGCCTGCTTGCGCACCGTGCTGCCGGTGCCGTCGCAGCCCACCATCCATGCGGCGCGTATGGTGCGGCCGTCGCCGAGCGTCGCGGTGACGCCGGAGGTGTCCTGGCGAGCCTCGACGAGTCCGGCGCCCCACTCGGGCCGTTCGCCGAGCTGGGCCAGCCGCTCACGCAGCCGTGCCTCGACGCGGGCCTGAGAGATCACCATCGGCGGGGCGGCCGTTCCGAGGCCGGGGTCGCCGAACCGGATCCGCATCATTGGGCGGTCCCCGGCGTAGCTGGTGATCGTCATCGCCCGCACCGACTCCTGCGCCAACTCCTCCAGGGCGTCCAGGCGATCGAGCACCTCCGAGCCGCGGGCGTGCACGAAGTTGGCCCGCGATGTGGTGGCCGGCCCGGCGGCTTTGTCGATCACACGGACCGACACCCCGTGCTGCAGCAGCGCGCAGGCCAGCGCCAAGCCGACCGGCCCGGCGCCGACGACCAGAACGTCCGTGTCCATCACACGCCCCCTCTTTTTTATTTACGGAACGGGTTCGTAAACAAAATCATGCCCGCAAGGGAGGTGTCTTGTCCAGACGGCGATCGGGTTCCACGGCGGTTCAGCTTCGATCAACATCGATCAAATCATCCGATCGGAATGATTAACAAGGTATTGACCTGATTGAAATGACCAGACATGATCTGACCCACCGGTAAGCGCTTACCCAGGTGAAGGATCGTGTGCCTTGACCCACCGACGACGACCGCAGGCCCTGCTGGTCATGGATCCGGCCACCTACGGCGTGCAGTTCCACGAGCCCCAGCTCCGCCGCCTCGGCGCGCTCGCCGAGCTCGGCGAGCCGATCCGCGCCACCGATCTGGACGCGCCGGGCGTGCGGCGGCGGCTGCGCGAGGTCGAGGTGCTGCTGACGTCGTGGGGCTGCCCGCCGCTGACCGCCGAGCGGCTGGCCGACGCGCCCCGCCTGCGGGCGATCTTCCACTGCGCGGGCACGGTGCGCACGTTCGTCACCGACGAGGTGTGGCGGCGCGGCCTGCTGGTCACCAACGCCGCCGACGCCAACGCCATCCCGGTCGCCGAGTTCACCCTGGCCGCGATCATCTTCGCGGGCAAGAAGGCGCCGTTCCTGGCCCAGGACGCGCGCGTGCACCGCGAGGACTGGTCGTACGCGGCCCGCCGCGGCGAGCTGTCCAACCGCGGCCGCACGGTCGGCGTCGTCGGTTTCTCCCAGGTGGGCCGCCGGGTCGTGGGGCGGCTGCGCGATCTGGAGATGGACGTCCTGGTCGCCGACCCCTACGCCGACGCCGGCGAGGTCGGCGCGGCGGGCGGCCATCTGGTGCCCCTGGCCGAGCTGCTGCCGCGCTGCGACGTGCTGAGCCTGCACGTGCCGTCGCTGCCCTCCACCCGCCATCTCCTGGGCGCCGCGGAGCTGGCCCTGCTGCGCGACGGCGCCACGGTGATCAACACCGCGCGTGGCGCCGTGCTGGACACCGCCGCCCTGGAGCGCGAGTGCGCCTCGGGACGGCTGGACGCCATCCTCGACGTCACCGACCCCGAGCCGCTGCCGGCCGATTCGGTGCTGTACGAGCTGCCCAACGTCATGATCACCCCCCACGTCGCCGGCTCGCTCGGGAGCGAGACCCGGCGCATGAGCGACAGCGCGCTGGACGAGCTCGATCGTTTCCTGTCGGGCCGGCCGCCGCGCGCGGCCGTCACCCCGGAGGCGTTCGCGGTCGGCGCGTGAGAACCCCGTGTGACGGAGAGGAGACCGGAGCAATGACCACCTGGAGGAAGGCCGGTTCGACGCGTCTGGCCGTCGTGAGCGCGCTCTGGCTCACGCTGGCCGCGTGCGGCTCGGGCGGTGAGAAGCCCGCCGACGCGAACGGGAAGATCACCTTGAGTGTCACGGTCTGGAACATGGCCAAGACGCCCGAGTTCAAGGCCCTGTTCGAGGCGTTCCAGCAGGCCAACCCGAACATCACGATCAAGCCGGTGGACATTCTCGCCGACGACTACCCGCAGAAGGTCACCACGATGCTCGCGGGCGGCGACAAAACCGACGTGATCACGATGAAGAACGTCACCGACTACGCGCGCTACTCCAGCCGGGGCCAGCTCCTCGACCTCACCTCCTCGGCCAGGTCCGCCGAGGCGGCCAAGCTGGCCGGGCTGGAGGCCTTCGACGTCGGCGGCGCCTACTTCGCGCTGCCGTACCGCCAGGACTTCTGGCTGCTGTACTACAACAAAACACTGTTCGGCAAAGCGGGCGTCAAGCTGCCGGAAACGCTCACCTGGGACGCCTACGCCGGGCTTGCCAAGCAGCTCACCAGCGGCTCGGGCGGCGAGAAGGTCTATGGCGCCTACCACCACACCTGGCGCTCGGTGGTGCAGGCCATCTCGGCGGCGCAGACCGGCGGCGACCAGCTCGGCGGCGACTACGCCTTCTTCACCGACCAGTACGCCCTGGCCACCGGCATGCAGCAGGCGGGCACCGTCCTGGACTTCGGCACCGCCAAGGCGCAGCAGGCCGACTACCGCACCATGTTCGAAAGCGGCAAGACGGCCATGATGCCGATGGGCACCTGGTACATCTCCGGCATCCTGGAGGCCAAGGCCAAGGGCGCCTCCGACGTGGAGTGGGGGCTGGCGCCGATGCCGCAGCGGCCGGGCGCGGGCCAGGTCACCACGTTCGGCTCGCCGACCGCCTTCGCCGTCAACAAGCGGGCCGAGCACGCCGAGGCGGCCAGGAAGTTCGTGGAGTTCGCCGCGGGCAGGGCCGGCGCGCAGGCGATCACCAAGGTGGGCGTGGTGCCCGCGCTGCAGAGCCCGGAGATCACCAAGGCGTATTTCGCGCTGGCCGGCATGCCGGCCGACGAGCTGTCGAAGAAGGCGTTCGAGCCCGGCAAGGTCGTGCTGGAGATGCCGGTCAGCGACAAGTCCTCCGACGTCGACACCATCCTCAAGGAGGAGCACGAGCTGATCATGGTCGGGGACAAGCCGGTCGCCGACGGCATCAGCGCCATGAACGAGCGCGTCAAGAACGAAGTCCTCAACTGACATGGCGCAGGCGTTGACGCAGCACCCGGCCCGGAGCCGGCCCGCCTGGCGCGCCATCGTCATCGGCTGGAGCTTCATCCTGCCGAACTTCGTCGGCTTCGCGCTGTTCACGCTGGTGCCGATGCTGGCGGCCTTCGCGCTGGCGTTCCTGGACTGGGACTCCTACAGCACGCCGCAGTGGGTGGGCCTGGACAACTTCCAGGACCTGCTGGCCGATGAGAACTTCCACGTCGCGCTGCTCAACACGCTCTCCTACGCGGCCGGGCACATCCCGCTGACGCTGGTGGCGGCGCTCGGGCTGGCGATCGTGCTGAACAGGAAGATCCGCGGCGTGCGCTTCTTCCGCACGGCGGCGTTCTTCCCGTACATCACCTCGCTGGTCGCGGTCGCGGTCGTGTGGAACATGCTGTTCAACCCGACGGCCGGGCCGATCAACCAGGCGTTGCAGGCGCTGGGCCTGGCCGACCCGCCGCGGTGGGTGGCCAGCACGGACTGGGCGATGCCGGCGGTGATCGTCACCAGCGTGTGGCGGGACATGGGCTACTACATGGTGCTCTATCTGGCGGGGCTGCAGACGATCCCGAAGCAGTACTACGAGGCCGCCACCGTGGACGGGGCCGGCCCCTGGCAGCGCTTCCTCAGCATCACGCTGCCGTGCCTGCGGCCCACGACGTTCTTCGTGCTGGTCATGCTGACCATCCAGAGTTTCAAGGTGCTGGACCTGATCGTGGTCATGACCGACGGCGGGCCGGGGCGCAGCACCCTGGTGCTGGCCCAGCTCGTCTACCGCGAAGGCGTCATCGAGGGCCGCTTCGGCTACTCCTCGGCGATCGCGCTGGTGCTGTTCGTCATCGTGCTGGGCGTCACCGTCGCGCAGTTCCGCCTCAACGAGCGCAGGAGCCTGTCGTGAACGCGCGCCGCGGGGGGCGGGTGCGCCCGGCGCTCGCCTACCTCTGCCTGACGGTGGTGACGCTGCTGGTGCTGGTGCCGTTCGCGTGGATGCTCTCCTCCTCGCTCAAACGCGACAACGAGGTCTTCGCGGTGCCGATCCAGTGGATCCCGGACGAGCTGCGCTGGTCGAACTTCGTCGACATCTGGGAACGCATCCCGCTGCTGACCTACCTGGGCAACTCGGCGTTCCTGTCGGTCACGATCACCTTCCTGCAGGTGCTGACCGGCAGCTTCGCCGCCTACGGGTTCGCCAAGGTGCGCTTCCCCGGCCGGGACGCCCTGTTCCTGGCCTACATCGCCACGATCGCGGTGCCGTGGCAGGCGTACATGGTGCCGCAGTACATCATGATGCAGCGGGCCGAGCTGACCGACACCTACTGGTCGATCATCTTGTTGCAGGCGTTCGGGGCGTTCGGCGTGTTCCTGATGCGCCAGTACTACATGTCGATCCCCGACGAGTTGTGCGAGGCGGCGCGGATCGACGGGCTCAGCGAGTACGGCATCTACCGGCGCATCATGCTGCCGCTGTCGAAACCGGCGCTGGCGAGCCTGGCGCTGCTCACCTTCGTCAACACCTGGAACGACTACATGGGGCCCTTCATCTACCTGACCAGCAACGAGCTGTGGACCGTGCAGCTCGGGCTGCGCTCGTTCGTCGGCCAGTACGACGCCGAATACGCGATGATCATGACGGGGGCGGTGCTGTCGGTGCTGCCGATCCTGGTGGTGTTCCTGTTCGGGCAGCGCCATTTCATCCAGGGCATCGCCACGAGCGGGCTGAAAGGATGAGGCTGCTGCGGCCGGCGCGGCAGGAGACCTACGAGAAGGTCTTCGAGGCCCTGTATGCGGGCCTGACGACGAATCTGGCGCTGACGCTGTCGTGCGCGCCGCTGCTGGCGGCGCTGGCGATCGTGCGCGACCCGCCGGCGTCGTGGCCGTTCTTCGCGGTGGTGTCACTGGTGTGCGCACCGGCGCTGGCGGGCGCGTTCGGGGCGTTCGCCGCGCCGGGGTCCGGGCGGGCGTGGCGCGCGTTCTGGGGCGCCTACCGGCGGGCGGCGCCGCGGGCGCTGGCGGTGTGGGCGGCCGGGGTCGTGGCGGTGGGCGTGCTGGCCGTGGACGCGCTCGCGCTGGCGGGCACGGCGTGGGGGCCGGCGCTGGTGCCGTTCTTCTGCACGGCGGCGGCGCTGGTGGTGGCCGTGGTGGTCGCGCTGCTGGCGCTGCTGGCCGAGCCGGGCTCGGGCGCGCTGCTGCCGCTGGTGCGGCCGTGCCTGTATCTGGTGGCGCGGCGCTGGTACCTGGCCGCGGCGAACCTGGTCGTGCTGGGCCTGGCCGTGGCCGTCGTCCTGGCCAGGCCGGTGGCCGGGCTGCTGGTGGTGTGCGCTCCCCTGCTGTATGCGGTGTGGGCCACGACGCGGTTCATCCTCGCCCCGCTGCTTGACGAAAAGCGTAACCCGTAGGTTACGCTTTTTGGGTGGATGAGGTGGCGGCGGCGATCGCGGACCCGGTCAGGCGGAGCATTCTGGTGATGCTGCGCGAGGAACGCCTGTCGGCCGGCCAGGTCGCCGAGCGCTTCGCGATCAGCCGCCCGGCCGTCAGCCGCCACCTGCGCGTGCTGCGGGCCAGCGGCCTGGTGCGCGCCGAACTGGCCGGCAGGCAGCGCTTCTACACCCTCGATCCCGAGCCGCTGGCGGAGCTGGCGACCTGGCTGGCCGCCTTCGGCCGCCCGTCCGGCTGGGAGCAGCGCTTCGACGCGCTGGAGACCGAGGTCTACAGAACGCGCCGCGAACGCCGCCCCGCCGGCCCCGCGCAGGAGACGAAGGAGAACACGGCATGACCCCGACCCCCACCGGCAGACTGTTCACCACCGGCGGCAAGAACGACCTCGTCCTGGTCAGGACGTTCCGCGCGCCCATACAGGACGTGTGGGCCAGCCTGACCGAACCCGAGCGCACGGCCCGCTGGTACGGGCCGTGGGAGGGCGAGGCGGGCCCCGGCCGCACGATCAAGGTCAAGCTCCTGTTCGAGGAGCAGACCCCCTGGTACGAGATGCGCATCGACGCCTGCGAGCCACCGAGACGGCTGGCGATCTCCTCGCTCGACGAGTTCGGCGCCTGGCGCATGGAGGCCGCGCTGTCGGAGCATGAGGGGGTGACGGAACTGCGCTTCACCCAGCATCTGGACGACAAGGACGGGATCGGCGAGGTCGGACCCGGCTGGGAGTACTACCTGGACATGCTCGTGGCCGCCCGCGACGGCTCCCCAAGGCCCGACTTCGACGACTACTACCCCGCGATGCGGCCCTACTATCAGGGCCTTTAACGTTCGAGCGCGGCCGCCAGGGCGAAGGCCTCCACCGTGCGGGCGATGTCGTCCGCACTGGTCTGCCAGTTGCACACCGACAGCCGGACGGCGCGCCGCCCGTCGAAGGTGGTGCCGCTCATCCAGGCCACGCCGCTGTCGTTCACCCGGCGCAGGATCCGGTCGGTGGCCCCGTCGTCGCCGAAGCGGAACAGCACCTGGTTGAGCACCACCTCGTTGATCACCTGGCAGCCGGGCACGGCGGCCAGGTGGTCGGCCGCGGCGCGGGCGTGCGCGCAGCTGCGTTCCACCAGGTCGGCGACGCCGCGCCGGCCGAGAAAGCGCAGGGCGGCGTAGACGGGGAAGGCGCGGGCGCGCCGCGAGAAGGCCGGCGTCCAGTCCATCGGCTCGCGCGGCCGCCCCGGCCCGCCCTGCACCAGGTAGTCGGCGGTGACGCTCATGGCGGCGCGGTGGGCGTCCGGGTGGGCGCAGTAGGCCAGGGCGCTGTCGTAGGGGACGTTGAGCCACTTGTGGGTGTCGAACGCCCACGAGTCGGCGCGTTCGGCGCCCTTGACCAGGTGGCGCAGCGCGGGGCTGGCGGCGGCCCACAGGCCGAACGCGCCGTCCAGGTGCAGCCACGCCCCGGCCGCCGCGCTCAGCTCGGCGATGGTCTCCAGGTCGTCGAAGGCGCCGGTGTTGATCTCGCCGGCCTGGGCGCACACGATCGCCGGCCCATCGCCGAGCGCCTCGCGCAGCGCCCGCGTCCGCATCCGCCCCCGGGCGTCGGCCGGGACGACGCTCAGGCTCGCGCGGCCGATGCCGAGCCAGCGCAGCGCGCGGTCGATGCTGGCGTGGCGCCGCTCCCCCACCAGCACCCGGATCGGCGGCGCCGCGGCCAGGCCCAGCTCCTCCACATCCCACCCGGCGGCGGCCAGCACGTGGTGGCGGGCGGCGGCCAGGCAGGTCAGGTGGGCGCTCTGGCAGCCGGAGACGAACGCGTGCGAGGCATGAGCGGGCAGCCCGAGCAGCTCCCCGAGCCAGGCCCCGGCCACCTCTTCGGCCACCGAGGCGGCCGGGCCGCACGCGTACAGGGCCGGGCACTGGTCCCATGCGGTGCTCAGCCAGTCGGCCGCGACGGCGGCGGGCAGCCCACCGCCGATCACGAACCCGAAGTAGCGGCCCGAGGGGATCGCGACCAGGCCCGGCTCGGCGGCCCGCGCCAGGTCCCGCACCACCTCCCACGCCCCGGCGCCTTCGTCGCCGAGAGGGCCGCCGAGCCGGGCGCGCAGCTCCTCGACGGTGGCGCTCGCGCCGACCGGCCGCTCGTCGAGCCGCTCCAGCCAGCCGGTGGCCAGGGCGGCCGTGCGGGTGAGCAGGTCGCTGGTGTTCACGAATGAAGTCCTTCCGTTTGGAGGTGGCTTGCCGGGCAGAACCCTAGAAAGGCGAATCAAGCCCGGTCTTGTACGGGATTGCCACCCTCGATCGACTCCCCCTTCACCTGGGAAAACGTCCTCGTACGATCGAGGTATGAGCGGTACGCGGGTGCTGGTGGTCGAGGACGACGCGGTGATCGGCGCCGAGCTGGTGCAGGCGCTGCGGACCGGCGGTTACGAGGCCGCCTGGGCCCAGAGCGGCGCGGCGGCCGTCCAGGACGCCCAGCGCTCGGCCTTCGAGCTGATCCTGCTCGACCTGGGGCTGCCCGACGCCGACGGGGTGAGCGTGTGCAGGCGGCTGCGCGCCGCCCAGGCCGGCGCGGTGATCGTGGTGCTGACCGCCCGCACCGAGGAGTTCGAGGTGGTCATGGCGCTGGACGCGGGCGCCGACGACTATCTGACCAAGCCGTTTCGGCTGACGGAGCTGCTGGCCCGGCTGCGGGCGCACCTGCGCAGGCAGGCGGCCCCGCCCGAGGAAGGGTCGGTGAGCGTCGGGCGGCTGCGCCTGGACCTGCCGGCCCGCCGCGCCTACATCGGCGGGCGGGAGATGGCGCTGCGCCCCAAGGAGTTCGATCTGCTGGCGGCGCTGGCGGGCCGGGCGGGGCAGGTGGTGACGCGGGAGCTGTTGATGGCCGAGGTGTGGGACGAGAACTGGTTCGGCCCGACCAAGACGCTGGACGTGCACGTGTTCGCGCTGCGCCGCAAGCTGGCCGACCACGGCGAGGACCCTCGGCGGATCACGACCCTGCGCGGGCGCGGCTACCGCTACGAAGCCGACTGAGCCCGCTTCAGGAGCCCGCCTCAGGAGCCTGCGGGCGGCGACAGCAGCAGGCTGAAGACCGGGGGCGAGCGGCGGCGCAGGATCAGGCGTCCCGCCTCGGCCTCGGCCAGGGAGCGGGCCAGGGCCAGCCCGATGCCGTGCCCGTCGCCGGCGGTGCGGCGGGCGAACACCTCGGCTTCCTCTGCGATGCCGGGCCCTTCGTCGGAGACCTCGATCGCGAGCACGTCGCCGACCTCGCTCACATCCACGCTCACCTGGCCGCGCCCGTGGACCAGCGCGTTGTCCAGCAGCACCCGCAGGATCTGCCGCACCGCCGGGGCGGAGGCGGCCACCTCGGGCAGGTCGGGCGGCACATTGATCAGCAGGCGGCGGCCCTGGGCGGCGAGCCTGCCGTGCCAGTCCAGGCGCACCTCCTCCAGCAGGGCGGGCACGTCGAGCGGCTCGGACCCGGTGCGGGTGTCGCGGGCCAGCCCGAGCAGGTCGTCGATGATCGCGTGCAGGCGTTCGCCGCGCTGGAGCGCCGTCTCGATGGCCTGCCTCAGGTCGGCGCCGGAGCGGGCCAGGGCGGAGTCCAGGCCGAGGAGCAGCCCGGTGAGCTGGGTGCGCAACTGGTGGGAGACGTCGGCGCTGAAGGAGCGCTCGCGTTCCAGGACCTCGCCCAGCCGCTGGGCGGTGGCGGCCAGGGCCTGGCCGGCGGCGTCGGCTTCGCTGACGGCCGAGCGCGGCGGCCGTACGGAGAAGTCGCCCTGGCCAAGAGCCTGGGCCGCCTGGGTGAGGTGTTCCAGGGGCTGGGCCAGGCGGGCCGACTGGCGCAGCGCGACGGCCGCGCCCAGGGCGATGGTCAGCGCCGCGAGCGCGGCCATCAGCAGCCAGGCCCGTTCGACGCGCTCGCGCACCTGCTCATACGGGGTGGCCACGCGGACGGCGGCGACGGGGACGCCGTGGGCGGGGACGGGGGCCGTGACGAGCAGGAACCCCGCCTCCACCCCTTCGTGCGGGTGCCCGTCGTCGGCCGCCCGGGCGGCCACGGCCGAGCGCGCGGGGCCGCCGCCGTGCAGCAGGCGGCCCTCCGGGGTGTAGATGCCGACGGTCAGCCCGGCCGGCACCTGGGCGGGCAGCCGGAAGGACCGGCCCGCCTCGATGTCCTCATACGGCAGGGCGGCGGCGATCCAGGTGGCGTCGCGGCTGAGCGCGGCCACCGTCTCGCTGCGGTACAGATCGCTGACGGCGATCGCCAGCGGCACCGCGAACAGCGTGACGATCACGATCGCCACGACGCTGATCGCGGTGAGCACCCGCCAGCGCAGCGACCTGGTGCGCGACCTGCCTCGCATGGCTCCACAATGGCAGGGGCCGGGTAAACAGCCGGCTAAACCTGCCAGGTAAACGCGGCGCTAACCCGGCTCTCACCGGGGGCTGACCGGGCGGCCCCTACCGTGGAGGCCATGAACGCAAGCCGCCGCGTCGCGGGCTTGGCCGTCGCGTTCCTGATCGGCGGCTGCGGGGCGGCCGCCGGGCCCGCGCTGCATCCCGGCGCCGTCATGGCGTCGGTGTCTTCGCCGCGATCCACATACACGGGGGCTCCTTCGGCGCGCTCCACGTCGACCGACGACGGCATTCCGGACGGTACGGTCATGTCGGCCTACCACTCGCAGCGCTGCGCCTATGAGGTGCTGGTGCCCAACGGCTGGGCGCGGATCGATCTGCCCACGGGCGCGAGCTTCACCGACACCCGCAACGCCGTCAGGATCGAGACCAGGGCGGCGCCCGTCCCGCCCACCGTGAACAGCGCCCGCTCCCAGCTCAACGGGGTGGCGATCAGCAGGCTGGGCACGGTGATCAGGAAGGGCGGGCGGGCCATCCTGATCGCCTACCGCATCGACAGCCTGCCCGACCTCATGACCGGCAAGGTCGTCAAGGAGCGCGTCGAGCGCTACACCTTCTACCGCCCCGGCCTTGAGGCGATCTTGACGTTGTGGGGGCCGGTCAGCGCCGACAACACCAGTCCCTGGCGCACGATCTCCGACTCCTTCCACTGGACGGGCTGAGCACGGCCGAGGGCTAAACTGCGCTGTGTGGGAGCCGGGAGGCGGATGTGGCGGGCCGACGACCTCGGCGGCCTGGAGGTCTTCCACGCCACGCTGGACGCCTTCTCCTTCCGGCCGCACGCCCACGAGGAGTACTTCATCGCCCTGACCGAGCACGGCCTGGTCACGCCCACCTACCGCGGGCGGCGGCACGTGGTCGGGCCGGGCGAGCTGATCGTGCTCAACCCGGAGGAGGCGCACGCCGGCGGCCCTCCTGAAGGCATGGCGTGGACCTACCGGGCCCTCTACCCGGGCCCGGAGCTCATCGATGCGGTCATGGCCGGCTTCCCCCGCCCGGCCACGCCCCGTTTCGGCGGTGACGTGGTGCGCGACCGGCAGGTGGCCTCCCGGCTGCGGCGCTTCCACACGCTGTCGGCGCGGGCCGGGACAAGCGCGCTGGAGCGGGAATCCTGCCTGGCCGAGGCGCTGGTGCTGCTGGTGTCGCGGCACGCGCCGCCGCCGCGTGACCCCTGGCCCGCCGGGCGTGAGCGGGCCGCGGTGCGGCTGGCCCGCGAGTTCCTCGACGAGCACGCGCCCGCCAACGTCACCCTGCGGGAGCTGGCCGCGCACGCCGGGCTGAGCGCCTACCACCTGTGCCGGGTGTTCGGGCGGGCGGTGGGGATGACGCCGCACGCCTACCAGAGGCAGGCGCGGGTGCGGCTGGCCAAGGCGCTGCTGCGCGCGGGGCTGGCGCCGGCGCGGGTGGCCGCCGAGGCGGGCTTCTACGACCAGGCGCATCTGACCCGCCACTTCAAGCACGTCGTCGGCATCACCCCCGGCCAGTACCTCAGCGCGGTTGGGGAGCTCCGGCGCCCGCCGGCGCCCGGCCGGTAGGCGGGCAGCCCAGCCGGCGGTATCTGCCGGGGGCCATGCCGTACTGGCGTTTGAAGGCGCCCGCGAAGGCGAACTCCGAGCCGTAGCCGACCGCGCCGGCGATCTCGCTCAGCGCGGCGTCGCAATCGCGCAGCATGCGCGCGGCCGTGGCCAGCCGCCACCAGGTCACATAGGTCATCGGCGGCTGCCCGACGACGTGGGTGAAGCGGCGGGAGAACGCCGCGCGCGACAACCCCGCGCGGCGGCCGAGCGAGGCGACCGTCCACGGGTGGGCAGGATCGCGGTGGACGCCCTCCAGCGCGGCGCCGATGGCCGGGTCGGCCAGCGCGGCCGCCCAGCCCTGTACCGCGCAGTGCTCCAACGACACCTCGAACCAGGCACGCAGGATGTACAGCAGCAGCATGTCCAGCAGCGCCGCCACCACCAGATCGGCGCCCGGCCGAGGATCGCCGATCTCTTTGCCGAGCAGTTCGACGGCGGCGCGCAACTCGCTGTCGCGCCCCAGCGTGGCAGGCAGATGGATCATCGCGGGCAGCCCTTGGAGCAGCGGATGCGCCCGGCTGGAGTCCAGCCGGTAGCCGCCGCAGAGCATCACGGTGACGGGCCCGCTGCCCTCCATGGAGGCCGAGGCGAACAGCTCGGCCTCGGCGTGGGGGTCGCACGCGGGCTCGGCGACGGCGCTTTGCGGCGAGTCGGCCAGCGCGTAGCCGTCTCCGTGGGGGAAGAACAGCACGTCGCCCGTCCCGACCGGGATCGGCTCGCCTTGCGGCGGGATCGCCCAGCACGAGCCCCGCAGCACCACCTGGAAGCCCGCCGAGCCGGGCGCCGAGGCAAACCGCTGCCCCCAGGGCGCCGGCCACTCCACACGCGCCGAGCGCGGCACGCCCATGCGCATGGAGGCGACCACGTCGCTCAGCACGTCCATGCCGCAAATCTAACGCATGAGACGATCGCGTATAAATCGCAGACAAAAGCGCATTGGATGCCTCCTTCGCGGCTCCTATGGTTGACGCCATGACAAAAGTCCTGGTCAGCGGGGCGACCGGCACGATCGGCCGCCCCCTGGTGAACCAACTCAAAGACGCGGGCGCCGACGTCCGCACAGTGACCAGGGAGCTCACCGACCCGGCCGCCCTGCGGGCGGCCCTCGACGGTGTCGAGGCGGTGTTCCTGCTGTGGCCCTTCGCCTCGGCCGAGGGCGCCCGCGAGGTGCTGGAGCTGATCGGGGCGCGGCGGGTGGTCTACCTGTCCTCGGCCGCCGCGCGCCCGCACGAGGTCGAGATCGAGCGCCTGATCGCCGGGACCGCCCGGGAATGGACGGTGCTGCGCCCGCACGCGTTCGCGGCCAACACCCTGCGCTGGGCCGGGCAGGTCCGCGCGGGCGTCGTACGCCAGCCCCGCGGCGATGCGGTCTTCTCCCCCATCCACGAGCGGGACGTCGCGGCCGTCGCGGTGCGCGCGCTGCTTCAGGAAGGGCACCACGGCGCGATCTACACGCTGACCGGGCCCCGGCCGCTGACCCAGCGCCGGCAGGCGCAGGTGATCGGCGCCGCGATCGGCCGGCCGGTGCGCTGGGAAGAGGAGCCCGCGCAGGAGGCCAGGCTGCGGCTGCTCGGGCTGGGCTGGCCGGCGCCGGCCGTCGACGGGATGCTGCGCGCTCTGGCCGAGCCCGGCCCGGCCACCGAGACCGTGCGGGAGGTCACCGCAGCGCCCGCGACCACGTTCGAGACGTGGGCGAGCGAGCACGCCGCGGACTTCCTGGCCACCATGCGGGCCGCCCGCATCCACGCCTACGGCGACGCCTCGGTGATCGCGCTGGAGGAGGTGCCCGTGCCGAAGCCGGGGCCGGGCCAGGTCCTGATCAAGGTGGCCGCCACGTCGTTCAACCCGTCGGAGGCCGGCCTGCGGATGGGCCTGCTGCAGGACGTGCTCGGCCTGACACTGCCGCACACGCTCGGCTGGGACGTCGCGGGCACCGTGGTCACGGGGGCGGGTGACTTCGCCCCCGGCGACCGGGTGATCGGGCTCATCGACGGGGCGGCGGCCGGGTACGCGATCGCCGATGCGAGCATGCTGGCCAGGGCGCCGCAGAAGATCGCGCTGGCGCAGGCGGCCGCCGTGCCGGTGGCCGGGCTCACCGCCTGGCAGGCGCTCTTCGAGCATGCCCGCATCGGCCGCGGCAGCCGGGTGCTGATCAACGGGGCCGGCGGCGGCGTCGGGCTGTTCGCCGTGCAGCTGGCCAAGCACGCGGGCGCGCACGTGGTGGCGACCGCCGGCCCGCGCAGCGCCGCCGCCGTGCGGGCGCTGGGCGCCGACGAGATCGTCGACTACACCAGCGCTCCCCTGCCGGGCGGCAACGACGTGCTGATCAACCTGGTGGCCGACGTGCCCGCCTCGGTGACGCGACTGGCCGAGCGGTTCGTCTCGATCACCCGGCCGATCGAGCATCCGCGCGCCGTCCACTTCGTGGCCCGCAACGACCCGGGCCAGCTGGCCGAGCTCGTGGCGCTGATCGACAAGGGCGTGGTCGGCGTCCAGGCGGACGTCCGCCCGCTGGAGGCCCTGGCAGAGGTGCACCGGGCCGCCGAGCGCGGCCTCGTCCGCGGAAAAGTCATCGTAAAGGTGGAAACATGATCAAAATCGGTTACCGCGGCCCCAGCCTGGCCAGCGTCAGGGCGCACCCGAACAGGACCACCCCGGCCGCGACCGTCATCCACCGGTAGTCGACGACGGCCACCAGGGCCGCCCCGGCCGCGATGGAGGCCATCTGCGGCAGCGTCGTGGCGAGGTTGGCGGCCGCGGCCACCCGCCCCTGCAACCTGGCCGGGGTGAGCCGCTGCCGCGTGGTCACCATCGCGACCATCAGCCAGGGGATCGCCAGCCCGGACATCGACAACCCCGCCACCGCGAACGGCAGCAGCGCCGCTGCGGCCAGGTCGGCCGCCAGCGCCACGCAGGCGGCGCCGAGCAGCGCCAGCGCGGCCGCGACCGTGGCGGCGGGCCCCAGGCGGCGCAATATCAGGGCGGCGGTCAGGCCGCCCACGATGCTGCCGCCCCCTTGGACGCTCATCAGCACGCCGAAGAACGCCGCATCCATCCCCAGCCCCTTGTCCACGACCTCGAACAGCACCGAGTCCAAGACGCCGATGACGCCGAACGCCGCCGCGCTCACCCCCACCATGCGCCGCAGCAGCGGGACGCCGCGCACGTGGGCCAGCCCCGCGGCCGTCTCCCGCCACCAGCCGTCGCCGGAGCCGCGCGGCGGCGGCGCGGATTCGCGTGCGCGGACCGTCGCCAGCACCGCCGCCGTCAGCACCAGGCATCCGGCCACGCCGGCGGCCAGGGCGGCGCCGCCCCACGCCGCGTACAGGGCGCTGCCCAGGACCGGGGACAGGACGCGCAGCCCCTGGTCGACGGTGGTCAGCAGGCCGTTGGCCGTATCGAGGTGGCGGGCGGGCAGCATGTCGCGCACCAGACCGGTCTGGGCGGCGGCGTTGACCAGGCCCAGGCTTCCGTACGCGAAGGCCACCACGTACAGCAGCCATAACTGCCCGGCGCTGTGCACGGCCGTCAGCGTCGCGGCGACGGCGGCGCCGGCGAGGTTGGCCCAGACGAGCAGCGGCTTGCGCTCGACCTTGTCGGCGAGCAGGCCGATGAGCGGGAACAGCAGCACCGGGGCGGCCAGGGCCAGGAACATCAGGCCGGCCGCGCCGCTGCTGCCCGTCAGGTCCTTGGCCCACACGCCGAGCGTCAGATACAGCGCGCTGTCGGCCAGGTTGCCGATGCTCCAGCCGCCCAGCAGGCGGCGGAACGGCCGGCCGGCCAGGACCTCTCTCACCGCCGGCCCGTCGGCGGCGTCTTCGGCGTCTCGGGTGTTTCCGGTGTTTCCGGTGGCAGGTAGGCGTGGTGGAACAGCCGGACGGGGCGGCCGCCGGGCGGGCGCGTGCCGGGCTGCTGCCAGCGCTGGACGTAGGGGGTGATCAGCGCGGTGATGGCCTGCCCGAGCTGTTCGGCCTCCTCGGGTGTGAGCCAGAGGGTGGCGCCGCCGTTGTGCAGCCTGCCCTGCCACGGTTCGGGCACCCCGGCCGCGGCGGCGGCTTTCATGCGGGCGTGCTCCCAGTCCAGGAAGGCCTGGCTGAGGGCGGTGGCCGCGGATCGGCCGTCCTCGTCGGGCTGGGCGGAGTCCCAGGTCTGCTCGATGTCGGCCAGCTGCCAGGGCCGGTCGCGGGCGTTCCCGGCGGGGACGCGTTCGATGTAGCCGTGGGTGGCCAGGACGCGCAGGTGGAAGGAGCAGTTGGAGGGGCTTTCCCCGGCCAGTTCGCCGAGCCGGGTGGCGGTGGCGGCGCCGTGGACGGCGAGCAGTTCGAGGAGCTGGATGCGCAAAGGGTGGGCCAGGGCGCGCATCGCCTTCGGATCCTTGATCTTCACCCGCCTGAGCCTAAACTCGAAAGAACTCTTTCGCAACAACTCTTTCAAATCAGCTCGCCCGCGTGATCCGCGCAGGCCGGTTCGGGCCCGCTTCAGCGTTCTTTCAGCGTCCTTTCAGCGCTACCGGCAAATCTTGGCGTGCCATCAGGTGGAGCCGTTGTAGCGTGATCAGCGCGTATCCCCCGGATACGCAGCGGAAAATCTCTGGATGATCACCAACGTCACGGCGGCACATGCACGACACATCCGCGCGCCGGCGGTGCTCGCCCTGATCGGGCTGGGACCGAACCTGCTCCCGCCGCTGCCGCCCGGCACGCTCGCGGCACCCGGGACCGGCGTGGCGGCCATCCTGGCAGGCTCGCGGCGCTGACTTTCGTACGCCGAGCCATCGCGTCGATGACGGTCTTTCCCGCCCACGTCGGCGACGCCGCAGGAGCGAAACACACACCAGGAGGAATATCCATGGAGGAGGCGCTGGAAGAGCGGCGTGCGCAGCCGCCGGACGGCGATCCGCCCGAACCGTTCCCCGGGCTCCAGGCACCGGGTTCGGCAACCACGATCGGGCAGCTGGGGCGGCAGCTGAGAAAGACCCTGATCCTCCTCGTCGTTCCTGTGGGCGTGATCACGGCGACGCTGGTGGCGCTGTGCGGGCTGATCGCCGTCCTGATCCTCAGAGAGCGTGGCCTGATCCTCGACGATCAGATCGCGCCGTTCGAGCCTTGGCCGGCTTTCACCGTCACGTACGTGACCGCGGCCTTGCTGATCGCCCACCTGGCCATGGTCGCGATGGTGGTGACCATGGTGGCGGGCTCGCTGCTGGGCCGCCGCGTCTGCGCGGGACAGGCGTTGCGCACGGTGCTGCGACGCTCGGGCGCGCTGCTGGTGCTCTTGGCCGTCTTCGTCGCCGCCGCGGCCGCGCTGGCGGGCCTGGCCGCCGCCATCGGAGCCGGACGGTGGGGGCCGGTGGCGGGGCTCGTCATCGCCGGTGTGCTGTCGCTGGCATTGTGGCGGCTGCCGCTGGCCGTGCCGATCGTGATGCTCGAACACGTCGGGCCGCTGCGGGCGTGGGCCCGGGTCAGGGAGATGACCTGGGACAGAACGGCGCGCATGTTCTGGAGCGTGCTGGTGACGGTGGTCCTGATACCGGCCGCCCTCGCAGGCGGCCTGTCAGAGCTGGCCTCACTGTTCACGGGGGTCGAGCGCACCGCGGCAGGGGTCGTGGCGGCAACCGTCTCGGGTACGCTGTCGGCGGTCCTGCAGGGGACGGCGCTGGCGGTGGCGGCGCTTGATCAGACGCGTCCGCGGTTGCGCTACTCCGACTTCAAGCCGCTCGACCCGGCCGCGGTGGCCGGCCGGCTTCCCGCCGGCGCTCCCGCGCCGAAGGCGAGGCGGGCGCGGGCGCTGGCGACCGTGCTGGCGCTCGTGGCACCTGGACTGCTTTACGGGGGATATCTCCAGATAAATCCTGACAATCTGCCGGCCCTCTCCGAGCAGCCGATCGTGCATAGACCGGGCTACTTCGACAAGCCTGCCCTGGTGGACGACGGCACGCTGATGCTGACGACATACGACGAAGCCAGGCTCTGCTCTGACCGGGAATGCAGCGAAACAGCCCCCTTGCCGCGCCTGACCAGTGACTTCCGCTATTCGACACCAGTGGTGACCCTTCCGGACCAATCGCGGGTCCTGGTCCGATGGGAGGGTGAGTATGGTGGAGATGCGACGCTCAGGTTGACACGATGCGAGACGGAACGCTGCACATTCCCCGATGAGGCCCCGGCCATCACCACGAGTTCGCAGCCTTCCCTCGGCACCGCCGCAGCCGTCTCCGGCTCGGGCATCCTCATCGCGGTTCCGATCAGCTCAGGGCGCCGAGACTCCGACACCTTACGGCTGCTGCGCTGTGACGACATATCGTGCGACACCCCCCGTCTCCTGGCCGAGGCCGTGCTCGCGAAACCAAATGCGGAAGGCTTTGAGTCGGTCGCCGTCGCCACAGGTGCGCGAGGACGCCCCGTCGCCGCCTACGAAGACCGAACCACCGGCGCCATCACCCTGATCAACTGCGATGACGCGAACTGCGGCAACCGCGTGACACGACAACCGGTAGGCCCGGCCTCCTTCGTCAGCGACAAGGAGAAAGACGATCTCATCCGTCGCGCGAGTTATTCCAGCGGCGTCGGACTTGTCGTCCCTCCAGACGATCGTCCACTCCTCGTCCACCGGGACTTCAAGACCGGAGCCGTCCGGCTGGTGCGCTGCCGAACCGCTGACTGCGGCGCGGTCGACACCCTCACTCTCACCGGAGCGAGCCCCAAGCTGGATGTGGCGAAGCTGAAACTGGGCACCGACGGGCTTCCCCTGATCGCCACCTTCGACATACCTCGCAAAAGGGCCATCCTGATCGTCTGCGACGTTCCCGACTGTTCCCGTCGAGACACCGTGGACCTCGGCGCGTACGACACATCACATCCCGGCGAACTCGACATGGCCGTGGGGCAGGACGGACGACCACGGGTGCTCTGGAACTACAGAGGGATTACCGGCCATCCGAGCCCCACCGGCACCTACCTGCTGACCTGTCGTGACGCGCGCTGCAGGTGACAGCACTGAGCGGAGCGATGGCCGTCCCGGCCATCATTCCTCGTCCCCGTCCGCGCGCGAGTCGTGGACGGGGCCGGGTCGGAGCGTGTCGTCGTTCGTGTCCGTCACCTGTTCGAGCAGGACGTTCAGGCGCTGCAGAACGCGTAGCCGTGCGGGGTTGCAGAACTCCACCACTGCGTGTGCCATCGCGTTTCCGGCCAGTTCGGCTCCCAGCGGCGAATCCGCCATCGGATCGATTGACCACAGGTACTCATCCCGCATCCTGCGGATCACCGGCAGCATTCGCTCGGCAAGCCGGTCGAGCGTGGCATCGTCGGCGTCCGCCGGAAGGGCCTCGAACTCGTCATCGGTGTCGTCACGCACGGCGATGATCCGACGGAATTCCATGCCCCAAGGGCACAGCCAAAACGGGCCCAGAGGCATCACGCGCGCCCAAGCGCGGCATCCAGGCACGGGGAGCGGAGAACGGCAGAAGTCGGTACGTCGGGGCTGCGCGCCAGCTGTGGCGCTCCTTGACTGTGTCCCAAGGGCACGCTGTTAGCTCGGTGTCACGTCAACCCTTACCTCCGACAAGGGAAAAGTTTATGTCATATCGCAAGACACCGGCCGTCGTCGTGGGTGCCGTAGCGCTGACGCTGCTGCTCGGCGCCTGCGCCGGCGGGCAGGCCGACGCTGCCCAGGCCGGTCGGCAACCCGCCTGGCCCGGCACCGGCCTGGACGGCTTCTACGGGCAGAAGCCGGCGTTCAAGCCATGCGATCCGCAGTTGCCGCCAGGCGTGCCGGCCGTCAAGGCCGAGTGCGCGCGGCTCAAGGTGCCGCTCGACTACCGCGATCCGAAGGGCAGGCAGGCGGAGATCGCACTGCTGCGCGTGCCCGCGCGCGGGAAGGATCCGATCGGGTCGCTCGTGCTGAACCCCGGCGGTCCCGGCTTCCCCGGGACCGGGCATGCGGCCCTGACCGCCGCCGTGTGGGCGGCATCGCCGGTCACCGAGCGCTTCGATCTGGTCGGGTTCGACCCGCGCGGCGTCGGCGCCTCGACCCCGGCGCTCGACTGCTACACCGACGCCGAGCGCGACCGCGGCGCCAAGTTCTCCTCGATCCCCGCCGGCATCGACGACTGGACCAGGAAGGAGACCCGCCGGCTCGTCGAGCAGTGCGCCGAACGTTCCGGCGGCAAGCAGGTGCTCGCCCACGTCGGCACCCGCGACGCCGCGCGGGACATGGACGTGCTGCGCCAGGCCCTGGGAGATGACAAGCTCACCTACGCGGGCACCAGCTACGGCACCCGGCTCGGCGCCGTGTACGCGGAGATGTTCCCGAAGAAGGTCCGCGCGCTGGTGCTCGACGGGGCGATGGACCCGCTGAAGGGCACCCATGAGCGACGCGTCCAGCAGGCCACCGGAATGCAGGGCTCGTTCGAGCGCATGGCCGCCTCGTGCGCCACCAAGCAGGACTGCCCGCTCGGCACCGACCCCGGCCGCGCCACCAAGGTCTTCCAGAAACTCCTCCGGCCACTGATCGACAAGCCCGCCCGGACGTCCGACGGGCGCGGGCTGACGTTCGAGCAGGCGGTCGAGGGGGTGACGGCCGCGATGTACAGCAAGGCGAGCTGGCCCACCGCGATCGCGGGCATGGCCGAGTTGGAGGCCGGCAAGGGCGACACCCTGCTGAAGCTGCGCGACGGCTACCACGGACGGACCGCCGACGGCCTCTACCCCGGCTCGCTGGAGGCCACGCTGGCGATCAACTGCCTGGACGAGGAGCGCCACACGCCCAAGCAGGAGAGCGCGCTGAACCGGGCTTGGTATGAGGCGGCACCGTTCTCCGACCCCGGCCGCCCGTTCAAGCAGGCGCGCGACGGCTGCGAGCAGTGGCCCGTCAAGCCGACGCTCGGCTACCCTTACGCCACCGGCATCGAGGGCCTGCCCGACACGCTGACGGTCTCCGTCACGGGCGACCCCATAACGCCGCACGAGGGCGGCATCAACCTGGCCAAGACGCTGGGCGGCAGCCTGCTCACCGTCGAGGGCGAGCAGCACGGCGCCCTCCTGACCACCAACGCCTGCATCAACAAGGCCGTGGCCACCTACCTCATCGACCTCAAGTCCCCGGCCGAAGGCGCCCGGTGCAAGCTCTGAGCCCGGGTACGGGCACATCGAAGCAGGCCCACCAGGGCAACGGCGGCTCGCTCTCACCGTCCTTCCGCTCTGGAGCCCGCCCCGCCGTCCCAGGCGACCTCGAGGACCGCGGGCGCGACACGCTGGGCCCGGTCGAGGGCGCGGGCGGTGCGCTCGCGGACATCGCGGAGAGCGCCCAGGTCGCCGGCACCCAGTTCGGCGCCGGTCAGTTCGCGCGCCTCGGCGAACCGTTCGGCCTGCATCTTCGGCCAGGCACGCAGGCCGGCGGGAGTGACCAGCAGGTTGCCTGCCGCCGGATGGGTGTTCACCAGGCCGAGGGGCAGCGGTTCCCCCGTCAGCAGGCCGGAATCACTAACGGCACTAATGGCAATCCATGCGCTTGACCCATTAGGTCGTCGATCGCTATAACTAATGCATTGCGCCTCATCGCACCCGACCACCCCGGCTTCGGGCACACCGAGGCCCCGGACGACTTCACCTACTCGGCCCCCCACTCGGGTCCGTGCCACCACCCGCAAAGTAACGCTTAGTAACTACTGTCACTTTGTGTGTTCGCGCGATCGACCGCTCCGGGCCCTGCCGGACCGCAGGATGCTGAGCTTGTTCATTGCGGGAGAGGCCGGGCAGGCTGCCCGTGCCGGGCTTTCCCGGTACGTGATTCTCAGAAATGAGGGGTTCTGACACGCCGCACCACCCCGCCCGGTGGTGTCCGATTCGTCCCCCGCCGTCGTTCTCATAACCTCTCGCAAAACCGTGTTCTCACCGCCTTCATCGCCGCCGGTCTGCTCGCGCCCGGCGACAGCCGACGCTGATGTCCTGTCGGGGCGAGGTTATTTCACTGCACGTCAAGCTTGGCGTGGCCGCTGTGGCAAGACGCCGGCGAGCACCGTGGTCACGAGCTTGTTGACGGTGGCCGTGCTCGGCGGGTCTGGGTCGCGGTCTGCGAACAGGAGATGCCCGCCTCCGACCAGGGACAGGGTGATTGAGTCGATGTCGGCGTCGGGCGCGATGCGGCCCATGTCGCGCTCATCGATCAGGTAGGCGGAGACCGCGGTCGTGACCTGGGCGAGGATCGCGATGCCGCCTCCGGGTTCGGCTTGCCGCAGCCGGGCGCGCAGTTCGTCCCGGAAGGTGATGAGCGGGATGATCGCCACCGGAACCGGTCCGAACAGGGTGGTCAGCGCGCTGGTGAGGTTGTCGCCCGCCGGCTGCGCCGTGCTCGGCATCGAGCCGGATGCGCGGATGGCCGACCTCGCGCAGGCCCGCGGCCTGCGGGTCGAGGTGGCGAGGTTCGAAGCCTGGGAGCCGACTGGCCGAATGTTCGACGCGTTGATCGCCGCCCAGTCGTGGCACTGGGTGGATCCCGTCGCCGGCGCCGTGAAGGCGGCCCAGGTGCTGCGCCCGAACGGGCGTCTGGCGATCTTCGGGCACGTATTCGAACCGCCGGCCGAGGTGGCCGAGCCCTTGGCCGCGGCTTTCCGGCGGGTGGCACCCGGCTCCCCGTTCGGCGATCAGCCGGCGCGACGTCCACTGGAAATGTACCAAGCGGGGTACGCGCAGATCGCCGACAAGATCCGCGAGACCGAGCGGTTCAACGACCCGGAGCAGTGGCGATTCGACTGGGAGCAGTCCTACACCCGCGACCAATGGCTGAACCTGCTGCCCACCACCGGCGGCCTCACCCGGCTTCGTCCCGACCAGCTGGCCGAGATACTGGACGCGGTCGGGGACGCCATCGACGCTCTGGGTGGCCGCTTCACGATGCACTACACCACTCTGGCGACCACCGCCGTCCGCGCCGGCACCCCTTGATCCGCTGCCGCACCGTCGCGCGTTACCCGTCTGGACCGCATGATCGGCGAGATCGAGAAGGACGAGGCCGAAGAAGCCGATGCGAGCTGACAACACCCATCACGTCGCCGCCGCCCGGCGCCGAGCCGAGCAGACCCGCCAGCGAGCCGTCGCCGCGCTGCGGCGCATGGACGCCGCCGGCCAGCACGTCACCTTCGATGCCGTCGCCCGGCAGGCCAACGTGTCTCGATCATGGCTCTACACTCAGGACGATCTGCGCGCCGAGATCGAACGCCTGCGCAGCCGCCACCCCACCGCACACCCGGCGAGAGTGCCCCCCCACAACGACAACAGGCATCCGATGCCTCGCTGCTTCGCGTCTGGAGGCGGCAACTACCCGGATCCGGAAGCTGGAGGCTGACAATCAACGACTTCGAGACGCCCTTGCGCGAGCGCTTGGGGAGCGTCGTACTGCCGAAGTCCTCGGCCAGACGATCAGCCCAGCCAGCAACCCGAAGCTCATCGGACCGTGCTGAGGGCCCTGCTGTCTTGCGCGGTCAGTGGACGGTTGGCGAAGTAGATCTCACTCCGAGCAAAACTGTCACAGCCGGGTGGCAGGCTCCCTCCATGTCTGTTCATGTCGCCAACCGCCGCCGCACCACCCTCCACCGAGACTTCCCCGATGCACTGATTCTCGATGTGACATCACGGGCAGCCGAGCCCTGGATTCGCCTCAGCCCGTTCTACCCGCACGGCGGCATCCCGGTGCCCGGCCATCCGGACCGAACCTCACGGTCCGTCGAAGGCGTCTGGCAAGCGTTGAAGGTGTTCGCCACCGAACAGGAGGACTTCACCAAGCTGGACATCACAACTATGAAGGGGATCAAGCGAACGGTCCGACGACTCGGCCTGCCGCTCGGTCACCGGCTCGACGGGCGCCTACTCGGCTACGAGGAAGCCAGGCGGGTACTCTACCTGCCGACCTACCGCTGGATGCTCGACCATCGAACCCTCGAACTCATCGACGAGCTCCGCGAACTCAGCAACCACCGGACCGTCGTACTGCTCGACTACACGACCAACGCAGACGTAACGAATCTCTCGACACCACTGTCACACGCGGCACTCATCTCTGCCGGCGATCGGCTTCTCGCCGCGGTTCGTCGAGCTGGCCCGGGCCGGGGCCGAGCGGGTTCGGACGGCCCGGATCGTCGGCGATGAGGCGGATGCCGACACCGCGAGAGCTCGACAATGAGCACCGAGCCCATCAAGCCCTGGACCAGGCGGCTCCACTACGTGCCGTTCCGGATCCGATCATCGATCCAGCCGGAATCGTCAACCTGAACGTAAGCCGACGAGACCGGCTCGGTGGCGTCCTCCACGAATACTCGCGGCCCGCTGAACTCCGGTCCGGAGGACTGGTAAAGGCCGCTCTTTTTGAAGCGGCAAACTGAGGATCACTCATTTCATCGGGCATGGCCGAAAAAAGATCTTGGCAAAGATCGCTCCTTGTGGGCGCCTCTCATCGGCAAGGGGTGGCCGACTGCGGCCAGTCGAGAACTTTCCGTAAGTGTCCTATTTACATCTATTCGCCGACAAGTCACTCTA